>JAJXWW010000224.1 GCA_021781415.1 Planctomycetota bacterium
TCCCCCCTCTGGGGGGAGAGGGGCTGGGGGTGAGGGGGGAACGCCCCTTCACCATCGGCTATTTCGCCCGCATTTGTCCGGAAAAGGGGCTGCACGTTCTGACTGAGGCATTCCATCTGTTCAAGCAAACGCCCGGTACGGAGCAATGCCGTTTGCACGTCTCCGGCTGGCTCGGCGCGAATAATAAAGACTATTTCGAGGGTCTTTATGGCACATTAAAAGAACGCGGTCTCGGCGGCCATTTCCTCCACATCGAAGCGCCGGACCACGACAGTAAGGTGCGCTTCTTGCAAGGAATCGATGTTCTCTCCGTGCCGACGACGTACCGCGAGCCGAAGGGTTTGTACGTCTTGGAGGCGTTGGCCAACGGAGTGCCGGTGGTGCAGCCGCGCCACGGTTCCTTCCCGGAGCTGATCGAGGCGACCGGCGGCGGCCTGCTCGTCGAACCGAACGATCCCCACGATCTCGCCCACGCCTTGCGCCAATTGTTCGACAATGGATCGCACCGCCAGGAACTAGGCCGCAAGGGCAAGGAGGCGGTACACACACGCTTCCACGCCGAACGCATGGCGACGGAGACGACGGCGATTTATTCACAATACTTGGCGAACCGGCAGCGTGAGCTGCCGGGTGAGAGATAATCACAATACCTGGCGAACCGGCAGCGTGAGCTGCCGGGTGAGAGATAATCACAATACCTGGCGAACCGGCAGCGTGAGCTGCCGGGTGAGAGATAATCAACCCGGCAGCTCACGCTGCCGGTTCGCCGTTGGAGGTGTTTCCATGGCCGCGCCATTCCGTGTCAGCCGTCGCGTCGATTTCTGCGATACCGACATGGCCGGCATCATTCATTTCAGCAATTATTTTCGTTACATGGAGTTCGCCGAGGTGGCATTTCTGCGCTCGCTCGGTCTCTCCGTGTCGATGACGTGGGGCGACGAGAAACTCGGCTTTCCGCGCGTGGCGGCGAGTTGCGATTTCCTGCGTCCGGTGCGATTCGACGATGTGGTGGACATTGGGGTGTCCGTCGAGCGCGTCGGCGGCAAGTCGGTGACGTATGTGTTCGACTTTACGCACGAGGGCAAGCCGGTGGCCAAGGGACGCATAAGTGCCGTGTGCTGTCGCATTCGGCCGGGAGTTCACGAGTTGGAATCGAGAGAGATACCCGAGGGGATTCGCCAACGCTTGCTCGGTTAGACAAATGCCTTGGGTCGAGCTTTCCGGCTCGACCCAAGGCGTTCGATGGCACGACCCGACGGGCATCGATCAGGGCTGGCCGGGATTACTGGTCATGTACGGCGGCAATCCAGAAGAAGTCTTGTTGCTGGTGTTGCTTGTCGGCGTTCCAGCGATTGAACCCTGGGAGCCGCTGAGAGGGCTACTCGTCGGACTGGAAGCGGTTGAACCCTGGGAGCCGCTGAGAGGGCTACTCGTCGGACTGGAAGCGGCTGGGGTTGAAGTACCACTCGTCGTCGAACCGGCACCGGGATAATAAGGCGTGGGCGAAGTCGAACCGTTTGCAACCGGAGAGGTACTCCACGAACTGGAGGTGGAAATCGGCGAGTTCGTTGTCGTCGAACTGCCACTGGCACTGGAGCGCGAGCCATTGCTAGTGCTGAGAGGCAATCGTCCGTACTCGCCGCTCGTGGGCGGAGCCGGCGGAGGCCCGCTGCTCTTATTGCCGAAACCTGCCATCGGCAAGTACGGCGTCGTGTCCCGATCCATAGTACTATAGTTCGCACTGCTCAGGCCGGATGAGATCGTGTTCTGAGCGCCGACAGGCTGTACCGCGGACGAAGTCGCGGACGGGCGACCGCCGATGGGAGCGGTGGAAGGCGCGGTGGAAGTCGAACCGCTGCCCAAGGAGCCGCCGCTCGTCGCGCCAATGCCCGAACTCATGCTCGGCGATCCGCCCGGCGCGGACGGCCAACTAGATGAGCCGCTTCCGCTGTTTCCGCTGATCGGCGACCTCATCCCAGCAGTACTGCCGGAACCGCTGCCGCTCAAGCCCGATCCCGCGGTAGCGCTGGAACGGCCGGTTCCCGTCGAGGACGAGGTATTGAACGAACTGCCGGCCATACTCGTGCCCGGATCGAGCGGAGCGGTCGAGTTCTTCGACATTCCGCCTCGGAGGCTGCTGTTGGGGAGCCCTTCGCCGAAAGCGCCCTTATTGGCTTGTTTGTTGCAACAGTTACATCCGGTCAAGAGCATGCCGATTCCGCATGCGCCAGCGAAAAATGCGAGGGGCATCTTGCCCATTGGATTATCCTCCCCCTGTGATTCCGTTCGCGCACGCTCCAACCCCAGCGTGCCGCGTCATCGGCCGAAGTGTGCCTGCATCGGCAATCTTTCTCGCACCGATGAAAAGTCGGCGAACCCTAGTCTCGAAGTGCCCGAATGTCAAGGTCAATGCGCGGACGAGGGAACCTTCGGAACCTTCGGGTTTGTCGGACGAACCAAATCGAGGGAAAGCAGTAAGGCGGTTCCGTCGCTGAGAGGAGCAAACAGGACGCCGGGACCGAAAGGCGTCGGCGCGGCTGCCGGGGCGGCGCTGGCGCGGAGGGTGTAGCCCGCTCCCTTGGGTTGTCCGTCGCTGGGATCGACGGCGAGATAGCGGCCCGATTGCAGCGCCACCATCAGCGCGTCCTCGATCAGCCTCGGTTGGCCGAGGATCGCTCCGCCTTCGGTGGCATAGGTCCACAGCGGCTCCGACTTGGCGGGATCGAGCCAGATCAGCCGATGCCGGTCGAGAACGCACGCCAGGCGCGTCTCGCCCTTTGCCGTGGTGCGGACGAACGGTCCCGCCGTGATTTTGCCCTTGAGATTCCAGGTAAATTGTCGATTGAGCGCGCCGTCGGGCGCAACGGCGAATACGTGCAAGGCGTTGGCGGAATCGCCGACGACGACACGCGGTGGGGCATCGGCTTGCGGCGGCAACAAAATCGGCGGGGTGGCGATCAACTCTTCCATCGGTTTGGACTCGCCGTCCTTCGGGAAGACGCGCCGCCAGTTTTTGTCCGCGTCGACGGGCCATTCAAAGACCGACAAATTGCGTCCGCCATCGGTGGTCAAGAACCGATCGCCGCCGAGTGCTAACACCTCGCAGCGGGCGGATGCGGGCGCGAGATTGTCGCGCCAAGTCGGGCCTGTTTGCGGCCGCGATTCCTCCAAGGCCAACGGCATGCGCATCAGATTACCGTCTGTCATCGGCAACAACAGATAGGCCCCCATCACGGCGGGCGGCCCGGCCAACGACCGCACGCTGTTATCGGCCTGCGACACCAGATTTACCTCACGGGTGCGATAGCGCAGCCGCCGCGCGCCTTCGATCCACTCGATGTGGCGAATGTGGAGGGCGCGACCGTCCCCCGGCGCGGCGATCTCCAGAGCGGAATGGCCGTCCGGCAAGGTCAACAACATCGGCGGCGTTTGGGGATTGTCGTCCAAGGCCGGGGCGATGAATTGCGGGTGGTGGCGATCTTGCGGATCGATGACGAACAATCCGCCGCCGCGATCCAAGGCCAGCAACAGAGGCTTGCCTCCATCGGGCGGCGTCAGGGTCAATGGCTCGTCTCGACACACCAGACCCAACTGTCGCTGCCAGACGATCTTTCCGTCTTCGTCCACCGCCGACGCCAGGCACGTCTGTTGCTCCATCGCCTGCGTTGCCAAGAAGAACGTAAAGCGTCCCGTGTCCCGATCTTCGACCTGCCGCGCTTCGTGCAGCGGCGAACCGAGGGTCAACGGCTTGGGCCAACGCGGCAGCGCTTGCGGTCCCTCCGTCGCGCTCCAATGCAACTCCAGGTGCTGAAAGCGACCGTGCGCCAACACCCATAACTCGTCGCCTTGCATCGACACGACTTGGGCGCGGCTGCGTTCGCGCGGCAAAGCGCGCTCCGAGCGCAACAGCGGCGATAGATCCAATCCTCCCGGCTGAAGGTACGGAAACAAGGCTTGGTCCTGATTGCCCGGCTGACGGATGCCGAACAGCCCCAGGATACCGGCATCGCTGACGATGGCCAGTTTTTCGCCGTCTTGTTTCGGATCGAACCACGTCCAACCCGAAAACAGGGCCGGCGGTTCGAGCGGCAGTTCCGGAGCATGGCGACCCTGTAAAGGCAATTCAAACGCGCGCAGGCGCATGGCATCCAGCCCGCTGACGCGATTGAGAATGAGATAGCCCGGCGCGTCGCCTTCGGGCGGCACGACGACCGGCTCGCCGCGCAGCGATCCACTGGGGTGGTCGTCGTAGAGAATGGCGACACAGCGACGCGCCTTGGGGTCCACGTCGAGAACGTAGACGCACGAATCGTCGGCGGGGAAATAGACGCGGCTGGTGTTCCCCTCGCGCGTGCCGCCGCATGTCAGCCGTTGGCCCAACGACCAGCGGCCGAGCAACTGACCGCGCGCCAATTCGATTTCATGGATGGTGCCGTCGTAGGCGGCCAAATAGGCGCGCGGGCCGATGACGATGGGTCGGCCCAGCACGGCTTGACCGATGGAATACTCCCAAAGCGGATAGCCTTTGTCGTCGAGAGCCGAAAGGGTTTGCGTGTCGGCGGACAGCACCAGCATCAATTCGGGATTGGTCGGCGAGGCGGGCACGCGCGGCGGCAGCGCGGTCGTGTCGATGCCGACGCGCGTCGCCCACTTCAGCTCGCCGTTGCTCTGCTTCAGAGCGTACAACACGCCGCGCGCCAGAGCCAAAACGACCGGATCGTTCACCGGGGCGTTCCCTGGCGCGGCGGAGGGCAGCAGCGGGACGAACAGCAGCGATTCGGCGTCATCGACGGGGCGCGGCGACGGCGGCGGCGCGTCTTCGTTGCGCGGCAGGAACACCACGCTCGCCTGATGCGCGTCCTCCAACTGGGCGATCGCCGGTTGCGCCTCCGCCCCAATGCCGGGCAATTCTCGCTCCATCCGCGCCAGCAGGGCGCGCGACCGCCGCAGCGCGTCCATCGGCGACTCTTTGTCGCGCGGACGCAACTCGGCCAACACGGCGCGGCGCTTGCGCGCCGTCTCCACGGCGCGGCGCACCGCGCCGAGATCGAGTTCGATCTGTCCCGAATCCTCTTTGCTTAACGCATCGGAGCCGAGCGCGGCCACCTCGCGCCGCAACGCTTCGAGACGGTCGGCGACCTTCAACGGTTCGTCGTCCGCCGGATTGGCGTTGCGCGCGGCGAATGCCTTCGACAGCTTGAGCGTCATTCGGCCGGCATCGCGGGCACGCTCTTCCACAAACGGATCCTTTTTGTGATCCTTTAGAAACTGCTCTAATTTGGCGATGCCGGTTGCGGGATCGCCGTCGGCATCGGCGACCGCGCTCCACACACTGGACCAATCGGTGAGGAAGCGATATTCCTCGACGCGGGGGCTTTCGGGAAACTTCTGCGCCAGCCTACGGTATTGATCGGCGGCATTGGTGTACGAGCCTTGCTCGAATGCGGCCGTCGCGTCGGCGAGCCACGCCTCTTCGCTGGCGTGAAACTTCACCCACACCCACGCGCCGACGCCGCCGAGAACGGCGAACGTGACGGCGAACAACGCGACCACGAAGCGAAGCGCCTTCCGCTTGCCGACGCGCGGTCGATGCGATTCCTCAGCCGCTTTGTCGACGGGCAATTCGGCGGGTGACTCCTTGGCTTGGTCGCCGCGGCGCACCGGCGGAGGTTCCCATACACCCGGAGGCAACTCGCGCGGCCCGCTCGGCTGCTCCGGTACAACGGACATCGGTTGCGTCTCTTCCGCAGGACGGGGAACCGGAGCGGGTCGTGGCTTCTTCTCCTTGGTGATCGGCGAAGCCGGTTTGTTCGCCGAGGGTAGAGTGGGTTGTGGCGACGGGCTGGGCTTCCTAGAGGTGTCGCGTATCGGTGGCGCGGCTTGCCACCATTCGCCATCGCTGGGACGATTCTCCGCCACCGGCGACGACGGCACGACGGGAACCATCTCCGAAACGTGCTTGGACGGCTCCACTGTGGGCGTCGAGGGGACGGCTCGCTCGCTTTGCACGATCGGCACCAATTCGCCGACCGTTCCGGAACGTTGACCGATGTTCGACGATACACTCGGTTGAGGCGGCGCGGCGGACGGCTCCGGCGGTACCTCAAGAGGAACCGGGAAAACCTTCCGGCACGACGCATTGGGGCAGCGCACCATCTGCCCGCGCAGCGTCGCCTGCACTTGATACCCCGTCCGACAAAATGGACACAAAGCGGTGATATGCACGATTGAATCCCGCGCGACGGTAAAGTTACTATCCGTCTATCTTACGCGATGGAGGGCGGAGGAGGAATCCTGTTCTTGTATCGAGCCAGCGGAACGCCTGGGCGAGAGTCAAGAACGCTCGTGGAGGGTGAGTTGGAGGTGTTCCCCACTCTCCCCATCGAACGTCCAACGCGCGACTTCACGCCAACCGTCACCGGATGGGGTTAGACCTTCGTTCGTCGACCACACCCGCGCGAAGTCGTGCCGCTTGGCATCGAATCGTTGCCACTCGATGTCTTCGCTTCGGAGCGAGCCGAGGTGAACGATATGTCCCGGCGGCTGAAACGGGCTGACGAAACATCGAACGGCGATCGTCGCGGGCAATCCCGCTTGAGCCGCGTAGTAGCGCAGACGGTTCAATTCGCTGGGACTCGATGTCCAAATCACGTCGCCGTCTCGATAATGATCGCGGAGAACGGTGGCGGCATCGGCCACGGCGGGAGGATGCGTGGGCCAAGGCTCGCGCGCCGTCCACATCCCCGATCCCGTCAGCGCGACCAAGAAGCAGCCCAATCCCAACCGCGGAGGCAGACCGGGGAGGCGCGCCCAGACGATGCCCCAGAAGGCGAACAGGAAGAACTGTGCGAATACGAGATAGCGTTCGTGAAAGATCGGCCGACCGCTCCACTTCGACAGTGCCAGACTCAACACCCAAGGGAGACTCGCTTGCAACAAGAAATACAAACCGCCGCGATCGCGCTTGCACACGATCCATGCGATAAAGCCTAGCAAGAGCAGACACCAGGAGACGAAATCGGCACTACCGTCATAAGGCAAGCCACTGCTCCAGGTGAAGAACACCGTTTTGGCGTGTTCGAGGGTGACGGGCTGTATCCAAAATCCTTGCCAGACATCGTGCGTCTGTTTCCACCACACGGGCAGCCAGGGTACGAAAAGCAGAAAGGCCAGACCGCCGGCCAGGAGAAAGCCCAGGAAAGAAGCCCTTATGGAGGCGGCGGAGCTTTTGAATGTCCGCACGCTCAAGTCTCCGACCGCGAAGAGAGTTTGGGCGGCGACCGTGAAAAAGGCGTAGTAATGTGTGTAACAAAAAGCGGCGACAGCCAGCCCATAGCCCAGCCACCAGCCGTCCAAAGCTCGGTTGCTACGCAGGGCCCGCAACAACAGCCAGGAGGTCAGTCCCGCCAGGAATACGCCTTGACTGTACATGCGCGCATTGCGGCTCGGTTCGTCGACCGGAGCGAGATGGAGGGCAAACAGCAAGGCGGCGAAGAACGCGCCGGAGACGCCAGCGCCGGCCTCGCGGCAGAGCGCATAAAGGACAACGATGCTCGCTGAAGCGAAGAGGATCGACAGGCCGCGCAGGGCGAACGGCGCATCGCCGAACAGGGCGGTCCAGCCTTTGAGGATCAGATAGTACAACGGCGGATGCGCGTCGCCGGGCATATGGCGGAGCAGTTCCTCCGTGGAATAGGTGGTCAAGCGCCAGGAAAACGATTCGTCGTTACTCAGTCGCGGCATCGCCAGACGATCGCAACGAAGAAGGCAAGCCAAAGCGAGCAGGGAAAATAAGCCGGCAATACGGTAAGCCGAGGACGAGTTCATGGCATCGCCGCTCGCTGTCGATGGATCTTGAAAATGCCGAGGCCGCGAACGAACTCCACTTCTTCAAGTTGGTAGTCTGTCAACTTTGCCGCGTCCTTTGGCCAAGCGATGACATAATTGATCGTACCCGAACTCCACAGGGCGTGAATTGTCGGATCGGAAGGATCGGTAATGTCTTTCACCAACAGCGGTACGTCGCGGCGCAGATAGAAATAATTGCCGCACTCGGCGCTGGGCAAACGATACACAAGCACTCCGGTAACATCTCGAAATCTTCCGACTTCGGACAATGCCTCCGAGCTTGCTCGCGCCGGTTCGGGGTTCCAATCCAATTCGGCGAACCGAAACCAACAGCCGCCGAGCAGACAACAGGACAGCGCGACGACAAGCCCCCATCGCTCCCATCCATCTCGAAGCCAGCGATACGCCGTCTCGAATCCCGCGGCGAACAGAACGAGCAGGAGCGGCGCGAGGGGCCAGAGAAAACGCTGGTCCTTGCGGGCAATGGCGGAGTGGCCGATAAGAAAAATCAGCCCCAGGAACGCCGCTCGCTTTTCACGTCTCGCGCCCAAGGCGATGAAGAGCAAACCCAAAAGCGGCACGGCTTGGACGAGCAGTTCCCCGCCCCATGCGAGGTATTGATACCACGGTCCGACTCCATACTTCGCGGCGATGCCTTCTACGATGTTCGCGCGAAAACATTCCAACGGAGAATGAAACCACCGTCCCCACGTTAGCTTGTCCATCGATCCGACTGCCAGCAGGGCGAGCGCTAAACCAACCGTCATTCGCCCAGTCAATCCCTTCCGCCACCGGCACGACGACCAATCGTCGTGGAGGCTCAAGAAAAAAAATCCGGGAATGAAAAAGGCCATCTGAAAGCGAACGGCAAACATGACACCCAACAGTAATCCAGCACCAAAAGGATCGCGTTTGTAAAAATAAAGACACAAGATAAAGGGAATCGTCGCTGCCGTCTCGCTCGATGTGCGCACGCTCATGTAGAGAATGTCGGGACTCAGCGCGGCAACGGCAAGCAAGCAGAATGCGCCGGCTACACGACCATGGCGCAACCAGTCGCGCGCCAACAATGCCAGGCCGGCAAAAAGAGCGATTCCCAACGAAGCTCGAATGGTCGTGGCCTGAGCGATCGGATCGCGGACTCCGAGTGCGTCTAATCCGGTTAGTAACAAAGCGAGACAATACGGATAAAAATAGTGCCGCGTGCCGCGCTCGTATTCCCACCAGCGGACGTGCGGGCCGTAAACGATGCCTTGAGCCACTTCCAAATACTGCTGATGCTCGTCCGGGTGAACGAATCCTTGAGAGAACACACTACCCGCCAGCCGGAGAGCGATGCCGAGGACAAGGAGCGCTCCAAACGCGACCGCGACGCCCCGATTTCCCGTCGATTTCTCCGTTTGGGGATCGATCATGTTTGTACTCCGCATCCCACAGGGATTCAGGGTGCTTCGACGGCTTCTCCGCCCGCGATGGTGGCCATCGCTCGATACACGGGCAGGTCGATGGCATTGGCGAGGAAATGGACTGAGCCGTCGGCGTAGGCGAAGTTGAGTCCATTGGGATGCCGGCTGCGGAACGACCAGTTATTCTGCCAATCCGCAGGTGGATAAAGGCCGCCGGGAAGACGCTGCACGTTGGGCGGAATGGCGCAAGTGCCATAGGCATTGTTGGCATAAGGCCACGAACAATACTCGTTCAGCGATGGAATGTCTTCACCGATCATAAAGGTATTGCTGGTGCCGTCCGTAATACTTGCCAGACGAATGCCGGAGCGATAGTCGGAGCGAAATATCATACCGTCGCCGTTGTCGAGGCCGTCGTAGGAGCCGTTGGTTCCTCGATTCGGCCAAACGCTATTGACGTCGGGCAATCCCTGCGACGAATCCGACCCCCAATTCGCCCCGCTGACGCCCTTATAGTTACTCTGTCCGACGGGGAAACCGTACAGGTTCCCCGCATTGGTGCGTGGCCCACTCCAGCTCGAGCCATCGCTGGGACAGAGAAACAGTTTGATTTGCCAGGACGCGATGCCACTGTCCAGAAGCGTCCGATTGGGAACGTGGCCCTGCTGGAAGAGATTGTCTTGTTCCACATAGGGCAGTAATCGAGCAAACCAACTCCAACAATACGAATTGCGACCTTCGCCATAGGGGCCGAGGAACTGACCGGGTGGGAAACGTCCCTGGCTGTCGTGGTAATTCTGCATGGCCAAGGCCAGTTGACGCAGATTGCTCAAACACTGCGCGCGGGCGGCCGCTTCGCGCACCTGTTGCACGGCGGCGAGGAGCAGGCCGATCAACACGGCGATAATGGCGAGGACCACCAGCAGCTCGATCAATGTGAAGGCGGAGCGGCGACCGAATGAGGAACGGTTCACGATGATTCCTCCCGTTTGCGGGCGACGAAGAACCAACTGCTGCCCTCGTCTTCGTCGTCGTAGCACAAGGGCAACAACCATTTCTGTACTAACGCTCGCACTCCTGGCGGGCGGCAAATGAATGAGTAACCCCATTCCTGGAACAAGCGATAAGGCAAGGCAAACGGTAATAGCATATCCCAATAATATGTTAGCCGCGGCGAGACGATTTTTCGGCTCTCTTCCAATTCCAGACCCGCCGCCGCGAACATCTTTTCCCATTCGCCCTGCGTCAGCAAGCAGCAGTGAGCGAAGAGCCGATCGTGCAATCGCATGTACAGCCGAGCCAACGGCGACAACCCGACACGACGCAAGAGCGGTGGATAAAACAGTTGCTCGTGCATATCCACCAATGTCGCCGTGCCAACGAAGAGTCCTCCCGGCTTCAGAACGCGACAAACCTCGGTCAGCACCGCGCGAGGATTCTCGAGATGTTCGAGTACCGACACGGACAACACAGTCTGAAACTCCTCCTCGGCGAACGGCAGCCTACCGGCATTGCCCAGACACCGATGGTGGTATCCCAATGGCCTTCGATGTCGAGACATGCGCGAAAGGGATGCGTCGAGCCCGACATCCACAATATCATGCAACCCCACACGCAAAAAATCTCCCGAACCACAACCCAGATCCAACGCGGGACGAACCATCGACACTTGCCGCACACGTTGCGCCTCCGCCGTCCGATACAGGGCATGAGGCAGAGGAACAACCGTGGAGTAAGCCGCGAATATATTTGTCACGGGCTTGAAAGTCGTCGCATGGGCGTACAGTATTCTAGAAAAACATGTCAGCATCCAAAACTCATGCAAGCTGTGAGGCTAGAGAGTTCTCCCGCTGGGTTCGGCCGTCAGGAGCCACCATTAAATAATTTTAATGGCACTATAGAAAACCCGATCACACTATATATCAGAAGTCACAGACCAACGAAGGGCGTGCCTACAGGCTTGACCGTGGGCCAATTCTCAGAATCCGCCTACAGAGCCGGCTGAGACAAATCCGCACGTCAAGTTCAATGAGCGGGGAGTGGAAGGGGGTATGAGGGGTGTTCGGGTTCCGGCAATCGAAAGGGCCGGTCAACACGCATGGCTCCCCTAAACCGCCGCGCCACTCCTCGATTTTAGTGCCGGATTTTGTTCCCCCCCCTGTCCCCTTTTTCCGTCCGGAACACAGACAATCACTGGCTCGTTGTTGCTCTGCATGGACATAACTTCGTCTGCCCGGTCCACTCTCCTGTGAGAGGTTTAACTTCTTGTGTCTGAGTATTTGGCGTGTTTGCATTGCAGACCCACGAACACCCATAATCGGTGAACGTCATAGTCGTTGTACATGTGTCACTGCAGACTTGATTTGCATTTGGTTGAGAACATACAGCAGTTGACGCCCCACCGCGACAGCAGTTAAAACAAGTCATATTCTGGGTAATCCTACACCATACCTGACCTTTCATGGGTCCCGCTGCCTCTTCGTAACCGTAAGCTGATACTGTTTGACATCCCGTGTTACAAGCTACCAATGCGGCACGCGCCGCAGCATAGGTCAACGTACTGGACATGATAATCGCACAGCACCAGAGCAACCCCGACCTCGTTGTAGATTTCACGGCCAAGACCTCCAATTAGGGTCCAAAGAAAGGCGATCATAACGAAGATTGACGCCCGCCCCTTTTTCGGCATTTCCAAACGAAATAGCCGCCGAGAAGCGAGAGAACCACGATCGCGAAAACAGACATGCTTACAAGATTACTGGGAGAACGCTTCCCGGCCTCCCCTGTCTCACTTGTAAGTATATCGTGATACGATTCACCATACTCTTCTGGAAGAATTAATCGCTTGCCGTCATCCTTTACAATGTAATTTGGAGGATTATTCTTGGAATCGGTCGTTTGATCTTCAACCCAAGTTCCAGATGGAAAACTAATTTGAAACTCAGAATCAAGAAAATCAACATTATAAACGAAATCAGCAGCGGCCCCTCTCGAAGTTTCTCGAACCGATCCATCTCGATTTAGTTTATTGATCCGCCACGTCATTGGAACCCAACCAAACTTAGCATTGTTAGAGTAATCAATGTCTATTTTAAAGAGAACTACATTTTTCAACATTTCCGCATAACCAACGATAGCGAAATCCTTGGTTGGATTTACCCAAACCGCAACGGTCTTTGCATTTGTTGACTCAGGGCGATTTTGAATAATATAGCAGATATCGTCATCGACTATTGCCTTGGTTTTCAGAATTGTGGATTTCCCAATCTGAAATCCGCGCTTTTCGAGCATGAATGGGCGGATAGTTAATGTGAGAGGCAGTACTTGGTCGAAAAGATACGGGATCATTGTCTTCGGCGATCTAATGACCCCGGCCGGATACCCGCGCGCTTCCGGCGTAGGGACGTATTCTAAACTTCTCTCGCCATCGAAGCTGCGGATTATCTCGTAATCTACCAAATCTTTTTCCTTATTTCTCCATAGTTTCCATTTGGCTGAGTATTTCGATTTGTCGCCGTCAAAAATCAACGATAATGGAGCCTCGAACGATAGATCATGAGGAGGTAGAACGGGAAGTTGAGGATCGTTAAGCGAGATTGAACCACGAACGAAAGTATGGCGAACATTCCAGATCAATCTGCCCGAACGAAAATTTTTTTCGCGCAACTTCCATTTATTGCCTATTTGCTCGAGTATGTTTTCATTCCCCTCATTTGCAAGAAGTCGATACTCACAAAGGCAAAGACAAACGATGGCACCGACCATGCCCGCAATAAGTGCCCTGGATAAGCGCTTTTTCATGGTACCGACCCTCCGAGAGATCTTCAAGAAAAAAATCACTCGATGCCGTGCCAAGTGATTTTTAGACGAACGTCATGTCTGCGATTGTCCCCAGCCACGACAACAAAATTGACTTTTGACTCATGAAATCCCAAGCCGTTCACATGTTGTGATATCTGGAATGCAAGAGCATTTTCGCGGCGATCCAACAGTGGTTCCACACAAGTACTCATATCGCTCGCAGAAAAACCTTCAACGACAAACGGAGTTTTGTCTTCGGCTAAAGATTGAAGCAATACTCTTTTTTTGATCGTCGAGCCAATTCGATATGCACCCATACACATTTCGGAAGGCTCTATTATTAGTTTATCCATAACGTGCATTCGAATGGGGATCGACTTGCCGATCAAGGTTTTTCCCGCCATCGTTTTTCCTTCCGCATAAATATCAAACTCCCATTCTCCAGGCGTTATGCGTTTCTTCGGCGTTATTCTGATTTGCGCTCTGCCGTCGGTATTTATTACATCGTCAACAATTGACACATCTGCTAATGTTGAACTACTGTTGATTTTAATATCCTTTATACTCTTATCATGAATTAAGACGCATTGCGCCGCTGGAAAATGTTCGCCGAATATCAACCTCCGTTCAAAATCAACTAATCGTCTGTCAAACTTTAATGCTTCGCGAACTTTTCCTCCGATTGTCCAAGAGTAATTAATCGGCCGTCCAAGCTCCTTAACCATTGCGTCGATTTTCACTTCAAATGGTCTGCTTGTTAACGCATTAGTTCTCTCTTGGCCTTTTGTTAAGTCCAAGTTAAGTTGAAGTTTTGCATTTTTTCCGGGTGGAATTGTGAACTGTTTCGGTGTCGCAGACACGCAAGTGCATGATGTCGTAATATTAATGATTTCTACTTGATGGCTTGCAACGTTTTTTACAACCACCTCCCAAGGATAATCCTTCCTTTCCCAGATCTGACCAAACGATAAATACCGCTCATCGACTACCAATGCTTGAGTCGGTATTAACATCCCCCGTGATTTCATAGCCATCCAGAACACCAGTAGGAACAGCCCCAATACGCCCGCAGTAAGAACGATGCGACCCTTCCGTGTCTCCGACCACAGTTTGCTGGGGCTGCTGCTTGCCAAGCTGTCGTTCGCCATCATGACGCTCGCTCCACATTAAAGAGTGCCCTTGTCCGCTGATGATGCCGCATACACACGCGCTCGGATCAACAGCACGAACGCCACACGCCCGCGCCGCCTCACGCCTTTGGCCTCGACAGTTAAATTGCCAACAAAGTCCGGCTTGGAACGCAGATCCATCGACACGTTGCCGACCAGAAGCTGTCCCGTGGAAATGTCGCTTCGTTCCAGCTGAATCCGCGCGCACGGACAACTCGTCGCTACCGTGGCCACCTCCACGAGCGCACCGCTGGTGTTGACGACTTGAAACGCTTGCTGCTTCTGGCCGCCCTGAGCAATGGCACCGAGGTCGATCTCCACGAAGAGGGGTTCATGCACGAACAGAGAGGCGAAGCCGAGAAGTCCCGCCGCAGGCAATAGGGATAGGCAGAGAACCGTTAGCAAGTGGCGTGGAGAAGAATAGTCGTGCGGAGACCACAATCCCAAGGCGACGACGGCTACGACATCGAACGCGAACATCAACCAGGGGTTGGTGTGTATAGTGCCGAGGCAGGCACACGACGGCGCGCCTCCCACGGCCTGGGCCAATGCCACCGCAGCAAGACTGGTGAACCATGCCAGAGCGATCCAGCGCGTCAAATGGCGATAGAGCCCCGCCAGCAGCCAGCTCCCGAACGCCAACTCGAACGCCGTCGCGGCCAACAATACTTCGCGTGGGAAACCCGCAGCGCGGCCCACGGAGGGATCGGTCAACAACTGCCAGCCTTTGAGTATCCCCGCCGTCAGCAGCACCGCGCCCAAAAGTACATCGAGATAGCGATGCCAACCCCTCCTTATCGAGCGAAGGTACGAGCGCCCCCCCCCCCGCGTTTGTACACTCTCGCCGCGAGGAAGCGGCGCTGCAGTGCAACGCACTTCGGCTGGATTCCGTAGTTCGGGAGGCGGAGTCATCGCCCGTTCCCTCAACAGATCGCTAATATGTTACTTCGACCGCGCTCGCAACCGCGAATAAACCTGTGCCGCCCGTTCCGCTCATCGCAAGAACGCCACGGTGGACGCATTGTAATCCCGGTTCCGATCCTGTCAAGTTTCTAACGGATTTGTAATCCTCAATGGACGCTGAGAGATTATCCGCAATGCCTCCCTCTCCCCTGTAGTCTGGGGAGATGGGGCGGGTGTGAGGGGCGGGAATACGCGGAAAACTCACCCCCTCACCCCAACCCCTCTCCCCCTGAGTACAGGGGGAGAGGGGCTTTCTGGATCGTCGCTGAATACTCGGTCGTGCCGGTTCGTCGTACAATCACGGGATGCCGGCGCGAGGGTGCCGGGGGGCGATTACTGGGGAGAATCACGCATGAAGGCGATGGCTCGCTTGTTATTCGGGACGATGTTGTTTCCAATTCTGCTGTGGGCGCTGCCCCTGGCCGTGCGAGCCGACGATTGGCCGCAGTGGCTGGGGCCGAAACGCGACGGCGAATGGCGCGAGAAGGGGATTCTCGATAAGTTTCCCGAAGGCGGACCCAAAGTGCGCTGGCGCACGCCGATTGGGGCGGGCTATTCCGGTCCCGTGGTTGTCGGGGATCGCGTCTACGTCACCGACCGTATTCTCGCCGAGGGGGCGAAGAACCCGGCCAATCCGTTCGATACCAAGACGGAAGTGCCCGGCAAGGAACGCGTTCTCTGCCTGAGCGACAAGACCGGCGAGATTCTGTGGAAACACGAATACGATTGCAGCTATCGCGTCTCCTACGCCATCGGCCCCCGCACCACGCCTGTCGTGGACGAAGGCCGTGTTTACACGCTGGGCACGATGGGTAAATTGCTCTGCCTCGATGCCGCCAAGGGGACGGTGATCTGGTCCAAGGATTTGGTGGCCGATTGCAAGGCCCCGGTGCCGATGTGGGGATTCGCGGCCAGCCCGCTGATCGACGGCGACAAGCTCTTCTGTCTCGTCGGCGGTGAAGATCGCGTTGTCGTCGCCTTCGACAAGAAGACCGGCGACGAGAAATGGCACGCGTTGTCGGTGGGCAAAGGCAATCAAATCGGCTACTGCCCGCCCGTGATTTACACGTTCGGCGGCAAACGGCAGCTGATTATTTGGCACCCGGAGTCGGTCAACGGCCTCAATCCGGACAATGGCGAGGTCTATTGGTTGCAACCGTTCGCCGTGAGGGCCAATCTCACCATTCCCACGCCGCGCCAGGACGGCGATCGCCTGTTTTTGACCTCGTTCTACAACGGGGCAATGATGCTGAAGTTCGAGGGAGACAAGCCGTCGGTCGTATGGCGGAGCAAGGTGACCAGCGAACTTCCCGAACGAACCGACACGCTCAATAGCATCATGCCGACGCCGTTTCTGCGCGGCGACTATATCTACGGTATTTGCAGCTACGGCGAGCTGCGCTGTCTGCACGCCGACGACGGCAAGCGGCTGTGGATGAGCCTGAAGGCCACCGAAGTGGAAGATGAGAAAGTCCGCTGGGCCAACGCCTTCCTCGTCGGCCACGGCGAGCGCTTCTTCTTGTTCAACGAGAAAGGCGATCTGCTTATCGCCAAATTGACGCCGAAGGGTTACGAAGAGATCGACCGCGCCCACATCCTCGCGCCGACCGATCCGTCCCCGGGCCGCCCCGTGGCTTGGTCGCACCCCGCCTTCGCGCATCAGTCGATGTACGCCCGCAACGACAAGGAGCTGGTGTGCGTCTCGTTGGCGAAATAGGTTCGTGGAGAGACAGCCTTGTCTGAAGCTCTCGAAGAATCGACCGCGCCGCCCCCGTTGCGGCGGATCGTCGAGGCCATGTTGTTTGTCGGCGGCGCGCCGTTGACCTACGAGCGCGCCGCCGAGGCAGTGCGCGGCTTGACCGCCGAGCAGTTCCGCGAGAGCGTCGATAGTCTCAACCGCGATTATCGCCAACAAGGTCGTCCCTATCGCATCCAGCCGCGCGAGAACGGCTATGAACTGATGTTGCAGCCGCGCTATCGCGGCGTCCTCGATCGCCTGTACGGCTCCACGCGCGAAGCGCGGCTATCGCCGGCCGCGCTCGACGTGCTGGCCCTGGTTGCTTATCGCCAACCCATCGCCCGGCAAGAAGTGGAGACGCTGCGCGGCGCGGAGTCCGGCGGCGCGCTGCGCCAGTTGGTGCGGCTGGGATTGATCTCCGTGCAGCGCGGCGAGGCCGGTCAGCGCGAAGTCGTCTACGGCACCACTTCACGGTTTTTAGCGCTCTTTCAACTCCGCAGCCTCGACGATTTGCCGCGCACCCAAGATTTGCAAAAGCTCTAGAACGCTCCACGCCACCGTGATATTCACAAAGTTTAGCCGCGACCCGAAGGGGAGCGTGTGCTCTTCACGCTCCCCTTCGGGTCGCGGCTAAACTTGGAGCTTTTGATCCGAAGACCTCCTACACTTTTCCCAGCATCGTTCGTGCCGCGTTCCAGCCGGCCGCGCCGATGACGCCACCGCCCGGATGCGCTGCCGCTCCACACAGATACAAACCGCGAATCGGCGTGCGGTAGTCGGCGAAACCCGGAACCGGACGCAGGAAGAACAGCTGATTCAGAGTCATCGCCCCCTGAAAGATGTTGCCGCCGGTCAGCGCGAACACGCGCTCCAAATCCAACGGCGACAATACCTGCCGGGCAATTACCGAACGCTTGAAATTGGGCGCGTATTGATTGACGAGATCGAAACAGCGGTCGGCGAAGCTCTCTTTCAAGTCGTCCCAATTTCCTTCGCGGAGCTTATAAGGGGCATATTGCACGAACATCGACATGAGATGTTTCCCCGGCGGCGCGACGGTATCGTCGACGGCGGAGGGCAGGGTGCATTCGAGAACCGGATGTTGCGACGGCCGGCCATACTTGGCGTCGTCGTAGGCGCGTTCGATGAAATCTTGATCGGGACACAGATGGATGGTGCCACGATGTTGAGGGCCAACCTGCGTGCCGGGACAGGCGGTGAAGTCCGGCAGTTCCGAGAGCGCGACGTTGATTTTCATCGAGGCGCTGTCGTAGTTGATGCGGTTGATCGCCTCGGCGAAGGCCGGCGGCAACAAGCGATTGTCGAGCAGGCGATTGAAGGTGACGTTGGGATCGGCATTGCTGGCGACGGTGCGGGCGCGATACTCGGTGCCGTTGGCCAAGGCCACGCCGCACGCCGTCCCTTTTTCCACGAGGATGCGACCGACTTCGACTTCGGTTTCTATCTCGACGCCCAGCGCGGCGGCGGCGCGGGCCAATGCCTGCGTCAGTCCACCCATGCCGCCGCGCACATACGCCCACACGCCGCGCTTGCCGTTGGTCTCGCCCATGACGTGATGGAACAAGACGTAAGCCGTGCCCGGCATGCTCGGCGCGGCGAAGGCACCGATAATCGCATCGGTGGCCAACGTCGCCTTCAGCTCTTCCGACTCGAACCAGCGGTCGAGAATGGCCCGCGCCGGCCCGGTGAGAACCTCGACGGCCTCGCTCATTCCCGTACCCATTTTCTGAAAGGCGCGGCCGAGCTTGAACAAATTCCATAGATCGCGCCACCCCGGACGCAAGAGATTGGGCGGCCGCATCAAGAGCGTCGGCTCCACCACATCGGCGACGCGCTCCAGCATCGCCTCGTATTTGGGATAGTTTTCGGCGTCGCGCGCGCTGAACTTGGCGATCTCTCGGCGATTGAACGCGCCGTCGGAGCCGAGAAGAAGATAACGGCCATCTTCAAAGGGCGAAAAAGAGGCGGGATTGCGCTCCAACAGCTCGAAGCCGTATTCTTTCAGGCGCAGATCGCGGGTAATTTCCTTGCGGAAGAGACTGTTGACGTAGGCCGCCGTGGACACTTTGAAGCCGGGAAAGACCTCCTCCGTGACGCACGCCCCGCCAACGACGGGCCGTCGTTCCAAAACGAGAACCTTCCAACCGGCGCGCGCCAAGTAGCACGCCGTCACCAATCCATTGTGTCCCGCTCCCACAATAATCGCATCGTAGCTGCCTGCCATGTTGTGCATCCTCTCCGGGCGATACCCACGGCTATTGTACCGCGGACACGGAGGACCGGCAGGGTAAGCTGTCGGGTATCGCAATCTACCGAGGCAGACGTTGGAACCTGGCAATGCCCGCTGTTGGTTCTTCCTCGTTCTCTGTCTCCGCCCGTGCCCGCGCTGAATGCGAAGACAGAAACGTTTGCCGGTGCGTGAGCAAGCAGAACCCGGGCTTGAGAAGTGCTTACCATCACCGTTCACGGACAGAGAGTGGCAAATGGATAAGCCACCAAAGCCTGGGCCGTCCTACGTCGAACTACGAGTGCCGGTCAATACCTCGGTCGTTAATTCTTCCGCGCCTCACAAGCTGATGCGAGCGTGCGGAGGTGTGTCCGACTGAAGCGGATAAGCAACATCGCCTTGTCCGCGGTTGGAAATGTGACCGATGAACGCATGCCCGCTCAGATCACCCACTAATGCGACAATTCAATTCCTGCCGCTCCGACATGCCTCCTCGACGGATTCAATCTCACAAATATGCTTGTACAGCCCATTTCGCTGAAATAGCTCTGTGATCTTTTCAACTTTGAACCCCAATTCGCGCAACATGCAGGACTTGAAGAGGAACCGCAGTTTCTGCATCATCCAGTAGAGGTCGGCACCATGTCGGGCCGCAAGCTCCATGTCGGCCTCTCGGAACATGCTGTATTTCAGCGTGTTAATCACCTCGTTGACGAATCTATCTTGACGACTTGACACCAGCGGATTCATCGTGTTACTGTGTTCTTCCACCAGTTCCCGGAGTACGATGTGTAGTGGGGGAAATGGCTGTCCGCCAAGCCGGTCCACGATCCAGTCGGCATCTGTTACCGGAAGAGCGGCGAGTATGTCCTTCAATCGCCTCTCTTCTTCAACCCTAGTTGCTACGGCATCTTCCCTGCGGGAATAGTAAAGGTACAAGGATTGGACGACGCTCGGGAAGGCAAGGTCGAGGTAGGCCGGAGGTCCATACTGTAGCCCGAAGAACACGCTGCAAGCGTCTTGGTACTTCGCTGTGACCCCCAGCCACTTCCCGATGAATTCCGCGAAATGCACATCGGCCAGCGTAAACAACATCTGAAAGAAATGCACCGGCTCGGAGACTCCACCCTCTTCTTCTGGCTGTACCCTGGGGCCGATGACTCTGATCTTGGTGCCAGCCACATCCATCTGGAATTCTCCAGCTCGTAAGCCGAATTCCTCTACCGCCTGCGGGCGATCACAGACGAAGGTCATCAGGTTTTGCAGTGGGTACACGTACTCAGCATTAAATTGATCGGACGTCTTCGCAGTTTCACAGGAAATATCAAAGCCGACGCTCTCCCGGAAAGAACGCTCTCGATGGGTTAGGTGGGAACTAATACCAACCGCCAACGTTAACTGTCCGTTCGGTACGTTGGCAACCAGCGGGTTCTGATGCGCGTACCTCAGCACAGGTCTTGACTCATCAGGCTTCCCTGCCGGGAACGGTTCTGCCACGAAGCCGGAGTAATTGTGCGCCCATTCCGAGAGGCCTGCTAAGCGCAGGGACATGCACTTGAACGTAAACTCCTGCTCCTTTGTAAGATGCGCGCCGAAATATGCCCGGCTGGCGTGGTAGTTCTCGCGAGGGCTGTTTGTAGCCGACCCGACGGTAGAGCCACCCAACATGCATCCAGAGAGAGTGACGATGTCATCGACAGTGACGAAGTGGCCGAAAGGACTCTTGTCCACCCAACCGAGGATAACGGGACAAATCTTGCTTTCAAATGTCTCGGCCGTATGCAGGGAACCAAGAAGCCATAGGCGCAGGTTGCCGCTTTCCGACACTTTCAGGGTGCCGGCTATACATTCCTTCTCTTTATCTGGAAGCCACCACTGGCCGGTGCATTCAAAAGCTTGCATTGTTGGCCACCCCTTTCTGGGCTGTTCCCCTTTCCATGCGTTGCCGACGCGGGATGCCGCGTCAGCACACCAACTCCGGCTCGCGGTCGCGCACTCGGAATCGGTGCCCCGGAAGAAACGACATGCCTTGGTCCTCCTTCAATGGCCGAAGCACCGTCTTCGGGATGCTTTCCTCTGTCGTCACCTTCACCATTCCCCCTATTTGATCCTCCTCCAATGGCCGAAGCACGATTTCTGAGCCGGTCTCGACGATCTCTTCAAATTGTGGAAATCTCCGTAAAGTCCTCCGAGTTTCACGCGCTTTCTGGATCACGTCACGGACCAGAGATGAAAGAGAGGACGATGGCGTAGTTAGCTGTATCCTCTGCATCTCGTGTAGATAAGCGAGGCCCGTCCACCGTGCGAGTGCCT
This sequence comes from Planctomycetota bacterium, assembly GCA_021781415.1. Classification (GTDB taxonomy): domain Bacteria; phylum Planctomycetota; class Planctomycetia; order Gemmatales; family Gemmataceae; genus JAJPHU01. The sequence continues at coordinate 21,487 of JAJXWW010000224.1, forward strand.
GAATCGCCAAGGACTTGAGCATATCCTCGGGCGGCATGCTATGAGGCATGTCGGACGAGACGGTGAGACGCAACCGCCCCTCGAAGCGGACTATCCCCAAGAGGACTCGCTCGGTCTCTGATGTCGGGGGCGAGGAGATTGCGGGCAACAATTCCAGCATGATATCGGACCAGCGCGGGGGCTGCCCCGGCAGCGTGGGCGGGGCCATTGCCGCATTCAAACAGCGGAAGTCCGTCATCACTCATCTCCTTTCAGTTCCCCCACCGGAACGTCAGGCCGGGGTTGCCGTTTACCACCTCTGGGATGTCGGCCGTAGGCACGGTCATCCCGTTGAGGTTGGGGTATCGTGCCACGAGCATCTGCTGCCCGTTACGGATCGTCCCGAGCATGTAGTCGATGGCCGAGTCGAGGTACGCCGCCCGGAGCGGGGCCAGATCCGCGCCCCCTTGCGCCACATTCAAGTTATTCGGCGGGAGGGGAGCGTTGACTTGGATCGGGCCAAGGCCGAAGCAGGCGTCGAAGAGGTACAAGGACCCGCTGTACACCAGAAAGTTTATGCAATGTCCGTCATAGTAGAATAATGGCGGGATACACCAGAACCTATATCTTGGCTCGTTCACCGTTACGAGCGGCACAGTCGTTCCCGCCGGGATCGGGAAGCCGGAGTGGTTGTCGTTAAAATCGGCAGGTCCGTGGGTCGGGACCGGCTGGTTGAGGCCCCCGTCGCAGATGACGATCGCACACCAGTACTCCTCCCCGCCGGGCATCGGTCGCAGGTCCACGAGAAAACGCCGCCGGTAGACGAACACCCCCTGGCAGTGCGCCATTTGTTGGAAGGCCTGATACCACACGCCGCACATCGCGCCTTGATTCTGCTGCAGGAGCATTTCGCGGACGTCAGGGACTCCCCAGACGCCGTATCGGAGCCCCGACTTTGGAAGGTTCTTGATAATCGCATCGCAGATCGCCAATTCCCCATCCTGGCCAGTTGCCCACTCGCATGTCCACCTCATAAGCGGAGCGTAGACCCAGTCGGGCAAGCCGTCCTCCCCTGCGGCGGGCGGCACGAAGGCTCGCCAACTGGTCGCAACGGTGTGCATCGAGGTTCCAAGTGGCGTGCCGTGAGACGGGGCAGGCTGGAGCCTGACGTACCAGTCCAGCTTGGCCGTATGGACTCCGATCTGGTCGGGCAGACCGTTCCTCGCGCGGAATACCTCCGGGGCAGACAGCCGCGTCGCGGGGTCGAAGGCCAGCGTCACGCTCCTCTCCTCCACTTGGAAAGGGGTACCGTCTGCCCCGACTATGTACGTTCCGTCGCCGGCAGGCGTGCCTCGGAAAACGACTCGCATGTCCGGGCGTGTGCCTTGGACATAGGCAGCCAACTCGCTGCGTGCGCCCCTGAGAGCGTGTTTGCAAATGGCTCATTCTTATAGTTCATGCGGGTCGTAACCGCCGGAGCATTAGATGAATCATCGCCACATATACCATCGTTTCGCTCACACGC
>JAJXWW010000016.1 GCA_021781415.1 Planctomycetota bacterium
AGCGCGCCGGCGACGCCACGTTCACTTCGAGCAGTTTTCCTCGCAGTCGATCCGGCGTTTGTGCCAGCATCCGCGAGCCGCGCAGCCCGCCGAAATACAGGCCGAGCATGAGGACCAACACGATTGTCCCGAAGGCCAGTCCGACGCGCCAGCTTGGGAAATCGCTACCGCGAATACGAGTGGATGGAAGTTTGCCAACGAGCAGAACAACGACAAGGGGAAAGGCAAATTGAACGATTTTGCCGCCGACATAGGCGAGTTGTTGCCAGCTGTTGCTCGAACCTGGCGACTTAGCCAATTCGACGAAGTAACTCCAGGCGGCGACGGTCGGAAAGACCGTGGCGAACAACATCGCCATCCCCAAGAGAATCCTTTGTCGTCCGGTGAACAAAGAGAGGGGTTCGTTCATGGATTCATCCTTGGAACGAGACATTCAAACGAAACGGGGTTCGCAATCGTAACGACCGCGAACCCCGCAAGGTTAAGTTGAACGAGTGTTTAGAGGGCTTTTTTGCCGTTGAATCCGCCCATGCCCTTACCGGCGAATCCGCCCATGCCCATACCGCCCATGCCCATACCGCCCATGCCACCCATCATCATGCCGCCCATGCCCATTCCGCCCATGCCCATTCCGCCCATGCCCATCATACCGCCGCCGCCCATACCCATCATACCCATGCCACCGCCCATTCCCATCATGCCCATCATGCCACCGCCCATGCCCATCATGCCGCCGCCCATGCTCATCATGCCACCACCCATGCCCATCATGCCGCCACTCATGCCCATCATGCCGCCACTCATGCCCATCATGCCACCACCCATGCTCATCATGCCGCCACCCATACCCATCATGCCGCCACCCATACCGCCGCTCATGCCCATCATGCCGCCTCCACCGCTCATGCCGCCTCCGCCACCCATCATGGTCCCGACGCCGCCCGCGCCGCCACCCATGCCCATGCTGGCCGCGCCGCCGGTGCTGTCGGTCATGGCGTTATTGACGGGCAGCATCATTAACGGAGGAGGCATCATCGGAAAATGAGTAGGCAAACCAGGGATCGAAATGGGAGTCACTCCCGGAGGAGTCAAGGCAGGCCCGCGGTATTGGCCTCGAGTGAAACTTGGCGACAGCAATAAAGCCAAAGCCGCCGAGAGACTCAGGAAGTAAGTGAGGCGAGCAAACCGTGAGATCGAAGACATGAAGGCTCCCGATAAGAAGTGCCGGAAGTTGCGATAACCGAGCAACGAGAGCCGGCATCGGACTTTGGTAGTGCCTACTCTTGGCAAAAGCCGTCGCTTCACAACGACATGCAGCGACCAACTTCTGCTCCGTTAAAGATTCTCCCTGTTGACAACCTGCTTGTCAAGCAATTTGTTAGGAAAATTCTCTTTTTTCTCCCTGTATTCGCCAAGTTGCGAATCTTTGGTTCAAGAACTCCTCTTCGACTTGTCGCAACCGGCCCGTCAAGTATACTAGCATTTTGTTGATCGGTCGGTGTGTGGGAGTCTACGAACATGGGAATGCAGTGCGATGTATGCGGCAAGAAGCCAGCCATGGGCAATCACTATGCGCGGCGCGGCAAGGCCAAGTACCTCGGCGGCGTCGGTCGCAAGGTGACTGGAATCAGTCGGCGTGAGTTTCACCCGAATTTGCAGAATATCCAGTGTCAGGTTCAGGGAACGGTCAAGACGATGCGTGTATGCGTCCAGTGCATCCGCAGCGGCCGCGTTCAGCGACCCCAGCGCCGGCGTCCCTTCCAAATGCCATCGAACCTGTAGAGCGGCTATCGGCTGTCGGCTATCGGCTATCAGCCAGACAAGCCGAACGGGCGGTTGAATGCCTTGACCCGGCAGCCGTTTGCCGACAGCCGATAGCCGATTGGGGGAGCGATGTCGTTGAACGCTCAAGAGGTCCAGTGGGTCGCGCATTTGGCGCGCCTCCAGCTGACGCCGACAGGGTTAGAAACGATGACGCGTCAATTGAGCGCCATCGTGGATTACGTCGATCGTCTGAAAGAAGTGAACACCGAGGACGTGGAACCCATGGGCCACGCTCTGTCCTTCTCGAACGTCTTCCGCGACGATGGACCGGCTGCCTCGTTGCCGGTTGCCGACGCCCTGGCCAACGCTCCGCAACGCCGAGGCGATTTCTACGGTGTGCCGGCCGTACTCGAATAACGTCAAGTAGAGCGGAATCGCATCCATGCTAGAACGCACCGCCCGCGAACTATCCGATCTCCTCGCGCGCTGCGAAATTTCCGCCGAGACGCTGACGCAAGCGTTTCTCCAAGCCATTCGCCAACGCGATCCCCAGGTGCGAGCGTTTCTCCATGTGGACGAGGATGCCGCACTCGAGCAGGCGCGATCCGTCGATGCCCGGCGTCGGCGCGGAGAGTCTTTGGGTTCGTTGGCCGGCGTGCCGGTGGCGATCAAAGATCTGATCTGCGTTCGCGGGCAACCGGCGACGTGTGCCAGCAAAATGCTGCAAACCTTTCGTCCACCCTACGATGCCCATGTTATCGAACGGCTGCGACAAGCCGATGCCGTATTGCTCGGTCGCACCAACATGGACGAGTTCGCCATGGGTTCGTCCACCGAGAACAGCGCCTTCCAAACGACTCGGAATCCGTGGGATCTGGAGCGCATCCCCGGCGGTTCCAGCGGCGGTTCGGCGGCGGCGGTCGCGGCTTGCGAAACGCCATTGGCACTCGGTTCCGATACCGGTGGTTCCATCCGCCAGCCCGCCGCGCTGTGCGGCGTCGTCGGAATGAAACCGTCGTATGGCCGGGTGTCTCGCTACGGATTGATCGCCTTCGCCAGTTCGCTCGATCAGATCGGACCCTTCGGCCACGATGTCGCCGATGCCGCGCTGCTTTTCGACGCCGTCGCCGGCCACGATCCGCGCGACAGTACCAGCGTCAACCGTCCCGCTCCCATTTGCCGACAGACGTTCGACCGAGACATCGAACCGCTCGCGCTCGGCGTCGTCCGCGAGCATTTCGACGCGGGCCTCGATTCTGAGGTCGAGCGCGCCGTCCGCGAGGCGATTCGAGTGTACGAGCGACTCGGCGCGAAGATCGTGGAGGTCTCTCTTCCACACGCCAAGTATGCCGTCGCCACCTATTATCTGGTGGCCACGGCGGAGGCATCGAGCAATCTCGCCCGCTACGATGGGGTGCATTTTGGCCACCGCTCCCGCGAACACAGCGATTTAATCGACATGTATTGTCGATCGCGCGGCGAGGGGTTCGGCCCCGAGGTGAAACGCCGCATCATGCTCGGCACCCATGCGCTCTCAAGCGGCTATAAAGATGCCTATTATCTCAAAGCCCTGAAAGTCCGACGGCTAATCCACGACGATTATGCCAGGGCGTTCGGCCAATGCGATGCGATCCTCGGCCCGACCTCGCCGACGCCGGCGTTCAAAATCGGCGAACGCGGTAACGATCCGTTGGCGATGTATCTCGCCGACATTTACACCATCGGTGCCAACCTCGCCGGCATCCCGGGCATCAGCATCCCCTGCGGCTTCACCCGTTCGGGCCTGCCCGTCGGCCTGCAACTCCTCGCCGCACCCTTCGAGGAAGAAAAACTTTTCCGAATCGCCCGTACCTTCGAGCGCGCAACCGATTGGCACACCCGCCGGCCAAGGTTTGTCTCGTAGTTTTGTCGAGAAGGCAAGTTCAAACGGCTCGCCGCTTCACGGGGATTCTCGCAAAGAAATCGTCGCCTCGCGGCACCGCGAGATTCAGGGCGTTCGTGAATTGAGCGGCCAATAGCGATAGATCAGCGCCCCAACAATGCACGCGCCGCCGGCCAATGTCCAGGCGGTCGGCGTCTCCGTTGCGGGAGAGGCCAGGTAGGCCCAAAATGGATTCAACACAGGCTCAAAGAGCGTCAGCGTGCCGACTTCTTGTGGACTGAGACGGCGCAATCCCACGGCGAGCAGCAAATAGGGCAGCGACATCTGTACCGTGCCATAGACGAAGAGGACGGCGAACTGCGGCCAACTCGGCAGTGGATGACGCCAGACAATCGGCAACAGTATCACAGCGGCCAGGAGATGGTTGAACGCCGTCAGCCAGCGCGAGGACGCGCCCCGCTGCACGCGCAAACCGATCATCACCAGCGCGTAAGTAAATCCGCTGCCGGCAGCCAACGCCAGCGCCGGTAGTTGACCTCCCGTCCAGCCGCCGACGAGAAGGATGCCGATACCCGTCAAGCCGATGAGTAGCGTCACGGTGCCGCGCCGCTCCGCCGATTCTCGAAGGATGCCGACGCATATCATGTAGACCCACATGGGGGCCGTGTATTGCAACAAAATGGTGTTGGCGGACGATCCGAGCGCCATGGCCGAGATGAAGAGGACATTCATCAGCGCAAACGCCAGGCCGGTCAGCCAAAGGGCCGGTCGGAACCTCCACTCGCTGGGTCGTACGGTCGGCAGAAACACACAGGCGGCGAAGACGACGCGCCAAAAGGCAATCGTCAGCGGATCGATCGTTGGTTCGTTGAGACCCCAGCCGGTGTTCTCGCGCAGGACTTTCGTGAAGGCACCGCTGGTACTCCACAGGAACGCGGCGAGGAGAACGCACCAACGCGCGGAGGTGAGCGAGATCATCGAACGCCGCTCTCCTGGCGAGCGCGTCGCAGCAGATCGGAAACGCCGAGGTCGGCGGCCCAGCGATCGAGATAGTCCGCTTCAAGCCTGTCGGCCTGTACCTTCATCATGCCCAGCACATCGGTCCATTGCTGTTTAGAGGATTCCTGGCCCAGCCGATACCACCGTAGTTTGAACAGGATCATATCCTCCGCCGTATGCAGCACAAGCGCCTCTCCCGGAGCGTCCGGCAGATCCACCGTGAGCCGTCGAGACATGGCCGACTGTTCGAAAGGCAATTCCTTGCGGATGAAGACGTCTACTTTGAATCCGGTACTCGTGTTGATGATGTTGAACGAAGAGCGCTGCCTCACCGCCTGCTGAATGGCCGACAGGCTGAGGTAGTAATCGGTTCCGAAAGCAGCGGACAGCGGAGCTTCCTTGCCGGGAAACGGTTCGGCCGTGATGTCCGCATCGAGTGTGTCACGCCGGATACCGTGAATCGAACTGGCCATCGATCCTCCCAAGGCATAAGGGATGCCGAAGGTGGTAAAGACACGCAAGACTTCGCGTAAATCGTGCATGCTTTGCATGGGCCGCTCCGTTGCAGGTTCGGAGATAGACGGTAAATGGGTTAATCCCAGCTGCGTATGCAGATAATCCTCAAGGATGTCTCGGGCTGTGGCGGATGGGTTGCGTAAACGGACGCCGAGCGCGTGCAGCAATCGGCCATCGCGGAGCGTCTCACCCATCAACAGCCATCTCTGACCGAGCGACATCCGCCGAAAGACACTTACGAGCGCCTCTTCGGCCTCCGGGGAAGTATCGGTGAGTGGAACCATTGAGTTTTGTCCCTTCGCTCGATCATTTGAGTGCGGTTAACGATTCGGCGATACTCTTGTCCAATAATTCTACCATCTCGTCGATTTGCTCGCTCGTCACCACCAGCGCCGGCCCGAAGGCGAGCCAATTCGGATCGAAGCGGCACAAGAGGCCATTCTCAAGTGCGCGACGGCCAACGCGGACGCCGAATGCCGTGTCTTTTGGAAACGGCTCTTTTGTCTTGATATTGCGGACAAACTCGATCCCTTGTAACAGCCCCTTGCCGCGGATGTCGCCGATGATGCCGTATTTTTGGGCCAAGCGCTCGAAACCGGCGCGGAGGCGTTCGCCCTGACGGCGTGCGTTGCCGCACAGATCGCGTTCGATAATCTCGCCCAGCACGGCCAAACCGGCGGCGCAGGAGAGCGGATTGCCCTCGAAGGTGTGACCTTCGACGAAGCCGGGATTGTCGGCAATTGGTCCCCAGAAGGCGTCGGCAATCGACGCGCGGCAGATCATCGCCGACAGCGGCGCATAACCGCCGCTCAATCCCTTGGCCGTGCAGAGGACATCCGGGGTAACACCGAACGTCTCGGCGGCGAATAGATGGCCGGTACGGCCCGCGCCGGTAATGATTTCGTCGAAGATGAGTAAGATGTTATGACGGTCGCAAATGTCTCTCAATATCGGCAGATACTCCGGCGGAGGATCGATGATGCCGCCGGTGTGGCCGATCGGTTCGACCATGATCGCGGCCACCGTGTCGGCATCCTCCATGTCGAGGACGCTTTCGATCAGCGTGGCGCAGGTGATGCCGCAGTCGGGATGGATTTTGCCGAACGGACAGCGATAGCACGTCGGCGGAAAGACGTGTAGGAATCCCGGAGCCATCGGCTCGTTGACGGTCTTGCGCGATTTCAGACCGGACGCCGACAACGAACCGAGCGTCGAGCCGTGCCAAGATAGATAGCGGCTGATGACCTTGTATTTGCCCGGCGTGCCGGTGAGTCGATGATACTGACGCGCGAGTTTGATGGCTGCTTCGGTAACCTCGGAGCCGCCGCACTGAAACTTGACCGCCGACAGATCGCCGGGGGCCAGCTCGCCCAAAAGATTCGCCAACTGAACGGCGACCGGATTGGTTCCGTGCATCGGCGGCGAGAAGTGCAGCGCGTCGAGTTGCTTGTGGATGGCCTCGATCACCCGGCGATTGTTATGGCCGACCGAGACGACATAGATGCCGGACAGGGCATCGAGATAGCGCTTGCCGGTCACGTCCCAGTAGCACACGCCGTCGGCGCGGGCCATAATAAGCGGATGTTTGCTCCACTCGGCCATCTGATCGCGAACGAAAATATGCCGTAGGAATCGTTCCTCGCTGGTTTGCGCTTCCGCGATCAGGTCGGGTAACTTCGCCGTCGTCATGGAGACTCACCACAGTAAAGGACCGCCGTCAGCGCGTAGAGATGCGCCACACGGACCAGATCGTCGATGTCCACCCACTCGTTGAGGGTATGTTGTCCGCCGGCGCGGGGGCCGTGCGTGATGGCGGGAATCTTCTTTATGCCATAAAAACTGTTGCCGTCATCGACGAATGGTTTCGGCCCCAACGGCAGCGGCTTCTCGCCAAGGGTGGTATACGCCCGCTGGAATGCTTGCACCAGTGGATCGTTCGGCTCCAAGTGGAAGGCATCGCGGATGAAGGTCCATTCGACCTCAATGGTCGTTCGCGTCGCATCGGCCAGTTCCGACACCAAGGCTCGAAACGCGCTCTCGACCTCGGCGGGCGACGTGCCGGGAAGCCAGCGGCGCGTGCCTTCGAGCCAGCACTCTTGCGGATATTGATTGTATATCTCTCCTCCATGTATTTGTCCGATGAAAACGCTGGCGCGCCCGGCCAAGGGGTCGATTTGCTTCGATAGGTCTCGGTCGAGGTCGATCAATCGAGCGATCAACTCCGCGCCGATGGCGAGGACGTTCGGTTCGTTGGCCGGCCGCATCACTTCGTGAACGGGTTCGCCCTGCCGACGAATCGTCGCTTTCCAGGTGGCGTTGCCACGGCCCTCGAGCGGCAGATGTTCGTACATCGACTCCGGCAGCAGCACGGCGTCGCCTACATACCCCTCGGCGATGAGGGCATTGAGTTGTTGTCCGAGGCCCCACGGCGCTTCGTGCAGATCGTGCGCGGTAAACAGGATGCTGCCCGCCGTCAACGCGCCGGTTTCGCGCAGCACGCGGAGCGCTTCGACGGCGGCGGCAACTCCGCTCTTCATGTCCGCCGCGCCGCTCCCGGTTAGTTGTCCATCCGCGACGGCCGGAGGCGCGAACGGCAAAAAGACCGTATCGAGATGCCCGTCGAATTGCAGCGTTCGCCCCGGCTTGCCACCGGCAAAGCGAACGACGACCGCTGGAGCGTTGATGTGGCCGGCGACGGGTCTTTCGACCGTGAAGCCATCGCCGCGCAGCAATTCGGCCAGGCGGTCGGCGACCGCGCCGCCTTCGCCGGTGCGACTCGGCACGGCGATTAATTGCTGGGCGGTGTCGAGCAAGCGCTCGCGCTGAACGGCCCGACGCAGACGCTCGACAAGTTCGGAATCGGTATTCATAATCATCCATTGGAAGCGACGACACGGAAACGACATCTCCGCTTGTACCCTTAACCCAGTATCTTCCGAAGCGCTTCGATGTGCCGCGGCACAGCCGTCTCGGCCTCCTCGGCGGCTTCGTACTCCAAGGCGACGTAGCCGCGATAGCGTGCGGCACGCAGAATCTCGATCGAACGCTTCAGATCGGCATCCTCCTTTTTCATGCCGCGCCGTTGTATCTCGGTCTTAATCTGTACGGTCACGGCGTAGGGCGCGATCTTTGTCAAATCGCCGTATGGATCGTCGGTATGGAAATTTCCCGTATCGAGATTGACGCCGAACCAATCGTGTTTCACCGCCTCGACCAAGCGCATCAACTGCTCGGCGGTTCCGGTGATGCCGCCGTGATTCTCCAAAGCGAGATAAATGCCGAACTTGGCGGCATGATCGCACGCTTCTTGAATCGCGGCCACGCAACGAACCCGCGCCTTCTCCTCGCTATCGCCTTTGGACACATTGCCCGCGAAGATACGCATGGTCTTCGCGCCCAGTCGCGCGCTGCGTTCGATCCATAACTTGACGGAATCGATCTGCTCTCGAAGTTTGTCGGCGTCGGCCACACAGAAATTGTTGCCCACGGCGGTGCCGCTCACGTCGAGACCCAGGCGCGTGCAGCGTCCCTTCAGGTGTGCGAGATATTCGGGAGTCGTCTTGGGGAAATAGTACGCGGTCAATTCGACGGCGTCGAGATTCATGCCGGCGGCGCGGTCGATGAAATCGTCGAGGGTCATGGCCGGCTTCGGCTTGCGTTTGAGATCGAGCGCTTGCCGGAAACTGTAGGCGGCTAGGCTGAGTCGCAGATGGGCGGGACCGAGACGGCGGATCGGTTCGATGGCGGAGGCAGAACCGGAACCCAGCGCGAGTCCCGTACCGGCCAACAATGAAGAGCGTAAAAAACGACGGCGCGAGAGGGTAAGCATGGGAGGCAATCTCCTGGCTGCGAAGGCGACGAATGCGGAACTCAGCCATTGTAGCCGCAAACCATTTGAAAACAGCCTTCATCAACCCGTCCGCAAACGATCCAATTCCGCCTGTAGCCGGCGAACCTCCTCTTCCGCCGCCAAGCGCGCTTGCGCCTCCGCTTCGGCTCGTCGGGTTTGCTCCTCGGCTCGTCGGGTTAGTTCCCACGCTTGGCGACGCATCTTTCGCAATTCGCGTCGCGTATCGTCCAGGTCGCGCAAAAGGTCCGCGGGTAGCGGCAAAAGCTCGCCCTTATACCAAAAGCGTACCCAATCGTCGAGTAATGCCACTTCCATATCCAATCCCGCGATGGGATACCGGCCACGATCGTTGGGTAGCACACTGCGATACTTCTGCCCGCGCAACTGGTAGAGCGACATCTCCACGGCGTCCGGATAAAACAGAAGATAATACGGAACCTTTAACTCCCGTTCGTAGCGACGCATGTTCGTTCCATAGTCTTTTCGCTTGTTGTACTTGGAGACGTACTCCATCGTCCAAAACGGGCCAACCGGCTGAAGAGGCAAGTCGTAGCTGCCGTATGCCTTGATCGGTTCGGGCCAGACCACGACCATGTTGTCGGGCACGACTTTGCCGATCGTAGGCTTGCTGCGACGCGGATATTGCACCAAAAGTTCGTTGAAGATCTGCACGTCGGAGCGGCGTGCGTGGACGAGATCGAGACTTTCCAGGGTGATTTTACGTTGATGACCTTGGGCGGTCGCTTCCATGAAATGCTCCGGCTTAAGACTTTTCAGATAGGCTTCCGCCGATTCTTCGTACTCGATCCGCAGCAACGTCCGGGGCTTTTGTGTGGCCATTCTTCTTACTCCTGCAACGACTCGCGAGACTGCGGATAGTGTAATCCGTCGCGGATTGCCGCGAAAGAGGAAAAGGGAGACGTGTCGGGAAAGTTTGCCGAGTGGGCATCTTGTTAATGGAAAGCCTTATGCGGCCTTGAGGAGCACTCTCATGCACATCGTGAGCCGAGAATACTTGACGGGGGTTAATCGCTGGTTTCGCAATCGTACCTTTGCGGCGACAGTCGCGGGGCTTCCGAAGGTGCCGATTCCACTACACTTACTTAAAGCGGTTGGGGTAGCGTTGAATCGACTCTTCGTTCCGGCGAATCAGAAGGGAGCCGAGGAGCGAATGGTGCGCGCTTTGTCGGCCGGGGCGGATTGGGCAAGCGTGTTGGCTTCGTTGACGGCCGAACTACAATTCTTAAGCAGCGAGTTTATCGGGAGTCGCGTTGCGAAGAAAATGCCGACCGATGACAGCGCTGAGGTGGCTTTAGAATGCGGGGAAGGCTCGCTGGCCGAGGCGTGACTATCCGTCGCCGTCCAAATCTGCACGCGACTCCAAATCCATGATTCCATTGACCTGACGGACGAGTTCGTCATGTTATCCGCACTCGCCGATGAGGGCTGCCTCGGAGGCGCGACCGGCCCCCTCGTTGTCGCCGCCACCCGTCGCGGAATCCCCGCCTATCGCCGCGATAGCGAGATAAGAAAAGGGGACGCGACTCGTAGATTCGGGGGACTGCGCGGGGAAAGAGTCTGTTACGCCTTTGGCCACTGCCTCTGGCTGGGGCCTGGACAGAGTTGGTTATCGGGCCATCGACCGAGGCGGAGTTGGCAGGCGTAAGACGGTTCGTGACGCCGGGGAGTTCGTATGGAGTACCGACCTGGCAGCTAGAGAGGGCGAGGACGCTGGACTTGGAGACCACCTTGCGTCCGCTTGAGCCACCGAAAAAGTAATAGAAGGTCGCTACCCAAGAACAGCGGAGGTGAAGCCGGCAAGCCTCTCCTATTTGAGTCGCGTCCCCTTTTCCGAGTTCGCTGGGCAGCTTGCCGAGCCGGCGATACTTGCGTGCCGACTTGGCGTCCATGCCGACGCGGAGAGCCGCCACCTCTTTGGCAATCCCTCGTCGGTCGAGTCGACGTAGCTTCCGTATCTGCCGATCGGTGATCATCGAGAGCCTGCTTGTAGACGAGCTCTCGATGATGTACATTTGCTCGCAAATCGGGAATTCTAACTGTCGCCGACAAGCGCGAGAGTTTAAATTGGATCGGGAATTCTAACTGTCGCGGCAGAGTCAGCGATTTTTCCTGCTAACAGCCCAAGAACCCGTCGGTACTCTGCATCGCCCAAATGCTCTCGCAAAACTCGAACGGGAGTTTCTTCCAGTTGTTCTGCCATAGCACGGCTCATCAGGGCATCCTCTGCATCTTTGTCTATCCCATCAAACGACTTGCGAGCCTCTTCACAAAGGCTGTCAAAGCCAGCAACCCACTTCTGCATCGCTGTGCGAAGAATCGAGAAGTAGTCTCGCACAGTCGCAGCCTCGTGCCAGAGCTTACCTTCGGGTAGTTCCTTGAATGGGTCTGCCGGATCACACGCCATCTGGACAGGCTCTGGGCCTTTGTAAGACTCCGGCCATCGAGTACCGCATTGGATAACAAGGTTTACGCAATGCTTAGCGGCAATCGCCAGACGGTGAGCCAAATCGGGCGTGTGGAAGATCATGTTGTTGTGGATGGGAAGTAGATTCCACTGGTCGAAGTGCAAGCGGTGCCGTTGTCGAAGCTCCACTTCAAGTTGCCGTATCTTTGCTTGTTGACGGCGATACCACTCTTCGCCAAAGGCGTGCTGAAGTTGCTCAAACGTCAAGAGGTTGATATTGGTAAACGCTGCGGCTTCCTTTGCTCCAGCCTGAAATCCTACCTTGCTGATAATGAAGCCAGTGTTGGCTCCTGCACCGTGGACGACGGTATGAAATGCGTGAACCACGTCCTGTGGCACGTTTGTCTCCCACCATTTGCATTCGACCAGAAACACGGTCGTAACGCTTGCGTTGCGATCTTCCACATAGACATCGATCTCTTTTTGTCCACGCCCAGCCAATGGAACTACCTTCGGCGACTCGGCGTGATAGTCCATTTCTCGGAACAATGCCATTACTCGATTCTGAAGATCGACCCACCCGGCAACTTCTTCATCTCGTACTATCATGACGGCCTCAGCTACCAGTTCATCCAGATCGTCTCTTGCTTCCTCGCCTTGGAGCGACCGCCAGCAGCATGGTTAGCGATGTCAAAGGCGACCGTTCGCCAATCCTCGTAGAGCTTCTCATAGAGTTCCGAGGGGTAGCCACTCAGCACAACCTTTCCTTTGCAGTTCTTCAAAGCAGCCGCCAGCTCACGATGTTCCTTCTCGGTCATCTCGACACCATACACATCACGGCTCGACTCATGACGTGTCTCGTGGACATAAGGCGGGTCGCAGTAGAATAGCGTTTCAGCGGTGTCCCAAGTGCGGATTACGTCGAATGCAGGCCGGTTCACAATCTCGACAGACCTGAGCCTTTGCACAATCAGCGGCAACTGCTCGTCAATGGCGGAGAGGTATCCCGACACCACATCGGCCATCCCTCGACGTACACGATGTAGCGTGAAGCTGAATGAGTCGCCCCGTCCGCCTAGAGAAAGCCGCCAACGAACGAAGTCTCGCCGAGCCTGCTCGATCTCGTCCGTCGTCGGCTCCTCTGACTCAGCAAACTCGATTTCGCTGTACGGAGTGAGGGTCAGACGCCGCTGAAGCTCCGCTCCGTGATCTCGCAGCACCCGGAACAAACGGGTGATGCGTTGGTCCAGATCATTGTAGACCTCGACAACCGCAGGCGGCTTGTTGAGGAGGACCGAGGCCGCACCACCAAAGGGTTCGACGTAGGTATGGTGTTCGGGAAATCGCTCGATGATCCGATGGCACAGGTAGAACTTTCCACCATGCCATTTCACAGGGGGTCGCAGCGATTTCCCTTTTCTTTCCATGAACGTCGTCCTGTCACGGTGCCTGACCTCAGCCCTTGCCAAATCAAGCTACCCGGCTCCCGCAGTAATTGAAGAACGGGTGGAAGGAGTGGATTGCTCCTAGTTCGATGATCTTCCTGTCAGTCGGCAAGACTTCGGGTGTCGGCACAATGCCGAGGTTGATGACCTTGGTATGGCTGTCGTAAAGCCAGTCGGGAATACCTGTCTTCCCACCAGAATCAAAGTGCCGCTCGATCCGTTGACGCAGGTTATCTGTCTCTCCGATGAAGAGCGGCTGATCTTCGCAGCGGAAGAAATACATTCCCTGGTCGGTAGGAATCTTGCTGGCACGAACCGAAGTTGTCGCCCCCAGGAACTCGAAGTCTGGGAACTTAATCGTCTCGGCCTTGCTGGAGTAACGGCCAGCGGCCTTTCGCACGCCGAGTGCCACCCAACGATAATCGAGCGGCGAGAATCCTGGTGCGAGCCTAGCGGCGATCTTGTCAAAATCGACGGCTAGATCGGGATCGCAGATGATCTTGTCGAGCGAGATGTCTCGACTCTCTTTCGTGCGAATGTGTTCCTGCACAAAGCGGATCGCCATCTCGCTGGAGAACTCGAACTCGTCCTTCCTTGAAGCCGTGTAGTTCTTGGTCTTCGGCAAGTCGGTGAAGAATTTGTTCTTTCGGCCATTGAAAAGCTTCCAGTTCAGATCGAAGTCAGTGCCGGTCAAACCGAATTCACGGCATCGCCGCAAGAAGCGGCGGTCCATGTCGGGATCGGCAACTACTCGGTCGATGGAGTAGCCTTCACGCACTTCCAGGTATGCCTGGGCGATCAGAGCCATCTCTGGAGTCGCACTCGAAGCGAGCCTGGACATCTGCACGGCGAGTTTGGTCACGACAAGCTGGTTCAGACTCACGCCTTCCTGTTCGGCTTCCGAATCCAGGGCGGCGTGCAATGAGCGAGGCAGGCGGACCATGAACTTCCCGCTCTTCTTGGGAGTGGCACCTTCCACAAGGTCCGTCCGCTCCTCGGCGGCATCGATTAGTTCACGGATTGCCTTGTATTCCTCCGTCTGAATGAACTTTTCACGTTCATCACGAGTCGGATATGACTTGGCTACCAGCCCTTCAACGGGATCGAAGAGGGCGTTCGACAGATCGGCCCACGTTTCTGCGGACAGAGCCACGGTTCGTGCGGAATCGAGAATCTTCTGTTCTTTGGTCTTCATGGGTCTCAACCTCCCGCTGCTTTAGGAGGAATAAACTCGACGGTACTGTTGACTCGTTCGAGGTACATCGACTCTTGGCCCAGGAGTTCGGCGAATCCTGCGACCATTTCCTTCAGGGCGTCTTCGTCCTCTTCTTCCACAGCCACCCACACCTGAAGAGTCCAGTCGACCTGCTTCTTACCACTCTTCATCCGGTAGGCACCCCGCCCCTTCCCGGCGATGGTATACCCGTTCGCAAGGCGATAGAGGTCATCGAAGATTCGTCGTCTTACGTCCTTGGGCACCTTGCTTTTGTCGTTGTAAGTCAAGGGCAGGAGCAGGACATATTTCACCTGTGCCATTCGTCGGCTCCGTTGCCAAGTGTTGAGCCTCCATGCAAAATATGATACCGCATTTGGTATCACTTGGCAATGGCCGAAGCGAGAAGCCAAGCGTTTCGTTCGCAAGATGTTGTGGCTAAATGTATTGCGTGACGTGACATCTGGCGAATCTGGCTTGCCGTGAGAAGGGACAACTGCCAAAGATAAGAAAAGGGGACGCGGCTCGTAGATTCGGGGGACTGCGCGGGGAAAGAGTCTGTTACGCCTTCGGCCACTGCCTCTGCCTGGGGACTGGACAGAGTTGGTTAACGAGGCACCGACCGAGGCGGAGTTGGCGCGCGGAAGACGGTCCGTGAAGCCGGTGAGTTCGTATGATGCACCGACCTGGCAGCAAGAGACGGCGCGGACGATGGAATTGGAGGCCACCTTGCGTCCGCTCGGGCGACCGAAAAAGAAAAAGAAGGTCGCGACCCAAGAACAGCAGGAGTGAAGCGGCCATGCCTCTCCTATTCGAGTCGCGTCCCCTTTTCCGATTCATAATTACTATCAGGCCTTGGTGATTCATGTTTCCAATTCGTCCCGAAGTCATTCCAGGAAGTCAACTAGCAACTATGACAACCACTGATTACACATGCCCCTACTGTCATGCGCAGTCTGTGCGACAATCCGATTCGGACACCGGTTGGGTTGCCTGCCCCATGCGACCCTCTGAGGCCATGTGGATCTGTTTAGGGTGTTTTGAGGACATTTATAGTGCTTGCCTCGCTGTAGATTATTTGTCCCATCCCTATCGAGACATCGTTTTAAGCGCTGCCCGCCAGGATGGGTTAGACGAGAAATCCTATCGAACGGCGTGTATCCAACACCAACTCAAAGTTCTGGAGAGTTTGGAACTTTCCTCCAACTCACACTTACCGCCTCGCGAATATCTTGAGGGGCTATTATTCGGATAAGAAAAGTGGACGCGACTCGTTAGATTCGGTGACTGCGCGGGGAAAGAGTCTGTTACGCCTTCGGCCACTGTCTCTGGCTGGGGACTGGACAGAGTTGGTTATCGGGCCATCGACCGAGGCGGAGTTGGCAGGCGTAAGACGATCCGCGAAGGCGAGGAGTTTGTATGGAGTACCGACCTGGCAGCTAGAGAGGGCGAGGACGATGGACTTGGAGGCCACCTTGCGTCCGCTTGAGCCACCGAAAAAGTAATAGAAGGTCGCTACCCAAGAACGGCAGATGTGAAGCCGGCAAGCCTCCCCTATTTGAGTCGCGTCCCCTTTTCCGAGTATCCCGTTTTACTTCCGATTCTTTCACTCGCTCCCTCTATTATGCCCCATACAAAGGCGTTGTTACCAGAGAGAAAGATTGGCCGGTGAGGGGACCCTCCCGCGGCAGAGTGGCAAGGTTACTCGCGCGCGAAATGGTAAGTGATTGAAGATACATAACTTGCAGTCCAAAAATAACCTTGCCAACCTCCCAAAAAAGCTGGCAAGGTTACTTTTCGGGAGCCTCGATCGACCCTTTCTGTCCAATCTGGGATTTCCTTCGATTTCTCTGCAAGGCGATTCGAGAAGCCCCTCTCCCCCTGTACTCAGGGGGAGCTTATGCGACAGTCGCTCATCAAAACCAAATCGGTCTCCAGCCAGCGCCATCATCGCGACGGGGTGCATTAGCAGTACAGCGCTACTCCCCTCTCCCCTGTATTCAGGGGAGAGGGGCCGGGGGTGAGGGGTTTGGTGAAAGCGAGTGGTTTCGGGGTCTCCTTTCGTCTCTTACCCCTCACCCCCAACCCCTCTCCCCTGAGTACAGGGGAGAGGGGAGAATCCGAGAGCAGCGCTGTACAGTTAGTACGTCTTCAGGATCGGCACGACGGCCGTTTGCAATGACCCACCGGTGACGTGGACTTGGCGGTTGGCGTCGATGAAGACGTTGACTTCGCTGCGGACGCCGAAGTCGGGGAGGTAGATGCCGGGTTCGACGGAGAAGCAGGCGCGGGGCAGAACTTGGCGTTCTTCGTGTGTCTCCAGATCGTCCATGTTGGCTCCATTGCCGTGCGTTTCTTGGCCGATGGAGTGGCCGGTGCGATGGCAGAAGGCAGCGCCGTGGCCAGCCCGTTCGATGACATCGCGGGCCGCTCGATCGACTTGCCAGCCGTGCAGCACTTCGCCGGCGGCGAAGGCGGAGCGGACGCGCTCGATGGCGGCATCACGGGCGCGAGCCACGATTTGAAAGATCGCCTCGTACTTCTCGGGAACCTGAGTGCCGACGAAGCCGGTCCATGTCAGATCGCTGTAGACGGAACGCGGTTTGTCGAGCTTGGCCCACAGGTCGATGAGGACGAAATCGCCTTCGCGGATGGGACTGTCGCTGTCGGGGCCGGGAGCGTAGTGCGGATCGCCGCTGTGCGGGCCGACGCCGACAATGGGCGGATGATCGGTAATCAGTTCGTGGGCGGCGAAGTGATCGAGAATGCGCTGTTGCACTTCGGTTTCGCGCACGGAGCCGGCGTTGCGCACGCGCTCGGCGATGAAGGCGAAGGCGACATCGTAGGCCGAGCGCGTGTGCTTGGCCGCTTCCAGGTGCATGGCCCATTGCTCGTCGTCCCAGCACGCTTCGAACTGCTGTATCAGGTCGCCGGAAGAGACGATCTCGACGCCGAAGGAGCGGACCAGTTCAATCGTCCCGGCATCGACGCGCGAGACATAGGGATTGGCGTTGCGCGGGACGTACTCCATCGCCACGCGGTGGCATCCCTTGAGCAGCGCTTGCACGCCCGCCTCCAACTCTTGCCAGCGGAGATAGCGTTGCGCCGTCCCCGGAACGCAATCCAAGGCGTGCGGTTCGATCTGATGCACCAGTTTGCGCGGTTCGCCGTTGGCCGGCACGAAATAGAACCAGCGCCGCGAGAGGATGGCGTCGGAGGGGATGTTGAGGACGCGGCGGGCCAAGACGTTCAGGCCGCGAAAGTCGTAGAGCAGCCAGCCGTCGAGTTTCGCCGCTCGCAGGGCCGATTGGACCAACGTAAGATTAAAAATAGCTAAGTCTCCTCTATTACGAGCCTGCGAAAGGTTTGAGAGCCGCGCGGAGGCGTCTCGCTCGATGAGATTATATTGCGGATTCGCCGGGTAGGCACTCAAGAGGACAGCTCGGCCATGATCCGGCTCGCCTTTCTCTCGACCGTCCTCGCCTCGTGGTCGGCTCCTGCGTTGGCGGCCGGCTGTGTGTCTTTATTGGCATCGTGGTGCCATGATGTTGCCGAATCGAGAGAGCGAGACCGATGCGAGGGTTGCGATGTGCTTTTGACCTCGCATCTCGATTTGAGGAAAAAAAATCTTGAGGGAGCGTCTTTTTTCCTCGCAATGTTCTTGTCGTTCGATTAAGATACAGCCAACATTTCGCGGTATTGACATTCGTCTTGGACACGAAAAGGAATCTGATCGATGGTTGGTACGAAGCGATTCGCCCTTCGTTGCCCCCAAAAATCGAAGCTGTCTCGCTGTGGCGCGGTCCCGATGGGGATCGTCATTCTGTTGGGTTGGACCGTATCGGCGTCGGCCCAGCGGCTGCCGTTGCCGGAGGCGGAGCAGAAAGCCGTCAACAAGGCCATCGATCGCGGTGTCGATTACCTCAAGCAATCGCAGCAAAAGAAGGGGACTTGGGCCAAACCGGCGGAAAATCATAAGGTCGGCTATGCCGTCCTGCCGGCTCTAACCCTGCTCGAATGCGGGGTTTCGCCCAAAGCCCCTCTCGTCCAGAAGGCGGCGGAGTATCTCCGCGCGCGTGCTTCCACCCTCGACACCACCTACGAATTGTCGTTGGGCATCCTCTTTTTAGACCGCCTCGGAGAAGAGAAGGACGAGAAGCTGATTCAGACGTTCGCGTTGCGACTGATCGCCGGGCAGAGCGCGACCGGAGGCTGGGGTTACAAATGTCTGCTCATGCAGTCGGGTCTTCAAAAAGATCTTCTCATCGCTCTTCGGCACATCGATCCGCCTAGAGAAGACATGCCCCTGTTGGCGAACAAACGCCCTGGACAGCCGGGGATCGTTGGCGGAGTCGCCAAGAAGCCAGAGGAGTTGAATCCGATTGCCCGTACGCCGGGGACACAGCCTCCGTTGGGATCGATCTCCCAAGACCGCGATGGCTCGCTCGGCGGCATCTCCGGCGGCTCCTCTCAAGCGCCACCGTCCACAGGTTCGACGACCGATGGCTTGACCGACAAAGATCCTCCCAATCGCTCCGATAAAGACAAGAATCCTCCTCCCACTCCCATCAAAAGTGAGGATAAGAAGGGCAAACCCAAAGACAAACCGGGCAAACCAAAAACCGAGAAGCCGTATGTGATGCCCGAACACTTGGCGATCTTTCCCGTCATCCAAGATCCGAACCTGCACCTCCTACAAGATCCCAAGGATAAAGCTCACGATCTGATTTTGACCACGACCGACAACTCGAACACGCAGTTCGCTATTCTCGCCCTGTGGACTGCCCGACGGCACGGCATTCCAATGAACCGGACGCTGAATCTGGTGGTTCGTCGATTCCTCACCAGCCAGAACGCCGACGGGAGTTGGGGCTATCATTACTTTTTCGGTGGTGGCGATCCCGAACGGGAGGCCATGACCTGCGTGGGATTGATCGGTTTGGCGGTCGGCCACGGTTTGGCCCAACCGCAACCCGCCGGTCAACGCGTCCAAGATCCGCGCCTCGTCAACGGCCTGATTGCATTGAGCAAAAACATTGGCAATCCCGCCGATGAGATCGTCGAGCAACCCATGCGGAATCTGTACTTCCTGTGGTCCGTCGAGCGCGTGGCCGTCCTCTATAACATGCCCAAAATCGGCGACAAAGACTGGTATCGCTGGGGCGCGCAAATCTTAGTTGTCAATCAACAGAAACCGGGCAACTGGACCGGCGGGCAATACCACGGCAGCAGTCCGGTCCTCGACACTTGCTTGGCATTGCTATTCCTCAAACGTGCCAATCTGGTCAAGGATTTGACCGCCAAACTGCCCTTCCAGGCGGAGGATCTCAACAACAGCATCTTGCGAACAAACGAGAAGCCGGTCGAGAAGAAGCCGGAACTGCCGAAAAAGCCCCCTGTCGTGGAAACGATAACCGAAGCGCCCAGCCCCCCGCTGTTGAACAAACCCGCGCCATCTCTCGAGACTCCAACTCCCGTTCCCACCGGCGACGGCCGATGGAAGTGGATCGTGCTGTCGCTGACGGCATTCGTGCTATTCGCGGGGGCCAGCGTGTTCCTCTTCTTGTCCGCGCGCCGGCAAGCCGATGGCGAAGACGCCAATCGAGGCACGGCCAAAGCGGGAAAAAAGAAGCGCCGTCCGCTATCGAATGCCGCCTCGATCCTCAGGGGAGACTCTTAAAAAGAACTCCCCTGCTCGGCTTCGGGCCTGGATAAAGAAAACTCGCCGTCGGGACGATAGGGCCGGGCCGTCCAACCTGAGCGGGCGTTCGGTGCGGAGGCTCCCAGACGATTTGTTGCTGCGATTGCCACAAGTCCCTTATTTTTCGATACTTCCGTCAATAGCGGCGACTGGGATCGAACCAGTGACACGCGGCTTATGAAGCCGCTGCTCTAACCTCTGAGCTACGCCGCCGAGTCTCGATTCAGTGTATGGTCTAGGCACTGGCGTGGATAGACCGCACCAGGCACTCCCTTGTAAAAGAGAGCTAAACTTCACTGAGGTTCATTCTACAATCGCAAGCAATTCCGCCAAGCCGATCGAGGCCAACAAACTACCACCAGCCTTGCCGAGGAACCTTGGTCGAGGTTTAGGCCGTTGCCGGGTGCTTTTCGTCGGAGACGGGGTCGTTGAGCGGCACGGCCGGAGCTTGACCGAAGGCGTGGAAGAAGGTCAGTCCGGCTACGCCAACCGCTCCGCAAAGGATCCCCAATTCCAGAGGACCGGGGATCGAAGCGACATCGCGTTGGGATGGAAAAATCATTGCGAATAGATCGAACCAGCGTCCGACCAAGACGAGCAGACAGACCGCTCCCAAAACCGTTGGAGAACGCTTGGCCGCACGGAACAACAAGAGGCAAAACGGAATCCCCCAATTGAGGACTACGGCGACAAGAATCAGCACCGGCCAGAAGCCTTCCCAGCGACGCGCGAAGTAGACCGCCTCCTCCGGTTGATTGGTGTACCAGATCAACAGGTATTGGCAGAACCAAATGTACATCCAAAAACAACTGAAACCGAAAAGAAGCGTTGCAAGATCGTGAAAATGGTCTTTCGTCAGAGACTCCGCGAGAGGGCCACGTCGCTGGAGCCCTAGGGCCACCAGCGTGACGGCGGCCAGGGAAGTCAGAATGATGCCCGCGAAGTTGTATACGCCGAAGATGGTACTCGACCACTTCGGCTCCAACGACATTATCCAGTCGGAACCGGCGAGCCAACAGGTGATGCCGAAGACGACGAGGAAAGCGGCGGAGAGACGGAGATTCGTCCCGGTGGGAGCGGTATTGTTTACCCAATCTTGTCGGCGCGAGTTTCGCACGATGGCGACGGCGAAGATCGTCCACACGATCGAGTAGATCGAAGCCCGGAGCAGAAAGAAAGGCCGGCTGAGCCACAGATGCCCCAAGGGCGAGTCGGGTTCCTGTCCAGCGCCTTGGGTCCACGAGTACAAGGACGGCCTCACGAGTAGGACGGCAAGAATACCGATTGAGGCCACCGGCAGTAGCGCGGCCATCGCTTCGGGTACGCGCCGCATCGGCGCGCTCCAACGAGCGCCGGTCACATAATGGAGAGCGACGATGAGGAGACCACCTAGCCCGAGACTCGTTAAGTAGTAGCCGAGCAGCAAGACGTTTGCCCAAGCGCGTTGCGGCGAGAGGAATAGTCCGAGCAGCAAGGCGACTCCGCCCAGTAGCGCCAAAGCACGAAGGAATAGTAGGCCCTTGGCGGGTAAACGATACGCCGGTTCATTCGACTTCATGTTCGATCCTCGTAGACGACGATTACAGGGTGCGATGGAGTGTAGCAATCTGCGTGCCGAATGTTATCCGATTCGGTTGTATTCTCCAACGCAGTACCCGTGGAGCCTCTTCTCTTCGATACTCTACCGACAGATGGGCTAAGCGGAATCCCCTCATAATTCCGATAAGAGAATTATCGCCTCGTCCGGATGGACCGGAGGAGGTGGCGAGTTTCCAATAGCTTGTGAGGCTGGGGTATATCTAGCGGAGGTGGTATGGAGAATTATCGTGGAAATCGTAGCCGCCTTCGTATTCTCGGCGGCATTCTCTTCCTTTTGGCTCTCATGGGATGGAGCCTTGGGCAAGAGTCGAAGGCCGCCCCGCCGTGGCGCTGGAACGACAGCCATACCGGATGGGGCTTTTTGGGCCGGGAACACCGTCAGGGGCCGCAGGCGATGGGTGGGACTTGGTATAACTTCCCCGGCGGTTCGGCCATTCACCAGCCGACAATCGGTGGCGAAGGCTATGTGGACGACGGCACGAATTGCTCCAATGTGGGCGGTTCTTGGATGTGGATGCGCAGTTCGGATCAAGAACGCACAGTCGCCGCCGCGCTCTTCAACCGCTACTGCATCCGTTGCCACGGCGTGGACGGCCGCGGTGTCTGGGATATACCGGGCGTGCCGGATTTCACGAATGCTCGCTGGCAGACGGCTCGCTCGGACGACCAGATCGCCCGCATCATCATTGAGGGGCGAGGTGGCGTCATGCCGACGTTTCGGGGAACCTTGAACTTGGAGGAAGCCTGGGCCATGGCCCGCTATCTACGGACGTTCCCCCCGGGCGCGACGACGCCGAAACCGAGCCTCGGCAAATCGGAGAAATCGAACCAAGGGCCGGAAATACCCGCACCTACCAAGACGAAATAGGCGCGACGAAGAGTGGGACGACGGCATCCGCAACCGGGACGTGCCATAGCACACTCGACGACGAATGCCGTCATTTCACTTCAATTTCAGATTTCACACATCTCTATTGTTTATATTTAAGTGTCTTCATCCGTCTCATCTCGCCGCTTCACCGCTTCGTAATTTCGTCTTGCACGATTCGCGCACTCTCGCTATGAGTCCCACTCTCATTTGTTCCAAGCGTAAATATGCAGCGAACACGAATCACGGGGGGGGTGCTTCGCGCTTGGAGGAAAATGCGTCCTTGTCGATGCGAATGAGGGGGACAGACGTGCGCATCTTACGCTTCTTTACTTTTTTCGGTTGTCTCTCGGCGATGGCGACGACGGTCTCGATCCGAGCCGAGGTCAAGGCGGTCTTATCGCCGTCCAACGAACAGACGACACAGGAGGGAGACAAATCGTCCACCCCGCTCTTTGCCGATGCCTTCCAGACGCAGATGAGAGAACAGCGCGAGCGAATCGACGCGCTCATTAAAGTAGTCGAAACCTTGACGGGACAACTCGAGCGCGTTTTGTCGAACGACTCGGCGTCTTC
>JAJXWW010000057.1 GCA_021781415.1 Planctomycetota bacterium
ACATCTGGAACACCCTGACAGCCTTGAAGCAACAGCCCCAGTTGTTGGTGTCGTTCATCCTTCATGCCAGGATTCCCTTGCACTGGGAAGAGTGACTGTTGTCTTTAGCCGCGCCGTTGTCAGTAAGTGTCGTCTCCCAGATGTTCCGGATTGCTAGAATATCTCATAAAACTAGGTATTCTCACCGCCCGTTGGCGCAACGAGTTCGAGGAGAACGTGCCAATACGGTGGAACCCATGGAGAAGATGAAAAGTCGCAACCGCTACATTATCGAGGATTTATGCAGATGATAAGGATCGGCATCGTAGTCGTCGGATTTATGGGCATGAATCGCCAGCGAACCCTCTGCGTCTCGAAGAAACCCCGTGATTTCCGTGATTTCTCGGCCAGACGTGGGCATACTTTGTGTTCGTGATCCACTACCAACACAAAGAATAACACAAAGAGTTCCCCGCAAATCGGGAGAGACGCACTTGCATTGACCGGACACAATTTGATGAGGTCGAAAATCCAAGTCTTCGCGTCTTCGCCTCGACTCGGAAAATGAGGTTGGGCGACGCATACGGCGCTTATCTCGTCAAGAACTCGCGGATGGTCGACGCAATCTCCGGGGCGTGCGTCTCCAGCGCGAAATGCCCGGTGTCGAAGAAACGCACGATTGCGTTCGGGATGTCGCGCTTAAACGCCTCGGCCCCCTGCGGCAGGAAGAACGGGTCGTTCTTGCCCCACACCGCCAATAGGGGCGGCTTGTGGGTGCGGAGGTACTTCTGGAAGGTCGGGTAGAGTCCGACGTTGCTCTTGTAATCGCCGAACAGGTCGAGCTGCACCTCGGCCGCACCGGGCCGGCTGAGGTAGAAGGTGTCCAGTGAGTAACCGTCCGGTGAGACCGCCGTCGTGTCAGGGACGCCGTGCGTGTATTGCCAGACGGTACTTTCCGGCGTCAGAAACGCGCGCAGGGCCTCGCGGTTCTTGTGGGAAGCATCTTGCCAATAGGCGCGGATCGGGTTCCATCCATCGCTGAGACCTTCCTCATAGGCGTTGCCGTTTTGCGATACGATCGCTGTAATCCGATCTGGGTGCTTCAAGGCGAGCCGGAATCCGATTGGCGCACCGTAATCAAAGACGTAGACGGCATAGCGATCGAAGCCGACCGCTTCGGTGAACCGATCGATCGTCTCCGCGATCCGGTCGAAGGTGTGGCCGCGCCCTGGCAGGTCGGACATTCCGAAGCCGGGCAGATCAGGAGCAACGAGGTGAAAGCGATCGGCCAAGAGCGGGATGAGATCCCGGAACATGTGGCCGGCGCTCGGGAAACCGTGGAGCAACAGCAGCTTCGGCGTGCCGACTTTGCCGGCTTCGCGATAGAAGACTTTAACCCCGTCTACGACGGACAACCGATATTTGATGCTGTTCATGGCGATTCTCCTTTGTAAAAAGCGTTACCGATGAAGCTCAACCATTGAGGGGAAGGCGCGTTCAGCCCGAGCCGACCTCGACCATCGCCTCGCGGATGATGTCCACGACGACGGACGGCGCGGTCACGAGCGGCGTGTGATCGACGGGATGCGCACGCACCCGAGCCTTCATCCGTTGCGCCATGAAGAGTTGATTGTCACGGACAATCATGCGGTCCTGCTCGGCCACGAGGAACCAGGTCGGACGGTCCTTCCACAGCGGCCGATTGACGGCAACGTTGATGCACGCTGGTGCGATCGGTCGCTGAACCGCCGCCAGCACGGCCAGTTCCTCCGCGGCAGCATTTGGGGCGAAGGCTGTGGCGAAGGCGGACTCGGGCAGATAGATCAGCCCATGTTTGTCGGGAGAGAGCTCAGGTGCCTGCGGGTGCGGCTCGGTGCGGTAGAAGACATCCGCAACTGTTTCGCCCTCGTCCGGTGCCAGAGCGGCCACATAAACAAGACTCATCACCTTCTCGTAGCGCGTCGCCGCAATAACCGCGCCTGCATAGGCATGGCCGACGAGGACGATTGGCCCCTCCGTGCGCTCAAGTGTTCGATCAAGTGCTGCCACGTCATCTCGAAACGACGTCAGCGGCAACGGCACCGCGGTCACCGTGCGACCTTCGGCCGCGAGTGGTGCGATCACCTTTGCCCAGCTTGATCCGTCCGCCCAGGCACCGTGGACGAACACGACGCTAACTTCCATCGAAGACATAGTCGCACTCCTTCGGTTAGATCGACTTCACTTCGCCGCCGTCCATCCGGAGGGTCGAACCCGTCATCCAGCGGGCACCCGGCGACACCAGGAACGCCATCAGCTCGGCGATCTCTTCGGGCTTGCCGTAACGGGCGATGCCGGTCTCCTTGGGGAACCTGGACGTGGCCTCCTCGACGGTCATGTTGTGGATCGGTGCCCAATGCTCCAGATAGGAACGCCGGCGTCCCGTCGTGACCGGTCCCGGTAGCACGCTGTTTACCTGGACGCCGTCCTCAATTCCGCGATCGGAGGAGGCTTTGGCCAACGCGACTATCGCCGCATTGATGGTTCCAACCGCGCCGTATGATGCCTTCGGGATCACTGCCGAATTGCCTGACATCAGAACCACCGCACCCTTCGCCTGCTTCAGCGCCTGCCAGGCAGCTAGGGTGAGGCGACGCGCCCCGTGCAGCTTGAGCGCCAGGCCGGCCTCCCACTGCTCGTCCGTCATCTCGAAAAGGTCGATCTGCGGCACCGCGCCGGCGATGTTCAGGAGCGCGTCGATTCTGTCGAAGTCCTGCAAGGTTCGATCGACAATCGTCTGGGCGGACGAAGGCTGGGTTAGATCGAGATCGACAATCAACGCATCCGCGCCGGCGGCCCTCACCGCCGTGTCCGTCTGCTCCAGATTGGCACGGTCCCGCGCAACCAGGATCAGTGCCGAGAAATCGCGGGCGAGACGGATCGCCGTGGCTTTGCCGATACCTTGGCTGGCACCTGTGACAATGGCGGCGGATTTCGACATCGGCGTTCTCCTTGATTCTCACCGGCGGGCTTTAGTCGAGGACCAGGACCATCCTTCTCTCCGCCGCGTTGGCTTCGATGAAACAGTGAGCATCCTCGATCTCATCTGAGCGAATGGGTTTGACCGGCCGTCCGCCCAAATCCTTCCTCGTCGAAGGTGAAAATCGCTTCGCGATCACAAGCCCGCGTACCAGTCATAGCCGCGACCGGCCCAGTAGTCGGCCGGCCGCGCATCGGTGAAACGGACAAGCCCCACGCGTTTGAGGCTTTTGAAACCGTACTTAACCGCCAAGTAAAGCCTTAACGGTGCCCCGTGGGCGCGGCTGAGCGGCACTCCGTTTATGGTGTCGCTAAGTAGGGTCTGCGGGTGTAGAGCACTGGCTATGTCAAGGCCGACGTAATAGGCCTCGTCCGGCGTCGCCAGATAGACATAGTGGAACAGATCCTGCGCGTTACCAGCCGGGTCGGGAGTACGGCCGCTGCGCGTCGCCAGTCTGAAGTGCGTCACGAAATCCAGAAAGCGTATGCCGCTAAATTGCATCACTTCGCTCCAGCCTTCGACGCACTTAAACTCGGTCACCAGTTCGAGGCGTGGCAGCGCTTGCACGTCCCGCAAGGGAATACTCTGGACAATGCCGCGGTTCTCATGCTGGACGGTTAGTTGCCACGAGGAGCCGTCAACCTCGTGGGAGAGTCCGACCAAGCCGTTGATCCGGCTCGCCCCCCTTATGCTTTCGGCGGAGAATGTCGGGGCCAGCCCACGCGGCATGCCAATGCCTTCAACAAGGCTCTGGTTGAGACCGAGTAAGCGGCGCAGCGGCCAGGGCACGCCATCTTCCGGCGTGGCCGAACCTAGCCAGCGCCAAGCTCCCAGACCTGCCAGCGCCGCCACGCCACCGGTGACGAAGCTGCGGCGCGTTAGATGGCGGATTCGTTGGTCCGCCACGACCCCTTCGAGCGGCGGCGATTCGATTGGGTCAGGCATGATCTCGCTCTCTTGCTGGCACCATCTCGTAGCCAGTAACCATCGCCCGGAAATTGTTCCAGCCGGCTCGGATGACCTGGAGAATATGGATGACGAAGAACAAAACATACCCGATGGTCAGCGTGAAATGCTCGGCTCGCGCCCACATGTAACCGCCAAGTAACTGGGTGAGCCAGGCCAGTTGCGTTGGCTTGTAGATTGCCAGCCCGGTAACGAGCGAGCCTGCGCCCATCAGGATCACTCCGCTATAGGCGAATCGCTGGGCCCCGTTGAATTTGGCTAACGGCAACGACCCCTTGCGGATGCCCAGGTCGTGCAATAATACCTGCCACGCCTCGCGCGGCGTGTGCCGGTTCGGCAGGAGATGCCTCCACTCGCCAGACAGAAACGTGTACAGAACAAAACAGAGACCGTTAATAGCGAAAAACCACATGAAGGCGAAGTGGTACGCCATGCCAGTCGCCAGGCGACGGTCCAGACCCAAGGTCCGGTAGAACCAATCGGGAAAGAAATGGAACAGCGTGGCACCGCCGATGCGAATCTCGTAGACATCGTTGGCCCAGTATATCAGCAGCCCACTCCAGATCATTATGGTCAGTAGCGGGAAGTTGACCCAATGCATCCAGCGAATCGCACGCGGGTGCTTCGCTTCCAGTCGTCGCATGACCTCACCTCCTGGTCCCAGCTGCTCG
The DNA here is from genome assembly GCA_021781415.1 of Planctomycetota bacterium. Lineage (GTDB taxonomy): Bacteria > Planctomycetota > Planctomycetia > Gemmatales > Gemmataceae > JAJPHU01. Next base: position 4,636 of record JAJXWW010000057.1, read on the forward strand.
TGCAGCCGGGACCGCTCTCGATTCGATCACTTCTTGTCTCCGCCCATCTTGTCCCCGCCCATCTTGTCTCCGCCCATCTTGTCTCCTCCCATCTTGTCCTTGCCGGCGGTCGTCGGAGAGCCACAGCCCACGACAGCCACACCTAACCCCAACCCCACGACCGCCGTGAAGATGACCTGCCAAATCTTACGCATGTTCGCACTTCCTTCGTTTCAAGAGCAATACTCAGGTTTGAAACCTGGGCCAACGAAGCCCAGGAATCACTTTTTGTCGATGTGCAGCAATTCCGCGATAAACCCGGAACACCGGGCGATGGTGATCCCTTGCTGGATCAATTCGCGCATCAACTCAAGACCCGCTTCATCCAGAAAGGTAACGCCATCCAAATCGAGGTTTATCTTCCTCGATGCTAGAGCCGGCTCGGTGCAGACTCGTCGCAGCTCATCTACCCAAGGAGCGAGAACTTTTCCTTCCAGTTTGAAAGTTATCGCTGACTCGCTCCGGGATTTTTCGCTAATCTTGAGCACATCTCCATCCTCAGTTATGGTTCGGAGTAAAGCGATTGCCGTGCCATTTGCGAAGGTAACTGGCGATTCAAGACGCAAATCTTTTTCAGTCCAAGACTTGGGATTTGAAAGAATCAAAGTGGATGTGGCGCGGGAGTCGATGTTAAGCGAATGAGGCTCACGACATCTCGTCGCAGACACGAGATTTCGTCTCGATCAGGACTCGGCCCGGTCATCGCGCCCGATACCGAGTTTCTTCATACGACTGCGAAGGGTATTCGGATGGAGGTCGAGAATTGCGGCAGCGCCGCGTGGACCGCCGATGACTCCGCGCGTTTGCTTGAGTACGTTCAAAATGTGATCGCGTTCGACACCGTGCATGGTGGATTCGGGCAAGGCAAATACTAGGGACGAACCGGGAGCCAGGATGACAGGATCGATGTGCAGAGTGTTCCCATTCGCCAGGATTACGGCGCGTTCGATGACGTTTTCCAACTCACGGACATTGCCCGGCCATGTATGGG
>JAJXWW010000136.1 GCA_021781415.1 Planctomycetota bacterium
GTCGAAGCGCAGCGAGACCCACCATGCTCTTCCGGTGGGTCTCGCTGCGCTTCGACCCACCCTACACCACCTTGTCAGCGTTGTTCGCTATCCCGCCCTCTGCCCTTGACCGCCACCGTAAGATAAAAGGCAGCGGAGGGAGGTTCCCCTTCGCGGAGCCGACAACAAAAAATCGTGAGAACTTCTCCGGAATCTAGTTGATTGAGGCTCTGCTCTCGCTTAGCATGGTAAGGTAAGTGGAGATCGCATCGTTGGATGCGCGAACCGTTCACGGCGGACGCATCGAACGATCCGACTGGAAGGTCGGTGGATCTCCCTTGTGATCTTTATTGACTCCCCAGTACGGACAGGGACGATGTGGCCACCCGAGTGGCCCGGCCTCTGGAGCGTCGAAATGCCATTCGACAGACATCGGTTGCGCCTCGCCGTTCCCATGCGGTCCCACGGATTGCTCGTTTTGGATGGAAGGAGCTAGTGGAAGATGACCACCTCGATGTTGGAAATGTCGCGTCTGGCACAGGCACTCTGTCGCAGTCCCATTCCCGCGCTGCGCAAGCTCTCACTCCTCGAAAGCGAATCGACCGTCACCATTCAGGGACAAGTATCGAGCTATTACCTTAAGCAGCTGGCCCAGGAGACGATTCTTCCGCTGCTCGATGGCCGACAGCTGCTCAACCGCGTTCACGTCGTCACCGAGCCTGTCGCACCGAAAGTTTAGAGCCGCAATCCGAAGTCCCTCTCTCTTGTCCCTAATCGGAGGAGAGAAGTCGGGGCGAATTCGCTGTCTTCTCGGAACGATGCGCGTCCTCATGGCGCTCTCCTGAAAAATGAGTTGCTCCTGGACATTGGCCGCAAATTTGTCGGTCACGCATCCCGACTTCGTAGCTCTCCCACTGTGCCAACTCATCGTGATAAATCCTCAGTTCGAATCGGTCTCAGGGTCGGAACCGCTGCCGATTGGGTATCTTGAATATCTCGGGATGGGACAAGAGAGCGAAGCTTCTCTGGGAATGGAGAATAAAAGCGCATTTCGTCGGCTGCTTCTCGCCTCAAACCGCCGACCCTTCGGATAGAAAAGCCCGTGTCGCTTCGCAGCGCGGCTGGTTGAAGATTTGCTCCGGCGTCCCCGACTCGGCGATGCGCCCGCCGTACATGACGTGGACGGTATGGGCGACGCGGCGAGCGAACTCCATGGCGTGCGTGACCACCACCATCGTCTGCCCCTCGCCGGCAAGATCGGTCATCACGCGCAGCACTTCGCCGGCCATGAGCGGATCGAGGGCGCTGGTCGGTTCGTCGAAGAGAATGACTTCGGGTTTCATGGCCAAAGCCCGCGCGATGGCCACGCGCTGTTGCTGGCCGCCGGAAAGATGCTCCGGCCAAGCATCGACCTTGTCGCTCAGCCCCACGCGCTCGAGTAGTTGCCGAGCCGTCGCTTTCGCTTCTTCGCGCGGCCGTCCCAACGCCCACAGCGGCCCGGACATGACATTTGCCAACACGCGCAAGTGGGGAAAGAGATGAAACTGTTGAAACACCATGCCCACCCGCCGCCGCAATCGACGCAGCGTCTCCTCGTCCGCCGTCTCCCCCTGCCGCAAAACGAGATCGTCCACGCGCACTTCGCCGAGTTGAAACGACTCCAAGCCGTTGAGACAGCGCAGCAGCGTACTTTTGCCCCCTCCGGACGGCCCAACCAACACTGCCACCTCGCCACGCCGCACCGTTAGCGAGACGCCGTCCAGGACACGCAGCGAACCGTGTGATTTCACCAATTCGCATACTTCGATCATGACTTTTTCAGCTGTCTCTACAGGGAGATAGGGGCTTTTGGAACGGCCTCCGATGGATCTGGAGCGCCTTGGGACACGAATGCTCCCCGACGATACCTGCCGATCTGTCGGCAGTCCGCTCTCCCGGCGCGCGTGCCTGTGCGAAACGGTGTTTCGCAGAGAGCGTTCCCCAACGAAGTTTGAGGACCAGGTGAACGACGCGCTCCGCTGGCGTATCGCGGCTAGCCGAGGAGGCCCTCCGCTGCGCGTCGCGGTCCACCGAGCCACTTCCCTTACGCCGCGCGTTCGACGGCGCGACGCAAGGCGGCGGCTATGTCCGTTTTCTCCCACGAGAAAGCAGACAATTCGCGTCCGAAATGTCCGTGACGTGCCGATTCGCGGTAGATCGGACGGCGCAGGTCGAGCGTTTCGATGATGCCCAGCGGTGTGAGCTTGAAATGCTCGCGGATCAGATGGGCGATGTCCACGTCGCGCAGTCCGCGCGCGGCCGTGCCGAAGGTGCTGACCCAGATGTTCAAGGGATCGGGGTAGCCGATGGCGTAAGATAGCTGCACTTCGCATTGGGAGGCGAGACCGGCGGCGACGACATTCTTGGCGATATAGCGGCCCATGTAGGCGGCGGAACGGTCTACCTTGGTCGGATCTTTGCCGCTGAATGCACCGCCTCCGTGACGGCCGCGCCCGCCGTAGGTATCCACGATGATCTTGCGTCCCGTCAAGCCGCAATCGCCGTGCGGGCCGCCTTCGAGGAAGATGCCCGTCGGATTGATGTGACAGTAGATCACTTCGTCGTCGTGGCGGCGCGGGGCACCGCCGGGCGGAATCAACTCGATCTGCGAACGATCTTTGACGAGCTTCTTGTTTTCCGCCTGCAACGTCGGCACGATGAGCTTGTCGAGGATCTCGTCGCGCGCCGCGTCCGAAAAGGTCTTGCGCCCGCCTTGGTCCACGACGGCGCTGTCGTCGTGTTGCGTCGAGAACACCAAGGTATGAATGCGGTGGAACGAGTCGTCCTCGTTGTATTCGACGGTGACTTGACTCTTGGCATCGGGACGGACGAAGGGCAACTGGCCGCTTCGACGCAAGCGAGCATGATTCTCGACGAGGCGATGGGCCAGATAGATCGGCAGCGGCATGAAGGTGTGCGTCTCATCGCAGGCGAAACCGAACATCATCCCTTGATCGCCCGCGCCTCCGGTGTCCACTCCGGCGGCGATGTCGGGCGATTGCTTGTGCAGATGGCATTGCACCTGGCAAGTGTCCGCCGCGAAGCCGATGCTCGGATCGACGTAGCCGATCTCGCGGATGGCGTCGCGCACCAAGCGATCGACGACGGCGCGGCTCAGGTCGGCTTTGGTGGTTATCTCGCCGGAGACGACGGCGAGATCGGTCGTCACCATGGTTTCACAGGCGACGCGGCTCTTGGGATCGGCCGCTAAGCAGTGATCGAGAATGGCATCGCTGATTTGATCGGCCACCTTGTCGGGATGACCCATGGACACGGATTCACTGGTGAAGAGATAACGATTTGCACTCACAATACGATTCCTCATGGTAGGTAACGCCCGCTTGAGAACCAATGTGCGATTATACGAGATGAAGCGGCAAAGATGCAATTTCAACCCGTGGAAATCGGGAGCCTTCAGTCGCGCTTGACGCGGCGCGAGAGCTTGACTAGGATCGCGGCCCGGAAAAGGCGACGGGAGGGGTCTACGCTGTCGGGAAGGAGAAGGCACGATGGTAGTCTGGGCTAGGATTTGGAACGATGTTGCGCGGTTGAGTTTTTCCACCGCGCTAACGCTTGCGCTCGTATCGACAGGCTGCAACAAACAACAACCGTCGGTGGATCAAAACACAACGCCGACTGAAAACACCAGCGGTCCTGTCGTCAAGAATGAGGCCGACGGCGGGGCGTCCCCCGATAAAAAAGAGGATGCACCCCTCGTCCGAGACATTCAGCATCAATCGTTCGAGACGGCGACGCGCGGTGGCGACGATCCGCCCGCCGACAGCAATCCTCCTCCCAACGTGACCGTCAGCGGCAAACCCGTGTACAAAATCTATAAAGAAGTCGTCGCACAATGGGATAGCATCCGTTTCGCGACGGCGGACGGCAAGCCGATTCGCTACTCGGCGACCGTGGAAACCGATTACGGACCCATCGAGATCGAGTTGCGTCCCGACCTTGCGCCCAACCACGTCCGCAACTTCGTGGCCCTGGCGCGAGCCGGCTATTACGACGACCTGTTGTTCGATCGCATCTGCCACGACGAAAACGAGCTTGAGACGGGTAAGATGCAGGTTTTCGATAGCATCGAAGCGGGCTGTCCTCTGGGGACGGGCGAACCGGGCAAGGACAGCATCGGCTATTGGCTGAAGCCGGAATTCCCTTCCACCGAAGCCAAAGTGACCCACGAACCGGGCGTCGTCGGGGCGTGTCGCGGAAATGAGACGGACACCGCCGCCTGTCGCTTCTATATTACGCTATGTGACGCGCCGTTCCTCGATGGCAACTTCACGGTTTTCGGAAAAGTTACTCGAGGACTGGACGCGGCGCGTACAATAGCAAAGCAGCCGACCCGAGAGTACGAAGAGGATGTGTCCGGCAGCCTTCGACCGGATAAGCCGATCAAGATTAAGAAAGTCACGATCCATACTTCGGTGGGGGAAGCCGGTCGGTAGATTTGCGAGTGGGACAGATTGAGCCTCGAATCCGGAAGCCCGCTAGGAGGTGCCGGGAGGGGACCCACCCAGAGGAATGTTGCGAACCGGGTCAGGCCTTGACGGGTGCAGCCCTAAGCAGCGGACCGAGTGGCGTGGATCAGCCTCTCTCGGCACCACCCGGCGGGCTTTCTTTTTGTTCCGATCGGCCGTCACGATGCGCCGGCAAGGTTTTTCGGCGCGGCGGACGGGCAACAAATGCGAGCCAGGGATCATGGCCAAGCAGAAGGAAAACGCGGTTGGAGAAGCGCCGCCTCCCTCGGCCCCGGAAGGCTACACCGTTCTTGCGCGGCGCTATCGTCCGCAGACCTTTCACGATGTCATCGGTCAAGAGCCGGTCGCCCGCGCGTTGGCCAACGCCCTCAAGGGCAATCGTGTCGCTCACGCTTATCTGTTCACCGGCGCGCGCGGGGTCGGTAAAACTTCGACCGCTCGCATTCTGGCCAAAGCGCTCAATTGCGAAAAAGGTCCGACGGAGACCCCTTGCGGCGAATGCTCCATCTGCAAGAGCATCGCTGCCGGCGACGATGTGGACGTTCTCGAAATCGACGGGGCCAGCAATAACGGAGTCGAGAATATCCGCGAATTGCGAGGCAACACGCAATACATGCCTCAACGCGCCCGCTTCAAGATCTACATCATCGACGAAGTCCACATGCTCTCCAAAGGAGCCTTCAACGCGCTGCTCAAGACGTTGGAAGAGCCTCCAGCGCATGTGAAATTCATCTTCGCTACTACCGAAGTCGAGAAAGTTCCCATTACGATCCTCTCCCGATGTCAGCGCTTCGACTTCGGCGGCATCTCGGTTCCGCGCATCGTGGAGCATCTGCGCGGCATCGTGCGACGAGAAGGGATGGAGGCCGACGACGACGCCATCGAGCTGGTAGCGCGCCGCGCCGGCGGTTCGATGCGCGACGCGCAGTCGCTGCTCGATCAGCTGTTGGCCTTCGGCGGCGAACGCCTGACGAGCGATCGCGTTCATGCCTTGCTCGGCACCGCCGGAGACGATCGCATCGTAGCCTTGGCCGAGGCCGTGCTGGCCCACGATGTTCCCAAAGCGTTGGAGATGCTCGACGATGCCGTCGTCACCGGATTGCAGCTGGGCGAGCTACTCGATCAGATGATCGCCTATTGGCGCGATCTCATGGTGGTTCACTGCGCGGGGGTCGATGGGCGCGATTTGAGCGTTCCCACTCGCCACCGCGAGACCTTGCAGCGCCAAGCCAAGGCGCTACAACTCGATGCCGTTTTGGCGGGACTCGACATCTTATCGTTGGCCAAGGGACAATTGAGAAACAGCAATCACGGTCGCACGCTGGTCGAGATGGCCTTGGTCCGTCTCGGTCGCCTCGAGAATCTCGTCGCTTTGCCGCATCTCGTTCGTCTGTTGCAACAGCAGCGAGGCGGCACGATGGGGTCAACCTCGTCGATGCCAGCAGCTCCGCCGGAAGGTGAAAAAAAAAAGGCACTAGCTTCCGCCCCTGAAGCTCCTCCGGCAGCAAAACGAGAGTTGACGGCGAGCAACGTAGCGGAACTATGGGGGCAAACTCTAGCGAAATTGCCTGGAATGCTCGGTAGGATGCTGGAGCGTGGAGGGATTCCAGCAATTCTCGCGCCAAACGGGCTAGTATTGCGCTTTCCTTTGGAATACAATATGGCGAAAGAGCATTGTCAGGACGCTTCCTGCATCGCTCAGGTGGAGTCGGTTCTCCGCGAACAAACGGGACAGCCGTGGGCTTTTCGGGTCGAGAGTTTGCACAGCGCGCCCAGCGCTTCCAAGATGGAATTTAAGACGCCGAATCCGCCACCTATCGCCACCCCGCGCCGCAATGCGCGGGAAGATGCGGAAAAGTTGCCTCTGGTAAAGCGAGCGGTGGAGGCGTTGGGCGCATCCTTACAGCGGCTGGACGAGGGGTTCGGTGTGCTGCCCGCGCGACCGGCAAACGGTGAAGAGGCTTCCGAGGAGGACGAATCGTGAACTGGTTGAGCAATCTCGGTCAATTCGCCAAGATCATGGGGCAGTTGCCGCGTCTCAAAGAAGAGACGGAGCGGATGCAGCAACGCCTCGAACAACTCGTCGTCGAAGGCGACGCTGGGGCGGGAATGGTGAAAGTGCGGATCAATGGCCGAATGATCGTGATGGGCTGCGCGATCGCTCCCGAAGCCCTAGCTCTCAACGACCGTGAAATGTTGGAAGACCTCATCAAGGCGGCAACCAATCAAGCGCTCGACAAAGCGCGCCAAGCGCTCGGCGAGGAAACCTCAAAGTTGATGGGCGGTATGGGCTTGCCATCCGGGATGAGTTTGCCGGAGATGGAATAATCTCTCGAAAGGGGTCGACGAGCGTGAGACCCGTCGGGAGGTACGGAATCGGGGGTTGTGCGTCGTGGACCACGAGCCGTCTGGACCCATAGCGAGTCTGATGCGCGAATTGGGCAAGTTGCCCGGCATCGGCCCGAAAACAGCCGAACGTCTAACGCATCATCTCCTCGCCGCGCCGCGCGGTCGCGTCTATGCCTTGGCAGACGCTCTGCGGGCCATCAAGGATAGCATTCGGCAGTGTCGGCAGTGCTGCCAGCCGACCGAGAACGAGTTGTGCGACATCTGTTCCGATCCTCGCCGCGATGGGTCGGTGATCTGCGTGGTGGAACAGCCGCGCGATGTGGCCGCGCTGGAGAGGACCGCGACGTATCGCGGCCTCTATCATGTGTTGCACGGACGCTTGGCTCCGCTGGACAACATTGGACCGGAGCAGTTGACGATCGATCGCCTCGTGCAGCGTCTGCGGGCTGGAGGCGTGCAGGAGGTCATCATGGCTACCAATCCCACGCTCGAAGGCGATGGGACTGCGTTGTACCTGTCGAGTTTATTGGCTCCGATGGGAGTGCGCGTGACCCGGTTGGCGCGCGGCTTGCCCTCGGGTTCGGGGCTAGAGTTCGCCAATAGCCAAATGCTCGTCGATGCCTTGGAAGGCCGACGATCGTTCTGACGCAAGGAAGCGGCACGACCTGCTTTTCGTTGTCCCTCGCTTCGATTCCAGGGGAAAAAACCCTCTGTGGGTTTTCTCATCGGGATGCGAATCGACGGCGAATCCGAAAAGCCCTGAGAAGAGACGGGGTACAGGATTATGCGACTCGATGCGACCATATCTCAGAAGATGAGCCAAACGATGGTTTTGGCTCCTCGGATGATCCAGTCCATGGAAATCTTGCAGCTGACCACGCTGGCGTTGCACGAACGCCTCGAGCAAGAGTTGCAAGAAAATCCGGTACTGGAACTAAAAGAAGCCAGCGACGAGCAGGGGACCGACGCCGAGGGACCGGAACTCGACACCGAGATCAGGGACGACGCGCGCGATCCCGGCGACGCCGAACTCATTATCGACGACCGCAACGGCAACGAGTTGGACTTCGATCGCCTCGAAGCTCTCAGCCGCGATTGGGGCGACATCCTCAACGAGGAACATCGCCCCTCGCGCGGCGGCATGGACGAAGAGGGGGACCGAAAGCACGACGCCATGCAAAACATGGCCTCGCGCCCGCAATCGCTCCAAGAGTACCTCACGGAACAGCTGTCGTTTCTCGAGTCCAGCCCCGAACAAGCCGAGTTGGCGCGCTACCTCATCACCCACATCGACGACAACGGCTTCCTCTCGATTCCCGATGAGACCGATCCAGAATATCGGAAAGTCCAAGACGATCCGGACTACAAGCCCGCGCATCCGCTGAAGCGTCGTTGTCCGACCTTGGAAGAGTTGGCCAAGGCGTTCCGCGAAGGAACGACGACGCAGCAGGTTGAAGCCGCGCTACACATTTTGCAAAAGCTCGACCCTCCCGGCGTGGGTGCCCGCGATCTGCGCGAATGCCTACTGTTGCAACTAACCCCGGAGACCCCCCACTTCAAGGTTCTCCGCGAACTGATCGCGCATCATTTGGACAACATCGCGCACAATCGTCTGCCGTCCATCCAAAAGGAGACCGGCTTCGATCTGCAAGTCATCAAGGACGCCATTGATGTGCTGCGCCATCTGAGAACTCGCCCCGGCGCGGGCTTCACGGCCGAGAACATTCCCTACGTCGTGCCGGACATTCTCGTCGAACGCACCGAGGAAGGCGAATACACGGTGCGATTGCTCGACGATTGGCTGCCGAACGTCTACATCAGCCGCCGATACCTCGATATGTATCAAGAGAAGGGTGCCGATCCCAAAATCAAGGAATATCTCAAGCGCAAAATCCAGTCGGCTCAATGGCTGCAAGATTCGATCTTACAGCGCCGCAACACGTTGGAAAAAGTCACCAGGGCGATCGTACAGCATCAGCGCGAGTTTCTCGAAAAGGGGCCGGAGCAGATCGAGCCGCTAAAGATGCAGCAGATTGCCGATCAGGTCGGCGTGCATGTGACGACGGTGAGTCGAGCCGTCGATGACAAATGGGTGCAGACGCCGCGCGGCATCTTTCCGCTGAAGCGGTTCTTTGGTGGCGGCACGCACAACACGGCCACCGGAGAAGAAGTCGCTTGGGAGACGATTAAGCAAAAGCTCATGGAAATCATCGACCGCGAGGATAAGTCCAATCCCCTATCGGATGAGGAACTGGTCGCCAAGCTCAACGAGGCCGGCTATCCGGTCAAACGACGAACGGTGACGAAGTACCGCAAAATGGCGAACATCCCATCCTCGCGCCAACGCAGGGAATGGGGCACCGCGCATTGATCGGCCGGCCGGAGACAAGCCATTGATGCGTCGTTGCACTCGCCGGAGGTGTGCCGTTCGTCTTGTTATCGACGGCTGGAAAAGTTATACCTCTTACGAGGACAACCCCAACGGACAGGTCAGGAGGACCGTCGATGCCGATCCTGGAAGCGCGCGGACTGGTAAAGTTTTACGGTCGGCGCAAAGTTGTGGACGGCGTCAACTTCGAGGTCGATGTCGGCGAAGTCGTTGGATTGCTCGGACCGAATGGCGCGGGCAAGACCACCAGTTTTCGCATGACCACCGGGCAAGTCACGCCCAACGACGGCAAAGTCTACTTCGCCGGTCACGAGGTCACGCGCTTGCCGATGTATCGCCGGGCGCGGTTGGGCATGGGCTATCTCGCCCAGGAAACCAGTGTCTTTCGCAAGCTGACCGTCGAAGAGAACATCCTTGCCATCCTCGAAGCGATTCCCTTCTATCGCAGCCTCAAACGCAAGCTGACCAAAGCGGAGCGCTATCAGAAAACCGACGAAGTGCTGACGAAGTTCGGGCTTGGGCATCTGCGCAAGAACAACGCCGCGCGCCTGTCCGGCGGCGAAAAGCGACGCCTTGAAATCGCTCGCTGTCTCGTCTGCGATCCGCTGCTGATTCTGCTCGACGAACCGTTTACCGGCATCGATCCGCAGACGATCGAAGACATTCAGAAGATCGTTCGCAGTCTGCGCGACGAAGGCATCGGCATTCTCGTGACCGATCACCGCGTTCGCGAGATTCTGACAATAACGGATCGCAGTTATCTGATTAAAGGCGGGCGCGTGGTAACGCACGGCACGCCGCAACAGATCGTCCGCGACCCCATCGCCATCAGCGAGTACCTCGGCAACAGTTTTAACGAGGACACGCTGACGCGCTCGGCCTCCACGCCGTTCGACGCGCCGCCGCCAACGATTCAGGCGATTCATCAAGTGGTCGAGCAAGAGAAAGTGCATCGCCTCATCGACCGTCTGCAGGCCAACGATCCGTCGGCGGTCGGCGAACTGATCCAACACGGCGCGGAGGCCGTGCCGGTTCTCCTCGAAGCGCTCGAACGCCGCGATGTCGAGCTGCGCCAGCACGCTTTCGAGATTCTGTTGCGGCTGCTCGGTGGAACCATCGACTTCGATCCGTTTGCCCCCGAAGCGCAGCGCCGGCAGCAGATCGCCAACCTACGGCAGCTCAGCGAACGCAAGGCGGGTTGACGGACGCGGTGCCGTCCGTATCGTTCCCCTCGTATACAAACGGTTCCAGTCCATGCTTTCTCTAATTGGGAGTTGCAACGTGAACGCGCATTACACCTCAATCGATAACTACGTCGCGGGGGCCAAGCTGCTTCGCGAGTCGGTGCGCGGCCTCAGCCGCGAACAAGTGCTGGCTCGCCCGATCGCCGGCAAGTGGAGTATTCTCGAAGTCGTCTGTCACATCGCCGATTTTGAACCGATCTTCGCGGATCGGATGAAACTGGTGCTGGCCGAGGATCAACCGCGCCTCGCCGGGGCCGACGAGAACCGCTTCCATGCGGCGCTGGCCTATCACGAGCGCGAATTGGAAGAGGAGTTGGCAATCGTCGAGAATACGCGCGCGCAGATGGGTCGCATTCTACGCACCCTGCCCGACGAGGCGTTTCAGCGCGCCGGCATCCACGACGAACGCGGGCCGATCACCGTCGAGAGACTGCTCGCCGTGATCTCCAAACACATCCCACACCACCTCGCCTTCATCCACGAGAAGCGGCTGGCTTTGTCGGCGTAGGCCAGACTTTTGGAATCCTTGTGGAGCGCCATTTTTTCTCGGCTGCGCCGCTTTGAAAAATCAATGCCGCAAAGGGTTACGTCCGGCTTGACGACCCGAATCAAGATTACTACGAAGAGATTACCTTGGACGGTTCGAGGCGGTCGAGTTTGCGTGCCCAACAATCCGATAAGCACTCTGCCGGATGGTGAAAAGGAACGGATTACGCCAATCCTAGCGGCGTTGAAAGCGAAATCTTTCCGTGGCGGCCACGCCGAGGTTGTAGGCAAATATACGGATCACGCCGATAGGACGGGGGATGGCAGGAAGCGTCTCTCAACTTGAGGCTTTCTCTTGATCGAGGATACTCTGATGTTCGTTGGCAAATTATGGATCGCATCTCGAGTGGAGGTGGAAAGCGAGACCGTCTTGGGACAGAAACCTGGCCTCGATCTCTTTCCCTACGACCTCCCTCTCGGCCGTGATGAAGAAGAGGACGTGGAAGACGACGACGACGCCCTCGACGATGACGATGACGACGATGACGACTTCGATGACGACGACGACTTCGATGACGACGACGACTTCGACGATGAAGACTTCGACGACGACGAAGACTTCGACGACGAAGATCTCGACGACGACGACCTCGACGACGACGACTTCGACGATGACGACGACGACCTCGAGGACGACGATGTCGGAGGTGAGGAGTTATAGTCTCCGCACTATCCTTTTTCCGCTCCATTCGTAGTCGCGTGGGTTGGAAGGCCGTGCTTGGAGAGAACGAGTCCGCTGGGGACGCGGTTCTCCAAGCACGGTTGCGTTTCGTTGAGACATCCTTTGCACTTCTCTTGCGGACGGTTATAATCAAATCGGTTCCATCAGGGGGAGTCCTTCCGGGGTGGAGGATTGCTCCCTCGCCCATTCGGACCAAGCAGGGGGGAAGCCAATGGCGCAATCTGGCAAACACTTCAATGAAAAACCCGAATCCTCGCCAGCCGGCAACACGATGGCTCGCGCGTCCGACCGGCATCAGTTGGATTTCGAGTTGGATTTCTTTTCCGGCATCCTCAGCCGCTACGCCGACTACGTCGATGTGTTGCGGATCGTCGGGAATCTCTTGACCGTGAAAGGGCGATTTGCCGAAGGACTACAAATCGACAAGCGGTTGGTGCAACTGCGACCCAACGACGCTTTGGCGCATTACAATTTGGCGTGCAGTTTCGCACTCCTCAAAAGACCGGAGCAGTCCTTGAAAACACTGCGGCGCGCCGTCGAGTTAGGCTACCGAGACTTTCGATACATGAAAGAGGATCACGATCTCGACTCGATCCGTCACGATCCTCGTTTCCGACAGCTGCTACGCGAGTTTGAAAAACGCTAATTCAGCTATCGGCTATCGGCCAGATACAAAAAATGGCCGATAGCCGATAAGTGTCGTTGAGAACTTGCATGGATCTTCTCTCCCAGGGTGAGGGCGCGTTATTCGGCGATCCCTCGTCGAATCGAGCGAGACAGTTTTTCGCCGACAAGCCCCGAGCATTGACCGACAAGGTTATGACGGTGCGCGAGGCGGTCGGTCGCTTCGTCCACGACGGCGATTATTTTGCCAGCGGCGGCTTCGGCTGCTCTCGCATTGCCACGTCGGTGCTGCACGAGATTGTCCGTCAGGGCAAGCAACGTCTGCAATTCGCCGGTCACACGGCCACGCACGACTTTCAAATCCTCTGCGCGGGCAACGGCCTAGGCAGAGGCGCGACGCTCGCCGCCGTGGACATCTCCTATGTCGTGGGTTTGGAGGCGCGCGGCCTCTCGCCACATGCTCGCCGCGTCATGGAATCCGGCGAGGTGGCCTTCACGGAGTGGAGCAATTTCACCCTGGCTCTGCGCTTCAAGGCTGCCGCCATGGGCGTGCCCTTTTTACCGGCTCGTTCCTTGCTCGGCACCGACACCTTTCGTTATAGCGCCGCTCGCGCCGTCGCCTGTCCGTTCACGGGCGAGAGACTGGCTCTCGTCCCCGCTCTCTATCCCGATGTCGCCGTTCTTCACGTTCACGAAGCGGATTGCCACGGCAACTGTCGCATTCTCGGAACCACCGTCTCCGACCTGGATATTGCCCGCGCCGCCAAGCGCGTCGTCGTCACTTGCGAACGTCTCATCCCCAACGACGAAATTCGCCGCGATCCGAGTCGCACCGTCGTGCCGTTCTTCTGCGTCGATGCCGTCTGCGAGGTTCCCTACGGAAGCTATCCCGGGAACATGCCTTACGAGTATTATTCCGACGAGGAACACCTTCGCCATTGGCTCGCCGCCGAGAAAGATTGCGAGACCTACCGCGCGTTCCTGGAACAATACCTCTACGGCGTCACCGACTTCGAGGAGTATTGGCAGCGCTGCGGCGGTCTGTCGAGAATGCAAGAGCTTCGCCGTCAGGAATTGTTATTGAACCGACCGAACGGAGAGACTGGCTGATAAGCTCCCTCTCCCCTTTGTCAGGTAAGAGGAGCAGGGCTGAGGGGCTTCGGATGCTCCCCTCTCCCCTGTACTCAGGGGAGAGGGGTAGGGGGCGAGGGGCTTGGTCCGATCGCCTTGGAGACGTCGTAACGTAACTCGGACTGGTAAGGTTGACCCAGGGTACGCCGTATCGGAGAGTTCCCCATGTCCGTCGGCTACAATGCGATGGAGTTGATGGTTTGCTGTGCCGCGCGCCTTCTCGAAGACGGTCGCACGGCAGCGGTGGGAACGGGAGTTCCTTGCGCCGCCGCCATGCTGGCGCAGCGTACCCACGCTCCGAACCTCGTCATTCTGTTCGAGGCGGGAGGCATCGCGCCGCAGCTGCCGACCATGCCCATCAGTGTCGGCGATTCGCGCGCCTTCCATCGGGCCGTCATGGCGACGAGCATGGCCGACATCATGGAAACCTGCCAGCGCGGTCTGATCGATTACACGTTTCTCGGCGGGGCGCAGATCGACGCCTACGGCAATTTGAACTCGACTCAGATCGGCGGAGAGCATCCGCGACCGAAAGTGCGCCTTCCCGGCAGCGGAGGAGCCAACGATCTGGCGTCGCTCTGTTGGCGAATTCTCGTCGTGACCAATCACGATCGCCGGCGTTTCGTCGAGAAAGTCGATTTCCTGACGACACCGGGCTACTTGAGCGGCCCCGGCGCGCGTGAAGCGGCGGGATTGCCTCCCGGCAGCGGCCCATATCGCGTCATCACCGACTTGGCCGTTCTAGGTTACGACGACGGCACGAAGCGCATGCGAATCCTCAGTCTCCATCCCGGAGTGACCTTGGCTCAGGTGCGCGCCGCCACGGGCTTCGAGTTGGGTGTCCGTGAGCCGTTGACCGCCACCGACCCGCCCACTTCGGAAGAGCTGCGTCTGCTGCGCGAAGAGGTCGATCCCCTTCGCTATGTCATTGGCCGCCACTGACCCGCCAATCGGGCTTGTTCCTTTCGATAGCCCATGCGTATACTCCCGCCGCTCGCGGAGATGGAACTCGGCGAGCGCCCCGACGCGGTGCGCGCCGGGAGCCTATCCAAGGAGGGAATGCGATGGCTCAATCGACTCGGCCGTGCATCGGCATCAACGCCGAGTATCGCCCAGCCAACAAAGCCCAAGCCGCGTTGATTCACGTCAACGCCGGCTATTTCGACAACATTGCGGCCGCGGGCGGACTGCCCACGATCGTGCCCCCTCTGGGCAAGGAAATCGATCTCGATTCTTGGCTCGATCGCCTCGACGGCTTCGTGCTGACCGGCAGCACCTTCGATCTCGATCCGCGCCGTCTGAACATGCCACCGCATCTGTCGGTGCAACCGATGGCGGAACGGCGACACGAAAACGACCGTTTATTGGTTCGTCGTTTGATGGAGCGCCGTTTACCCGTGTTGGCTATCGGGTTGGGAGCGCAACAGTTGAACGTCGCTTGTGGAGGCAGTCTCTTCGTCCATCTGCCCGAAGACATGCCGCGTTCGATGCCGCACCGCGATCCGACCGGCGCGCCGCACCGTCATCTCGTCCTGATCGAGCCGAACACGCAGATCGAAGAGATTTACGGCGCGGGTGAAATCCGCGTCAACAGTTCGCACCATCAGGCGATCCGTCAAGTCGGTTCCGGATTGCGCGTCGGCGCGCGTGCCGCGGACGGCGTGATCGAATCCATCGAAAGCACGGACGCCGACTGGTTCTGTATCGGCGTGCAATGGCATCCCGAATCGGAGACGGCATCGGCCCTCGATCTGCAACTGTTCGAGTATTTCGTGCAAGCCTGTTTGCGTCAGTCCCAACCGTTGGAGTTGGCGGCGTAGAGTCGGTAGTCGGTAGCCAGTAGTCGGTAGCCAGTAGTCGGTAATCAGTAATCAAAAACGATACCGTCGATCTCATAATCATCACAATAAACCTCATCTTCCGCTGACTACCGGCTACTGACTACTGACTACTGACTACCGACTTCTGACTACTCCCTAAGAGAGTGAAAATGTCCCCGCGTTGGCTGATTGGTTTGGCGTCCGGTTCCAGCGTCGATGGCGTCGATGCCGCGCTGGTGGAGTTGGAAGGCGCGGGGTTCGATCTCCGCGTCGGCCAGGTGAGGGGGGTGCATCAACCGTATGGGTCGGATCTCCGGGCCATGATTCGCCGCGTCAGCACTTCGGCCCCTTGTGAGATACGGCAAGTGAGTCTCTTGCACCGCTTACTCGGCGAGACGTTCGCGGCGGCGGCGCGTACCGTGGCCGACCATGCGAGTCTGAGTCTCCAGCGCGTGCAGTGTATCGGCTGCCCCGGACACACAATCTGGCACGACTCGGAGGGACGCTTTCCTTCGACCTTGGGGCTGGGCATGGCGGCGGTCATCGCCGAACGTTGTGGCGTCACGACGATCGGCGATTTCCGTTCCCGCGATGTCGCCGCCGGAGGGCAGGGCGTGCCGTTGGCGGCGCTCACCGACTATATCCTCTTTCGTCATCCGCGCGAGAATCGACTGTTAATCCACCTGGGCGGCATGGCGCGGCTCGTCTTCGTCCCCGCCGGCTGCCGCATTCAAGAGATCGTTGGCTTCGAGGCAAGTCCGTGCAATCTCCTTCTCGACTCTCTCATGGGGCAATTGACCGGCGGCAAGGAATGGTTCGATCCCGGCGGCAAACATGCCGTTCAGGGGAAGTGCATCGATTCCCTGTTGCAAAGCTGGCTGGCGCATCCCTCTCTCCAGCGCCGCCCTCCCAAAAGCCTCCCTCGTCATGCGTTCGGGGACGACTTCGCCGTTGCGGCCGTGCGACAGATTCGCCAACTCGGCGGCAGTCTACACGATCTGCTGTGTACGGCCACTCATTTTGTCGCGCGCGGCATCGCCTCGGCGATTCAGCGATTCCTCCCGTCCGCGCCGCGCTTCGACCGTATTCTTTTATCCGGAGGCGGGGTTCGCAACGGCCTGCTGTGGCGGCTTCTCGAACAGCCGTTTGAAGGCTCGCCGCTCCAACGTACCGATGAAGTCGGCATCCCCGCGGATTTGCGCAAGGCGCTCTCGTTCGGGATGTTGGCGGCGTTGACGCTCGACGGTGTGCCGGCGAGCGTGCCGTCGGCCACGGGAGCGGCCGGCTCGCGCTTGCTCGGCAGCATCACGCCCGGATCTTCGACCAACTGGGCGCGCTGCGCCGCCTGGATGGCCTCGCAGACGGCGACGCCTTTCTCTTCAGAAATATAATGGTGGATGCGCGCGGGGCGCGCGGACTTTCGGAGTGTCCGCCCTCGCGGGACCGATTCGATCGACCGTTCGAGAATTTCTCTTCAACCGAGTGAGAACCGCGATGATTTGCATCTCAATCGCTCAGGAATCGCGCCGTCTGGCGCTGGTGGATATGCACAACGCCGCGCCGCAGTGCGATCTGTTGGAAGTACGACTCGACCGCTTCGGCAAAGCGCCGGATGTCGGCGAGATGCTCGGCTTCAAAACCAAGCCGGTGATTATGAGCTGTCGCCGACCCCGCGACGGCGGACTGTGGGACGGCACGGAAGAGGAACGTCTGGCGATTCTCCGCCAGTGCATCGTCGGCAAGACGGATTACGTCGAAATCGAATCGGATGTCGCGGATCAAATTCGTCCCTTTCCTCCGGCCAAGCGCGTGATCTCCTACACCAATCGTGGCGAGACCCCGGCCAACATTGCCGAGATTTACCGCGACATGCAGACGAAGCATCCCGATGTCCTGAAACTAACGACGCTGGCTCGAACCCCAGAAGAAGCGTGGCCTCTCGTGCAGATTCTTGCCCGCGCGACGATACCCACCGTGGTGGTCGGACTCGGCAAACCTGGAATCATGCTCAGCATCCTAGGCGCGAAGATCGGCGCTCCGTGGACCTATGCCGCGCTAGAACGAGGCATGGAAGCCTATCCCGATCAGCCGACCGTCGCCGATTTGGAGCATGTCTATCATTATCGGCAGATTCATCGTTCGACGCGCCTGATCGGCGTGGTGGGGTTCGGGAAGCGCGAGCGTGCCACGGTCGCCGCCTTGAACGCTGCGTTTGCGCATCTGCAATTACCGGCGCGCTGTTTGCCGCTGGGCGTCGGGAACGTGAAGCTGTTCGGCAAGGTAATCGAGGCGGTCAAGCTGGCCGCGGCCGTACTCGACGACGAGCATCGCCGATCTCTACTCTCTCTCGCCGCCGAACGCGAACCTTCGGCTGCCCGAACGGGAGAAGCGGACCTCCTGCTGCACCGCGACAACTCCTGGCGCGCCGCCGACACGCGCATCCCCTCCATCATCCATTCGCTGGAGTCCGCGCTGCGTTCGCGCTCGGCCGCCGAACATCCGTTGGCCGGCCGAATCGTTCTGATTGCCGGAGTCAACGACCTGGCCAAGAGCGTGGCCCGCGAATTGAAGCAGCGCGGCAGCGTGCTGATCATCGCCTCTCACGACCGTGAGTCGGCCCATCGTTTGGCTCAGGAGTTCAGCTGTCGATTCGTGCAGTTCGAGGCGATGTATTCGACGATCCACGACGTACTCGTGGTGTGCGAAGAGGCCGCAATCCACCCCGGCTATCTCAAATCGAGCATGACCGTACTCGACTTGACCGCCGGAGAAGACGAATCGTCGTTGCTCTCCGAAGCTGCCGCGCGCGGCTGCGCCGCGGTGATGCCGCGACAGTTGTGGCTAGAGCAAGTCGCGCTGCAAGCGCACCTACTGACGAGCAAAGACGTACCGCGTCCGATCCTCGCCGATGCCGCGCCGTGGCTGGCGGAAGAGGAATGAGCCTCTTCCGCGATGGAGAGAATGCTTGCCCTTAACTCGCCGCCGATTCGAGGGGCGGTGCCTCGGTCGAGTGGATGCGCTGCTCGGCGGCCATGCGCAGCGCGATGCGGTTGATGACCTGCAAAAATGCCAACGCGCTCGATTCGATGATGTCCGTGCTGACGGCGCGACCGTTGATGACGCGGCCGTTGTACTCGGCCTCAATGTGGGCCTCGCCCTGGGCGTCTTCGCCGACCGTCACGCTGCGGATCCGATAGTCGCGGAGCTGCACTTCAATTCCGGTAATGTGTTCGATGGCCTTGAACACGGCATCGACGGGGCCATCGCCGAGACTGGCATGGCGAACGATGGTTCCGTCTTGATGCCACAGGCACACCGCCGCCGAGGGGATGGTCGCCGAACCGGCGTTGCACGTCACGGCCTCCAAGGTCCACAAGGTCGGCCCGCTGTGGATCTGCGCCTCGGCCAGCGCCTCCACGTCGGCGTCGTAAATGATCTTTTTACGATCAGCTAATGCCTTGAAGCCATCGAACACTTTTTGCAGCTGCTCCTCGTTGAGGTGATAGCCGAGATCGATGACGCGCTGGCGCAGCGCGTGCCGGCCGCTGTGCTTCCCCAATACCAACTCGGTCTGAGGAACGCCGATGTCTTCTGGATTCATGATTTCATAAGTGGTGCGTTCCTTGAGCATCCCGTCTTGATGGATGCCGGCTTCGTGGGCAAAAGCGTTTTGTCCAACGATGGCCTTGTTGCGCTGCACTTGTATGCCGGTGACGTGCGAGACGAGGCGGCTGGTGGGATACAGCTTTTTGGCGTTGATGCCGGTCGTCACTTGGAAATAGTCTTGGCGCGTCCGCACGGCCATGACGATCTCCTCGAGCGCGCAATTGCCGGCGCGTTCGCCGATGCCGTTGATCGTGCATTCGATTTGTCTCGCCCCTTCGCTGATGGCGGCGAGACTGTTGGCGACCGCCATGCCGAGATCGTCGTGGCAGTGAACGCTGATGATCGCCTTGTCGATGTTTGGGACATGGTTTTTCAGGTGGGCGATGGCGGCGGCGTATTGGCTGGGCACGGCATAGCCGACGGTATCGGGAATGTTCACCGTGGTCGCGCCGGCGTCGATGGCGGCCTCGACGACCTGGGCTAAGAAGTCGAGTTCGGTACGAGCGGCGTCCTCCGGTGAGAACTCAACATCGTCGCAGTATTGTCGAGCGCGGCGAACGCCCTCCACGGCGCGGCGAACGATCTCTTCCTTGGCCATCTTGAGCTTGAACTCTCGATGGATGGCGCTGGTGGCCAAGAAGACGTGAATCCGTCGGCGCGAACAGTCGCGCAGCGCTTCGCCGGCGCGGTCGATGTCGGCGGCATTGCAGCGCGCGAGGCCACAGATCGTCGGCCCACGCACTTCGCGGGCAATGGCCTGCACCGCCTCGAAATCGCCCGGCGAAGCAATGGGGAAGCCCGCTTCGATCACATCGACGCCGAGTTCCTTCAAAGCGTGCGCCACTTGCAGCTTTTCGGCGAGGTTCATGCTCGCGCCCGGCGATTGTTCTCCGTCGCGCAGGGTCGTGTCAAAAATAATGAGGCGGTCGGTCATGGTCCTACTCCGGGCGAAAAAAAAGCCCTAGGAACAAATCCTAGGGCTGTATTCAGCAAGCAAAAAAACCGGCTGGAAGGCGCGCCTAGGGTCCATCTCTCCCAAGAAGGAGGAGGTCGAGTCGAAAGAGAAAAAGGAAAAGAGTCATGAATAACGCTCGAAAACCGTATCGTTTCTTAGGCAACCATTCATTCTTAAAACCTGTACGAATAGTGTAGAGAATCGGCGCAAGGAATGCAACTGATTTTCGAAGCGTGTTTTCCGTATTCGGGCTGCGTCCGGCACTTTTCTCGTACCCACGCGCCTGCGTGGGAACGGGCATGCCGACGCGCTGCGGAGCGGCGGAACATTCGTTCCCATGCGGAGCATGAGAACGAGTAGTTCCCAACCGAGTACCAGACGCGCACCCAGCTGCCTCTCCACGGCGAGAAAAAGCTGGTATTCGCGCGCGGGGTCGATTACATTGTTGAGTAGATGTTTTGCCCCCACCCGACCAACGATGCACACCCGCCATGCCAGTTCTTCCATCGACTTCTTTCTCGCGCTACTTCTCGTGGAAATGGGGAATCTGCGGCCTTCTGCTCTTGGCCACGACCATCAACTACATGGATCGGCTGACGCTCAATTTGATGTCCAAGCAGATTATGACCGAATTCCACCTCGATGCGCGGAACTACGGCCAGCTAGAGTCGGCATTTGGAGTCGCCTTCGCTTTGGGCGCGATCCTGATCGGTTGGATGTCGGATCGCTGGAATGTGCGCAACATCTATGCCGCCTCGGTGTTGTTGTGGTCGGCGGCTGGGTTTCTCACCGGATTATCGCAGGGTTTTCTGTCGCTTTTGATGTGTCGCTTTCTGTTGGGTTTGGCCGAATCGGGCAATTGGCCCTGCGCGCTTCGTACCACGCAACGCATTCTGCCACCCTCGGAACGGACCATGGGCAACGGATTGTTGCAGAGCGGAGCTGCCGTCGGTGCCGTGTTGACGCCGTTCGTCGTCCTGATGCTGTACAACGAACAGAATCCAGGAAGCTGGCGCTATCCCTTCCTCGTTGTGGCCGCGCTGGGGGTCGTCTGGGTCGTCGGCTGGTTGGCAAGCGTCCGCGCCGACGACTTGGCGCTGACGGAGCGATCGCCTTCGTCCTCGCTGATCGCCATTCTCGGACTCTTGCTTGTACTCTACGGGATCGATTTGCTCGTGCATATCGCCTTTTCGGATCGTCCGTGGATACCCTTGTGCGTCAAGCTCGCGGTGACGCTATCGAGTATCTTCGGCGTGGTGTGGTGGATGATCCATGCGGTTCGAGACGAGGCACCGGACGAGCGCCGAGTCTTTTTGCGTCGTTTTGCCGTGTTGTCCGTGGTCGTGACGGCCATCAACATGACCTGGCATTTCTTCCGCGCGTGGCTGCCTCTGTTTTTGCAGACACAACACGGGTACGATCTGAAGGCGTGCAGCGAGTTCAGCATCTACTATTACTTCGCCGCCGACGCAGGTTGTTTGGCGTCGGGGTACGCCACGCTGCAACTCGTTCGACGCGGGTGGAGGGTGCATTCGAGTCGCACGTTCGTTTTCGCACTGTGTGCCGCGCTGACCACCTTCAGCGTCGCGGCTGCAGTTTTGCCCGCCGGTTGGCCGTTGTTGGCCGTGCTGCTCGTCATCGCTTTCGCCAGTCTCGGTGTCTTTCCCAATTACTATTCGTTTACTCAGGATCTATCGAGCAAGCATCAGGGAAAAGTGACCGGGGCGCTGGGGTGTATCTGTTGGTTGACCATGTCCTTACTGCACGAAGTCATTGGCGACATGGTGGAGCGGACGGGATCCTACTCTTCGGGGGTGGCCATCGCCGGTCTGTTGCCCCTCCTTGCCCTCGTCGCCCTCGTCGTATTTTGGCGCGACGAATCCAGATCGGCGATGTCGTCCATGCTTGCTTTGAAGGCAAAAAATGTCGATTCTTCGGGCATTCACAGTGTATCTCAAGACATGCCTGGGGCGATTTCTAATCGTAACATCTTGTCTTGAAACGAATAAGGTCGATTTTGTGTTGGGGCATCTCTCTGGCATCCGACTTGCTTTCGCATTAGTCCATTCTTTCCTTCGAGGAACGCTAACCATCCCGCTCTCGCGGCTCTTCTGAAAGACGGTGGGTACCGTCGTTTCAAGGTTACGTTTCCCACCGAGGTTTTGTCGTCGTGAAAAAAACCATCTGCAAAAGCCTACTCCTTGCGGGGATGGCCGTTACGTTCCTCGTTCATCTCAATCTTCTGTGGTCGCAAGACACTCCGAAACCTGGTGGCGAGCCGACAGCGCCGGCGGCGGAAGAGAAGCCGCCCGCTGAACCGGACCCCACCGGCGCGAAAACAGGCGATCGTTCCAGTTTGGGTACTCCTCCTACGCTTACCAAGATCGAAGTCTCAAGCACCAATCCCGATCCGCACGATGTCGCCGTCAATCAAGCGATGGAGGAGATCAAAACGCTCGGCAATGAGATTGGAAAGAATCGCATCGCCGTCAACATGATGTGGACGCTGTTAACCGGCTTCCTCGTCATGTTCATGCAGACCGGCTTCGCCATGGTGGAGACAGGACTGACGCGCGCCAAGAACGTCGCCCACACCATGGCCATGAACCTCGGCATTTATGCGATCGGCATGCTCGGATTCTGGGTGTGCGGCTTCGCATTCATGTTCGGCAACTAC
>JAJXWW010000220.1 GCA_021781415.1 Planctomycetota bacterium
CCACGGGCTTCAGACACCGTTGCCTGCCGTGGTAGAAAACCCTTGACGGAACAAGGGGTAACAGCTATAAACCTCCTTATATCATAGTGTTACAGCTCATGAAGAGACTTCCGAGTCACAACAGCGATTTGTTCGGCCCACTTCGCCCTCAATTCGACTCCCGGCCCGTTGTTTCTCCTATGGGGGTTCGGCCTCCGCCTTCGGCCGTCGGGACATAAACTCCTGAAACTGCTCAGTAAGCACAAACACATACTCTGTGATGGCGTGTGCGAACGCAAGAACATCAAATGCGTCTTGATGCGGCACCTTCTCCCCACTCGCGTGTGCGCCGAGATTTCGGAGTTTCCGAAGCTCATCACCCCAGGTGAAAAGGCGTTTGTCGATGATCTCGTTGTCCAACAGCTCTTTCAAGCCGTTATTCAGCGTCTTGGCTTTGGTCTTATGATGGACACAAATGCCCTCAATTGCCCTGCCACACATAACTGCACAGGCCGTGAATGCTCCCGCCGAAAAACAACGATCAGCCTCCTCCAACGAAGACTTGACGATGTCGGGAACGCTACGTGAGATAGGCCTTTTCGGCTGGGGCCACACACGCTCGGCATCGGACCAGTACAAGCCGTAGTCTGGATGCTCATGTTCTTCCTGAAGTCCAACAAGGACGTTCGCGCAGCTTGAACATTTCCCTACCGCCACTTTCGTGTCGTACGGATCGTGGTCGTCAGGGTCTCGGGGGAGAACGCACTCCCCCTCGGCCTTGGCGTCAACGCGAGATCGGCAATAGGGGCATTCAATCAACATGCAAGCCTCGTGGACTTTGTGGCCGAACAAGTGATTATCTGCGCGATCTATCCCGGATCGCGCCTGCACCAAGCAAGGACCGCCCTCGCTATTGTTAAGTTGTCATTGCACCGCAAGTAACGCAATTACAAAGACTTACGACACACCTCGCGGCACTGTTGGCACATTTGCCACTTGTCAGGGG
The DNA here is from genome assembly GCA_021781415.1 of Planctomycetota bacterium. Lineage (GTDB taxonomy): Bacteria > Planctomycetota > Planctomycetia > Gemmatales > Gemmataceae > JAJPHU01. The sequence continues at coordinate 986 of JAJXWW010000220.1, forward strand.
CGCAAAGTAGCGCAGTAATGGCACCTTGCGCAGCTAGAGACGGTCCAGCGGGCTGCGAACGCCTTGTCCGCCCTTGTTCAACACATGAGTATAGATCATAATCGTTTCGACGTTCGCATGTCCCAGCAGTTCCGGCACAGTATGGAGATTGCGTACTCCTGGACGTAGTCCGCACAAAAAAGATAAATGGAAAGTCGTTGTCCGCGAGTCATAGTCAAGAATGGACTCAACTACGGCCGCTTTTTTCTTTCCTCGTCATTGCCTCACGACTGCGCTTGGCGAGCAAAGCGTTTGCGGTCGTTTTCTTTCAAATACATCTTTCGCAGCCGAATCGCTTTTGGCGTCACTTCGACCAGTTCATCGTCTTCGATGTATTCCAACGCCAATTCCAACGTCAGTTGACGCGGCGGTTTGAGGATGATCGACTTATCCGAACCGGCGGCGCGCATGTTGGTGAGTTTCTTTTCGCGGCAGGCGTTGACGGGGAGATCGTTGTCGCGGCAGTGTTCGGCGACAATCTGCCCCTCGTACACTTGCTCGCCGGCACCGACGAAGAGGATGCCCCGCTCTTGCAAATTATCGAGCGCATACGCCGTGGTCCGGCCCGTCTCCATCGAGACCATGACGCCGTTCAGTCGGGACGGAATGCCGCCGCGCACCGGCTGATAGTCGTAGAAGTTGTGATGCACGATGGCCTCGCCGCTCGTCGCCGTCATCAGCCGTGTGCCGATGCCGATGAGACCGCGTGCCGGGATGGTGAACTCCATGTGCGTCATTTCGCCGTGGCTCTCCATCTTGACGCACTCGGCCCGGCGATTGCCGACTAGCTCCATCACCGCGCCCACCGAGGTCGGCGGCGCTTCGATGACGAGATATTCAATCGGCTCCATCACCTGGCCGTCGATCTCCTTGGTGATGACGCGCGGCTTGCCAACGGATAATTCATATCCTTCTCGGCGCATATTCTCCAAAAGGATGCCGAGGTGCAACAGACCGCGGCCGGCAACGTGAAATTCGTCGCGCTTCTCTTCGTCCGGCGTGACGCGGAGCGCGACGTTCGATTCCAGTTCGCGCAGCAGGCGATCGCGCAGTTGACGGCTGGTCACATAGGTTCCGTCCTGGCCGACGAACGGCGAATCGTTGATGCGGAAGATCATTTCCAGCGTCGGTTCGTCCACCGTGATCGGCGGCAGGGCGACGGCTTGCTCGAAGTCGGCGACGGTGTCGCCGATATGCACTTCCTCCAGACCGACGACGGCACAGAGATCGCCCGCGCCGACTTCGTCGGTTTCGGTTCGGCCCAGACGGTCGAAGACGTAGAGCTGGGCCACCGTGTCGTCGATGCGCCGGCCATCCGGCTTGAGCAGGGCGATGCGTTGGCCCTTCTTGATCTTCCCGGCGACGACGCGGCCAATGCCGATCCGTCCGACGTAGTCGCTGTAATCGAGGGTGACGACGAGCATTTGCAGCGGCGCGTCCGGTTCGACTTCGGGCGGCGGCACTTTTTCCAGGATGACATCGAACAGCGGGCGGATGGAGTCTCCCCCCTCACCCTCTGCCCCTTTCCCCACGAAGGGAAGCGAGGGGAGTTCCGCAAAGGCGATGCCGTCGCGGCCCGAGGCGTAGATGGTCGGAAAATCGAGGGTGGCATCGTCGGCGTCCAATTCGACGAATAGATCGAAGACGCCGTTGAGGACATCGACGGGCCGGGCGTCGGGACGGTCGATCTTATTGATGACGACGATGGGCCGCAGGCCGCAGCCGAACGCCTTGCGCAGCACGAAGCGTGTTTGCGGCATGACCCCCTCGGCGGCATCGACGAGGAGCAAGGCTCCGTCGGCCATTTTCAGAACGCGCTCGACTTCGCCGCCGAAATCGGCGTGGCCGGGCGTGTCGATGATGTTGATCTTGGTATCGCCGAACTTAAGGGCGATGTTCTTGGCCAAGATGGTGATGCCGCGTTCGCGCTCCAGATCGTTGGAGTCGAGAATGCAGCTGCCGCGCAGCTCGCTCTCGCGGAACAAGCCGGATTGGCGGAGCATCTGATCGACCAGCGTCGTCTTGCCGTGATCGACGTGGGCGATAATAGCGATATTGCGGAGGTCCGTTCGTTTCATTGCGTCGTGGTCTCAAAAAAATCCTATGGCGCGTCTTGTTCCCATTCGGGCCAATTGCGGAGAGATTTGTTATTATAGGGAACAATGGCACAACGGGCATAGGGCAAGCCCGACAACTCGGTTAGCCGCGACGCGAAGCGGAGCGCGCGACCAAGAGACTATCCGCAAAGTCCCCCTCGCCCCTGTACACAGGGGAGAGGGGTCGGGGGTGAGGGGCGAGAATATGCGGAAAGATCACCCCCTCACCCCAACCCCTCTCCCCCTGAGTACAGGGGGAGAGGGGCTTATCGGACAGCTTCTAAGCCGCGCTCCGCTTCGCGTCGCGGCTAAGCGGAGAGGAACGATGGCATGGATCTCTACATCATTCGCCACGCGGACGCGCAGCCGCTCGGCGAGAACGGCATTCACGACGACGCGGATCGCCCCCTGACACCGGCGGGCCGCGCACAGAGTTCTTCCTTGGCGGCGGCTCTGTTGCGACAGGGCGTTCGCTGGGAGCATCTCGTCACCAGTCCGTTGACGCGCGCGCGACAGACGGCGGAAATCTTGTTGGCCGAGTTGGGAGCCGACAAGCCGCGCTTGCACGTCTGCGAACACCTCGCGCCCGGCGGCAAGCGGCGCAAATTGTCCCGCTTTCTCGGCGAACTCTCGGCTCAATCGGTCGGCATCGTCGGCCACCGTCCCGATCTCAATTTCTATCTCGCCTGGCTGATCGGCTCCAAACGCGCGCACCTGGATTTGGCCAAAGCCGGCATGGCCTTCGTTCGCTTCGAGGGCGAACCGGACAAGAACGAGGGGGAGCTGAGCTGGTTGCTGACGCCGAAGTGGTACGAGTGAGGTCATGCGGTTCGGCTACAACACCAACGGCTTCGCCCACCATCGCCTCGAAGATGCTCTGACCGTCCTCGCCGAGTTGGGCTATCGCAGCATCGCCTTGACGCTCGATCATCGCGCGCTCGATCCCTACGACCCGGATACGACTCGCCAGCTGCCACTCGTCCGCGAACGACTTCGCGCACTCGATCTCGCCGTCGTTGTGGAAACCGGCGCGCGCTTTCTGCTCGATCCGCGGCGCAAGCATCAACCGACGCTGCTCAGTGCCGATCCGGCGGAGCGCGAACGCCGACTCGATTTCCTCTGCCGCGCCGTGGATATGGCCGCCGATCTCGATGCCGGCGCGGTGAGTTTCTGGTCCGGCTCACCCGTCGAAGCGGCGAGCGATGAAATCTCGATGGAGCGTCTCGTCGAAGGATGCCGTCGTTTGTGCGACCGTGCCGAACGCCGGAACGTGCGTCTGGCTTTCGAGCCGGAGCCGGGCATGTTCGTCGATACCATGACGCGCTGGGAGGAACTGCATCGACGAGTGGGCCATCCCCTCTTCGGCCTCACTTTGGATATTGGCCATCTGCATTGTCTTGGTGAAACGCCGATTGCTCCGCACGTCCACCGTTGGCGCGATTGGCTGTGGAACGTCCACATTGAGGACATGCGTTTCGGCGTTCACGATCATCTCATGTTCGGCGAAGGGGAGATCGATTTCGCCGAAGTGCTATCGTCGTTATCGCAAATCTCCTACCCCGGCGGCCTCCACATCGAACTGAGCCGCCACAGCCACAACGCCGTAGACACCGCGCGCCGCGCTTTGGCCTTTCTGCAACGTGTTGCTAACGGAGCGCCGACGGTACCGCCCTTGTGAAGCCACGCAACTACCGAGGACACGAGTCTCTGTAGTTTCCAGTTCGCCCCGGACAGCGATGAGTGGCCGAGACAATCGCAAGGCTTCTCCCGATAATGATTTTGTAGCAACCAAGGGCATTTCAGCAGGAAGCCTTGCGACGACGACAGGACACACTCACCCCCCGCTCAGGTCCAAGCCCACACCGCCCACCGGCTCCCAAATCATCGAGGATAGTGTTTGTCCGCAATTATTTGCCGATGCGTCCCTCGTCGTACACCTGAGTGAAGGAGACGAAGCGCGGAGTCGGACCTGTAGTCGCCACCCGTTGCTGCGATTACTGTATGTGGGCATCGCGTTGCTATTGCGTAACGTGGGGGGGTTTGACCGCAAAACTTACAGGGTCGGCAAACTACTTAAGTAGCTTGCGGTTTGCCGTGATGACGGTAACGTCGTAATTCCTAAAATCTCCGTCGTCAGTTACGAATTGAAAGCCCTTGTTCTTGCACAATTCGGCCAATACTTGGTCGTTAAAATCATGTTTCCCGGTTTCGTAATCAGCCAGAAGCGTCGTGCAGTTAAGAGCCGCGAAGCCACATTCGACGGGCCTCGCGTGATTGAGGATTCTTCGGCATGACACCGCAATGTCCTTTGCGGTAGTCTTAAAGTGACGAGAGTTTCTGTATTCCTTAAAGGGGTGCATTCCCAATCCGTGGTCATGCAGCTGCGTGCCCAGCTGCATGGCTGGATTGAGGTTGTGGCTTTGGCGGAGTGATTGGCACACCTGCCTTCAACTCGCCGGGCATATCCGGGGATTGCC
>JAJXWW010000227.1 GCA_021781415.1 Planctomycetota bacterium
GTACAAACTCCGGATCGAGCGCGAACGCTTGCCGCGCCAACTCCGCCGCCTCATGGTGCATGCCCTGGCTCATCAGCAAATGGCACGCCTTCATTAGGCCGAGGACCATCTCCCGATTGCCCGTCTCGGCCTCGATCCGTTCTTGCTCCTCAGATGTTTCGAGCGATCGATTGAGATTGATGAGTTCCGATTCCTTGTCGCACTTCAGAGGCAGTCCCATCTCCTCGAACATATTCCGCCACATCGAGTTCCACCAATCCATCTCCTCCTCAGCCTCGGCGCTTTTTTCGCCTCCACTGACGGGCCGGACGATGCCGAGCGCCAGTTCAGTTTTCGTATCGGCGGCGCGGTCGGCGGTGGGGCGTCGCTAGGCGGGGTGTTGAACTACTTTCGCGGTCATCAAGAGCGTTTGAATTATGCGTTACGTCTTCGCCGTGGTCAGAGCATCGGCAGTGGATTGGTAGAAGGGTCGATAAAGCAACTGCTGAACAGGCGAATTAAGCAAACGGGGGCACGCTGGAAAGTCGAGCATGTAGGTCCGTTTGTCGAACTGGGGGCGTTAGCGGCAGGATCGGAGTGGCAAGAGTTCTGGGATCGAAACTGAGCTACCGCCAAAATCGAGAGGAGCACCCATGCTCGAATGCTCGAAAACCGCTCTTGATTTATATTGAGGAGTATGGTAAAAAAAGATTGTTTGATAAAGTGTGGGTAGGGATGCCCGTTCCACAACAGCTGGGTAATCGCAGGAGGTCGAACACTTCATAACTTGCCCCTCACCGTAACAAGCTGACACACAACGATTTCGTGACGCTTCCTTGCTGTTGGTTGGGCAAGTTCGTTCGTACATTTCCCGTGATTCAGGGGGATGGCCGGTGTGTGGCGTTTTACCGCATCGGTTACCGTTGCTCCATTTGGAAAGGACACCCACGCATGCTCGTCTTAACTCGTCGTCTCGGACAAAAAATCGTCATTCCCGAAATTCAAACGACGGTACAAATCGTGGCTCTCAAACCCGGTGTGGTTCGTTTGGGCATCGAGGCCCCCGGACACGTCGGCGTCTATCGCGAAGAATTGCTGGAACGCGCCGATTTCCAGCCGATGGAAGCGCACGAGGGCACTCCGTCCGACAAAACGGTGCGCGAACTCACGCATCTGCTCAACAATCGCCTCAACGCCAGCACGATCGGCTTAGCTCTGCTCCGCCGACAACTGGAACTCGGTCAGACCGTTGAGATGCTTGAAACACTCGACAAAATCGAATCCAATCTTAGCAATCTTCAAGAACGTGTCGACCGCCTCGACACTGCATCTCCTTCCGCTCCTCGCGGTAAACGGCGGCGCGCGCTGGTGGTCGAAGACGATCGCAATGAGTGCGAGCTATTGGCGGGGTTTCTCCGTCTGGCTGGGCTGGACGTGTACACGGCTGGCGATGGTGCGGCCGCTCTCGATTACCTCAACCTCGAAGGCAAGCCGGACGTTTTGTTTTTAGACATGATCTTACCCCGCTGCGATGGGCCGACAACCGTTCGTACCATTCGCCGCAATCCGGCCTACAATGGCCTCCGCATTTACGGCGTGACCGGCGGTTCCGTCGAGCAATTTGGTCTCAACGAAGGACCGAGTGGCATCGACCGCTGGTTCCGCAAACCTCTCAATCCCGAAGCCATGCTCCGCGAGTTGGAGCCAGCGCTGCTTCCCAATTCCGAAAAAGCATAAGGATCTGGTTCGTAATAACTTCCCGAATCCGGTTTCTGGTAATTCGTAGGGTGGGTCGAAGCGCAGCGAGACCCACCATGCGCTTCCGGTGGGTCTCGCTGCGCTTCGACCTACCCTACACCACCCCTCATTCGGGAAGTTATTCCAAACCAAAGCATAAGCTCATTCCATTCTCCGATCCCAACCTGCGGCGAGCGTGAGAGAGACGACTCCTCTCTGCACCGCCACCGACTGGGCTGGATTCGCACCCCTGGACATTCTCTCCTCCGAGGTCTAATAATAGTAGGGAATTTGCCACGCTTGCATTCGCATCATGGGCGAATGAGCGTCCGCACCCTATATGCGGTGAACCGAGAGCATCTTCTCCCCATCGAATACCGGATCGAGTTTGTCCGGTAGTGGAATGGAAGTTGCAGGAGTTTATCGCCATGATACAACACAAAAACAAACCGTTTGGAATCTCACCCGATAGCGATTCCGGCATCGCTCTCATAAGAGGCAGCCGAGAGAGCAAGCGGGCTTCACCGAGCCAATCGCGCTTTTCGAGCGGGTATGTTTCGGACGAGGCGGCTGCTCATTTGCATGGAGATTTCGTCCATCGCTACAGCCTTTTATTGGATCGAGCCGTGCATCGACGTTTCGCTCCGATCGAATTCGTGCCTTCGACGGTCTTGAGCGATCTGAGCGAGGGATTGGGACAGCTTCGTGCCAGCGCGCGCGACGTGATCGAATTGCACGCCCGCGTACTCGAAAGAAAACTGGCCGTTGCCTCCCAAGAGATGCAGAGGGCCTATCTTGAGGAGGGGCATTTGCTCGTTCTCGAACTCATGGGACGGTTGCTTTCGTATTATCGTTCGGCAAGTCTTTCGTAGTCGAGACTGCTGGGACGGAGGAAGGAGTTTAGCTCTACCCTTGCGTCTCCAACTGTTCTACTTGCGTTGAATGGGGGAGTGGGAAGCGAGGAGGCGCACCGAGGGAAGAAGGAATGAGTTACTATTTGCTGAAACTTTACGTTACCGGCCAAACGCCGCGCTCGCGCCGGGCGATTGAGAACCTGCGCCGCATCTGCGACGAGGAGTTGCGCGGCGAATACGAAATGCACGTCATCGACGTGTTGGATCGACCACAACTTGCCGAGGACGAAAAGATATTGGCCACTCCCACGGTGGTCAAGGAACTGCCAATGCCCATGCGCCGCATCATCGGCGATTTGTCGGACGCCGACAAGGTGCTTCTGGGTCTGGATTTGCAATCGTGTCAATTGCGGAGCGACACCGCATCTCGAAAGGAGGAAGGCGTTGACCTGGCATAACCAACGCACTGCTGTCGCCAAGCTCGCAACCGGAGTTCCTGGCTTCGATTTAATCGGTTACGGAGGGTTGCCCGAAGGGCGTTCGACGCTGTTGTCGGGTACTTCCGGCAGTGCCAAGACCGTTTTCGCTTGTCAGTTTTTGGCGGAGGGTATACGTCGCGGTCAAACGGGGGTTTTTGTCACCTTTGAAGAAAGCCCCGATGCTATTCGTAAGAACATGGAGGGGTTCAACTGGAACATCCCCGCGTGGGAGGCGGAAGGGAAATGGGCCTTCGTCGACGTGTCTCCCTATCCGGAACAAGAGACGATCGTCAGCGGAAATTACGACTTGAACGCTCTGTTGGTGCGGATCGAAAACGCCGTGCGCAAGACGGGAGCGCGGCGGATGTCGCTGGATTCCTTGGGAGGAATCTTCGCTCAACTCGGCGATAGCTGCACGGTTCGCAACGAACTGTTCCGCATCGTGAGCGCCCTCAAAAAGATGGGCGTTACCTCGATCATCACCGCCGAGCGCACCGAAGAGTATGGACAAGTCTCGCGCTATGGCATCGAAGAGTTCGTCACCGACAACGTCATCATTCTCCGCAACGGCTTGGAGCAAGAGAAACGGCGGCGAACCATCGAAATCCTCAAATTTCGCGGCGCGCCGCACCAGAAAGGCGAGTATCCCTTCACGGTCAGCCCCAATCAGGGCGTGGTCGTGATTCCCCTCTCGGCCATCGAATTGACACAGAAATCGACGGACATGCGCATCCGTTCGGGTGTGCCGGAGTTGGATCGCATGTGCGGAGGCGGGTTCTTCCGCGACTCCATCGTTCTTTTGTCCGGAGCCACGGGTACCGGCAAAACGCTGGTGACGACCAGCTTCATCGCGGGCGGCGTCGAGTCGGGAGAACGCTGCTTGCTGTTCGCGTTCGAGGAGAGCCGCGATCAACTCTTCCGCAATGCCACCGGCTGGGGCGTTGATTTCGAGAAAATGGAAGAAGCCGGCAACCTCAAGGTTGTGTGCGAGTATCCCGAAACCGGCAGCCTCGAAGATCATCTCATCGCCATGAAGGCGGTGGTGGACGAATTCAAGCCGCAGCGCATTGCCATCGACAGCCTGTCGGCGTTGGAGCGCGTGGCCACCGTCAAGAGCTTTCGAGAGTTTGCCATCGGCCTCACCTCGTACATCAAGGACCAAAACGTCGCGGGTCTGTTCACCGCGACTTCCTCGAATCTGTTGGGCGGTTCCTCTGTGACGGAAACGCACATCTCCACCATCACCGACACGATTATTCTCCTTCGCTATGTGGAGATGCACGGTGAGATGCGGCGCGGCGTTACCGTCCTCAAGATGCGCGGTTCCACGCACGAGAAGAATATCCGCGAGTTTACCATCGACGGCAAGGGCATGCACATCGGCAAGCCCTTCCGCAACATTTCCGGCATTCTATCGGGCCATTTCATCCATCGCCCTCAAGACGAAATGGATCGTCTGCGCGAAATGTTCAAAGAAGATGCGGACGGAATTGCCCAAACACTGGACATACCAAGCGCGGGAGATCGTGGGCGATGAAATGTGCCGAGGCGAAGGAAACCGACAATGTTGGAGATGTACCAACGCGCTTTGGCCGACAGCGAGGCGCGTTTTTACAACTTGGTCGACAAGACGGCCGACGGCGTGATGGTTGTCTCCTCGGAAGGCGTCATCCTCTACGTCAACCCGGCAGCGGAGTCTCTTTTGTGCCGTCCGGCCGACAAACTGATTGGAACCTGGTTCGGTAGACCGTTGGCGTCCGGCGAGACCGTAGAAATCGAGTTGCGTCCGCATCCTCGCCCGTCCTTCGGGAAGCGTGGAGGCACCTCGTCACCGTCCGCGCCGAATTATCGCATCGCCGAGATGCGGGTCGTGGAGATCGTTTGGGATCGACAACCCGCCTATTTGGCCACGCTGCGCGACGTGACCGAACGGAAGGAAGCCGTTCGTCGCCGCGACGAATTCTTGGCCATGCTCGCCCACGAACTACGCAATCCTCTCGCACCGATTCTGAGTGCCGTTCACTTCATGCGCCAGCGCGGCTTGCCCACCGCCGAACTCGAAGAATCGCGCGCCGTTATCGAAAGACAGAGCCAACACCTCGTTCGCCTCATGGACGATCTCCTCGATCTGTCGCGGGTTACGCACGGGAAGATCGACTTGCGCCAACAACCGATCGATGTTCGGACGCTTCTCGCCGACGCCGTTCGGGCCAGCCGCAATCTGATAGAGGCGAGAACCCTTCAGTTGACGACCGACGTGCCCACCGAGGCATTGTGGGTCGAGGCGGACCCGACGCGCATGACCCAAGTGATCGTCAACTTGCTCAATAATGCGACGAAGTACACGCCGCCGGGCGGTCGCATCGAGGCAACACTTCACTCGAACGATTCCGAAGTGATCTTGTCGGTTAAAGACACTGGAGTCGGAATTTCCGAAGCAGATAAGACCAGCATTTTCGATTTGTTCGCACAATTGCACGTCTCGTTGGAACGAACGGAAGGGGGATTGGGTATCGGCTTGACTCTGGCTCAGAGAATTGTGGAATTGCACGGCGGCACGATTGAGGCCCGGAGCGAGGGAGAGGGAAAAGGCAGCGAATTCATCGTTCGTCTGCCGCGCCGTCAACCGCCCTTGCTTCCGGCCGCGTCTCCGATTCCACCGCCGCAAGAGAAATCTTTCGTGCCTCGGAACATCTTCCTCGTCGAAGACAACGACGACAACCGAGAGATGCTGCGCAAGCTGCTGCTCGCGTGGGGACATCGAGTCGAAGGCGTGGGGGATGGATTGCAAGCGCTGGAAATCATGCAGCGGGGATTGGCGGAAGTCACGTTGATCGACCTCGGCTTGCCCGGCATGGACGGCTACGAATTGGCTCGCCAAGTGCGAAAGCTGCCGGGAGGGGAGACAGTTCGATTGATCGCCATCACCGGCTACGGCCAACCGGAGGACCGTCGCCGCGCCCTTCAAGCGGGCTTCGACCTCCATCTCGTCAAGCCGGTCGATCTTTACAAACTTGAGCAGTATCTTGCCGAGATGCCTTGAACCGCCACGGATTTTTCGTCCACTCGGCATTTGATTCCTCCAATCCTCTATCACCGGGGGCGAGTCCGAGACATCGCGTCAGGGTCGCTAGCCCGGATCGCGCACCCCAGAGAACGCAGAGGAAGAAAGAGCAATGAGTGAAGTACTTCGGTCTCGCACGTCGCCGCGGCAAACTCGTTCGACCCTCAAAGAGCTTAACCTCTTGAGAGGCAATCTTTTGTATTTTTCTCCGCGATCGCCGTGATCTCCTTGGTGACCTATTCGGAATAGCGAGCTTCGGATTCAATAACGCGCAGGATGTCGGTCTTATTCGCGCGGGGGCGTAAGTCCCAGGAGACTTGTTCGAGGGACTTACGCTGCCCCGCTCCAAAAGGGGGAGGGTGGCGTGCGAGTCATGCGAGGGTTATTTCAGTGATATTTCCACTCCTGGAAGGGCCGACTTGAGTTTGGCCGCGCCGTCTGCCGTTACCTTGGTGCGGGCCAAGGCGATTCGCTTCAATCCCTTCATCGCTTGCAAAGTCGGCAGGGCGGCGTCGGTAACTTCGGTTCCTTCGAGGTTCAGCGTCTTCAGCGCGCTGAGGCCGACGAGGTGAGAGATGCCCTCATCGTTGAGGCGCGTGTTGCCGAGATGGAGCGTGTGCAGCTTCGTTAATCCGTGAAGGTGCTTGACGCCCTCGCCGCGCACCTGCGAGCCACGCAAATGCAGCTCTTCCAAGCTCCCAAGCCCTTCCAAACCGGCCAACCCCGCGTCGTCGATCTTCGTCTCGTTCATCGACAACAGCGCGAGATGTTTCAAATCCTTCAGATTGGCCAAGCCCGGCCCCACGACGCGCGTCTGCTCCAGATACAACTCGCGCAGACCGTGCAAATTTTTCAGCGGAGCCAAGCCGGCGTCGTCGACGAGATTTTTATCGAGAACGAGGACTTGTAGATTGTCGAGCTTGCCGAGGGAGACCAATCCCTCGCCCTTGATGCGCGGACTATCGCCGAACGCCGAGGCCAGATTGAGCTTCTCCAGACGGAGAAGTCCGGACAGCGAGGACAGTCCGGCGTCGGTGATCGGACAGTCGGCCAGCGAGAGTTCCTTCAGCTTCGTCATCTTCGTCAAGTGGGTCAGACCATCGTCGGTAACGGAGCAACGCTGGAGCATCAAGCGCTCCAGGCCCGATAGTTTGGTCAACGGCGCGAGGGTGGCATCGGTCGTTTGTCGGGGGTCCATACCGGCGTTGACGATTTGACTTTGGGCATTCTTCACCAGCGCGGCGTTGCATTCTTGCAGCGCTTTCGTGGCGTCTTCGGGCGGAGGCATGCACGGCCTCAAGGTTTCGGCGCATCTCAGCATGAGCAGACAGTCTTTCTGGCTGTGGTTGATTCGCTGTTCCAAGATGGGATCGACGTTTTCGAGCGTGTAATCCTGAAGTCCGGCGACTATGTGTCGCGCGAACTCACAGCGTTCGTCGAGCAATACGGCGGAGGCGCTCAAGAGCAGATCCTTGGTATCCACCAACATGGGCTGCCCGGCGAGTCGGCGGCGTTTCTGGTCGAGCGGATGTTTGCCCAGACGAATGCGTAAGAAGAAGCGCTCGCCGGCGATGACTTCGACATCGACCCAATTGCGGAGCGAGAGCGCGCGGGGGTCGAGTTGGGCCTTGGCTCCTTCCGGCGCTTCCATCGTCAGCGGCACACCCACCGAAGTGAGGTCGAGTCGAACGAGCTTGACTCCGACAGCGGCTTTGTCGATTTCGGCGCGGATATTGTCGGGGTTCAGAGTAATCGTCGGCGATCCGCCGATGTTCATTTGCATGGAGGCGGGGTTGGGCGCGGGGGTCGTCGTCGTCGGGGTGTTATCGCTCTTGCCGCAGCCGAGAGGGACGCTCGCCGCCGCCGTCAAAAGCAGCCAGCCTATCTTGGGTCGTTGCCACATGCCGCCTTTCCTCCATGAAAAGGGTCTTTTGAAATTTGCCGCTCCATGTGCCGGCAAGTCATTTCTTCGTGGGCGGAATCAATTCCAGACACACGAGACGGTCTGCGCCGCGCAGATAGAGCAGCCCGTGCGAAAGGATCGGCGCGGCCCAACACGGTTCGTTGAGTAACGGCTCGCGCCGGCCATCCGCTCCCGTCTGCGTCAACTCCACGCTCGATACCTCGTCGTACTTCTCCGGATTCACCTTTAACAATCGCAGCATACCATCTTCGCTCAAACAGATGAAGTGATTCTCGACCAAGAGCAGCGACGAGCGCGTCAGGCCGGGTTTGCGCCAGACGACTTTGCCGGTAGCCCATTCGACGCAGCGCAACTCGGCCTCGTTGGAATGCCGACCGCTGCTGCCGTACACATAGTCGCCGACGCGGATCGGGGTGTTCCAATGACAGCGAAGACTTTTCTCGCGGATGCCCTTGTCGGCGTCGCTCCAAATCGGCTTGCATTCGCCGGGCTTAACTTCGAGAAGCACGCTGCCCGGTCCATAGGTCTCGGAGATCAAGACGCGGTTGCCGGCAACGACCGGATTGCTGGCGTTGACGCTTTCGAGAATCTTGGCGCGCCAGGGATAGCGGAAGTCGATCTTCCCCGATGCCGGATCGAGCGCGACGAGTCCACCGCGCGCGAAAACCAGACACAACTGGCGCTCCCCGATGGTCGCCAACATGGGACTCGAGTAACTGGCGAGTTCATCGACAACATGGTAGCGGACCTTCCCGGTGTACTTCTCGAAGGCGACGATGCCGCTATCGTCTGCCTTGGGCCAATCGCGCGCGTCGCGCGCGCGGTCACTGTCGGGACTACCGCCGACTTGTGCCAACAACAGGTCGCCAGAGACAATCGGCGTGCTGCCGACGCCAAAGAAATTTTGCCGGACGTGGAAGCGGGCGATGGTATCGACTTTCCAAATGGGCTTGCCGTCATCGACGCGCAAGCAGAAGAGTTGGCCATCGACGCCGTAAATGTAGACGCGCTCCCGGTCCACGATCGGCGAACACCGAGGCCCGCCACTGTAGTTGTAGAGATCTTGATACTCGGTTGCGTAGTCGAAGGTCCACAGTTCTTCGGCGGTTTCGCTGTTCCAACAGCGGAGGCGGGCGCGATTGCCGGAGCGATCGAAGACGAACAAGCGTCCTCGGCTAATGGCCGGCATGCCGTAGCCTTCGCCGAGCTTGCGCTGCCAAACGAGGCGCGGGCCTTCTTTCGGCCAAGGGCTAAGGATTCCCTTTTCGGTGGAGACGCTGTCGCCGGCGGGTCCGAGGAATCTCGGCCAGTCGTCGCCGCTTCGGCGCGTGCGCAGATCTTTGGGCAGCGGGGCGCTGGGTTTCGCCGAGACAAAGTTCTCGGCCGGCTCCGCGGCTCCACAACCGAACACGAATACCAACACAAACGAAGCATAGCGTGTCACGATCGATTCTCCTCAATAAACCCAATGTAACGGATGAGCGGCCCGAACGCCAAGAGGAGACGGCGACGAACTTCGCCTGGGCGAGTTACCGAGGCGGGGTTCCGAATGTAACGATTGTTTCCGATACAGCGGTCGTACTTTTTTCAGATTCGCATTGACGGACAAATTATCCAATTTTACTATTTATCCCAGAGACGCCATGTTCGCATGAAGAGGATGGCGCGGGTTATTCGCTCAAGTCTTTTCAACTCGAGTTTGAGGGAGGTCCAAGATGTACAGCGTGGTGTTGATGGCGGCGTTGACGGCAGGTGGCGCGACGCCGGACTGCCATCGTTGCTGTGGCTACAGCAGCTACTGTGGTTGTCATGGTGGATGCTATGGCGGCTGCTACGGTGGATGCTATGGCGGTTGTTACGGTGGATGCTACGGTGGCGGCGGTGGCTGCTACGGCGGTTGCTGGGGTAGCTGCTACGGCGGTTGCTGGGGTGGCTACAGCAGCTGGAGCGCCGGCTGCATGGGAACCTACTACGGCGCGCCCACCTATCCGGGTTCGATCTCCCAACCGGGAATGCCTCCCGCCGGTGGCACTCCTCCGGCGGAAACGATTCCCGCTCCCAAGGAGACCAAGAAAGGCGTTTATCTTTCGCCGTCGAAGGCAAAGCTCGTCGTCGAAGTGCCCGCCGATGCCAAGCTGTTCATCGACGATGTGCAGATGAAAGCCGCGCCCGGCGTTCGTAGTTTCAACACGCCGACGTTGGAAGTAGGCCAATCGTACTACTACATGGTGCGCGTGGAGACGACCCGCGACGGCAAGCCGGTTTCGCAGACTCGCCGCGTCATCGTTCGCGCCGGCGAGATTGCTCGCGCCGATTTCCGCAGCCTGCTGTCCGAGACGGTGCAAACCGCGCAGGCCAAGTAAATCGAGGGCGATTTCCCTCGGTTAGCCGCGACGCGGAGCGGAGCGCGAACTCTCGCGCTTCGCTCCGCAGTCGATTGATAGGCTGTCCCACATCTCAGATCGCAGCTAGGCTCAACGCCGCGCTCGGACAGACGAGAACA
Source organism: Planctomycetota bacterium (assembly GCA_021781415.1). Lineage (GTDB taxonomy): Bacteria > Planctomycetota > Planctomycetia > Gemmatales > Gemmataceae > JAJPHU01. The sequence goes on from JAJXWW010000227.1 coordinate 10,541, forward strand.
CACAGTCCACAACTGACGCAATCCGTCGGACGAATCAAGAATGGACCGTCGGAGCGCATGGACAGACACTTCGTGGGACAGACGGCGATACAATCGGCGCAGCGGCGGCAGCGCGTCTCGTCGAGAAGGGGAAGTTCGATCATCTCCCTCCTTTCGTGGGCGCGGTGGACGGCTCGAATTGTCGCATCAGATGAACGACTAGCTCTGTCACCCGTTCTCGCGTGTGCGGCGGCGGTAAGATCCAGCGCACGCCCAGATCCCACGCTAGACTCGATAACCCCAGCTGTTCCAGATCGAGAACGAGGAGAAGAGCCGCCTCTGGGTACAGCCAAGCCACCTGTTCCATCAGGGCCAACTCGCGATCCCGATCGCGGCTAGGACGCATGGCGAGAACTCCGGGGCCGCGTCGATCGAACAGCCGCAGACACGCCGACAGTTGGCGCGGCTCGCGCAGCAGCCATTGGTGTTTGTCGGCCAACGGCTGCAACATCGTCGCCAACCGTCGATCCGTTTCATAGACGAGCAATTGCGGACAGTGCATCTCCTCTTCCTCTCGCCGATTATTTTTCGCTCGGCTCGCGGTCCTCCCTCGCATCGTCCGGACCTTCGGTATCGACGATGCCGAGTTTTATCATTCGCCGCCACAATCGCGGTCGAGGGATCGAGAGCAAGCGCGCCGCCAGCGCCTTTTTGCCACCGGCGCGCTGGAGGGCGAGTTGAATGAGACGGCGTTCGGCTTCTTCGAGAAGTTGTTCCAGCGGCAGTTCTCCCGGTCGGTTGTTCGGGGGAGACTTCGCGCGTTCCACGGCGCGGCGAAGAGTGGAGGGTAGATCGACCGTGCGGAGCAGGGGTCCGGTGGACCGCGCGCAGGCGGATCGAAGGACATGGTACAGTTCGCGGACATTGCCCGGCCAGGCACAATCTCGCAACAAGGCCCAGGCGTCCGCGTCGAGACCGGCGACACGCATCTCACGGCCAATGCAGGAGCGCTCAAGCAAGCGCTCGACCAACGCGGGCAAGTCGGCTTGGCGTTCGCGCAGCGGTGGCAATTCGAGGACAAGCGTAGAGAGTGCGCAGGCCAGTTCCTCCAACAGTCGGCCCTCGCGGACGGCTTGGTCCGGCTTCTGCCGACATCCGGCGAAAACACGCAGGCGAGACTCTTCCTCCGACGCGCCTCGGATGGTATCCACCAAGCGGAGTTGAAGATCGCGCGGCAACGAGGCCGGTTCGCGGAGATACATGGCGGTGAAGTGTTCGCGACCGCCGCGCGATCCGAACAGCAGCGCGGCCAATGCGGCGGGAGGCAGATGCTCGCAGTCGAGAACGGCACACGCCTCCTCGCGCTGGCCGCCGAGGAAGTGGATCGTCCGCGCCAACGTCTGCTTGCCCGTACCCGCTTCACCGACGAAAAGCACGGGGGCCGTCACCTGACTCGCCAATCGCGCTTGCTCGACCAGACGCTTCATGTTCGGGAGAGGACTGGTCCAATCGTCGAGGCGAAACCGTTCGAGGCGGCGCTGCCGCAGGTCGATCAGTTTCTCCGAGATAGATATAAAATCAGGTGTTTTGTCTTCTTTGAGCGGTCGAATGCGCCCGACGACGAAATAACCGCCTCGTTCGCCTTCTTGCAATAAGGGGAGAAACTCGACCTCCAGGCGGTGCATGGTCCCGTCACCTTTGAAAAGCGAGCGGCGAACGCGGCCCATTCCGCCGCGCCGCACGTCGGGCGGTGGCGTCAAGATGTGTGCCAACAGGTCTTCGGGGGAAATGTCCGACGCAACGGGCTTGAATCGCCGACAGACGAGATGGTGTGCGTCCCCCAACCCGACTCCGGTTAGAGTCTCCCAAGCGCGATTGACGAAGAGCAAGCGACCGCGCCGATCGAGGACGAATAGCGGTTCGGCGCAGCGCTCGAAGAAGGCTTGCCAGCGAAAGTGTTTCGCCAGTCGCCGTTCGCGCTTGGCCGACGGATCGTGGAGCTGTTCCTCGCTCATGGTGGTGGCGTCATGTAATGCGGTCGAGGATGTACAAAACGAATCCGATGAAGAAAAGGAAGAGAACGAGACGCATTCCCCAGCGCAACGCCTCCAAAAAAATGGGACGCCATTCGTCGAAGCGCGTAGCGCTGTAGACGAGGCTGATTAGCACGATGAGAATGGGCAATTCGACGAAATACAGATTGTGATTCGGTAGAAACGTGTGCATGTCGCGCTGCCTTTCTCGCCTTGCATCGTCCGAAATCCGTCCGCTCGATTCCATCGTCTCTGGGATTACGCAGTCGCTTCGTCTAGATCCGTGCCCGGAGGGAAGGCAGGACCTGCCAAGGCATCGTAGATCACCATGACGTTGAGAACGCCGGCGACGACGGTGAATACCCATGCCAACTCCAGCGTTTTGTCTCCGCTGGTATGCAGGGCATTCAACGATTTGTCGGAGGGTGTGCGTTGAAAGTCGGCTAGGAAGGTGTCGCCGTGTTCCTGCCGTCGATTGTAGTTGACGTATTGCCAGATCGCCGGCCAAGCCGCGATTCCGACCCAAAACTGACCGGCGAACTGCGGTCGGTTGTACAAATTGGCCAAGACGCGCGGCAGATTGAACGGATTGTTTTGCTCGGCAGTATCGGGCAGATAAACATTGCTCGTCACCGTGTACACCTCTTCCTCGTACACGATGGGATTGTCGGACACCTTGGTTTTGATCTGGGCCGTGCCGCTACCGAAATAGGTTCCCATGAAAAACAACGCATAGACGCAGACGAAGAACAGCAACCCCTTGCCGATGCGCCCCTGATAAATCTGTCCCAATCCTGGGATGAGATAACTGAGGAAGGCGGCAAACGGATTGGTGGACGGATCTTCGTGCGGCAAGGCGTTGGCATCGACCGGGACGTTCGACATGATTGCTCCCAAGGTATCGGACTCGCATCCATCGGCGTCTCCGGGGCGCGACGCGGCTAGGGAGACGCCGAAGGACAAGGAACATTCTACCAGGGTCGCTCACCAACACCAACCCATTCCCGCGCTCAGGGCGAGGATGGCGGCGGCGGTCAGCGATGCCAAACCGGCGAGGCCGAGCAGTTGCCGTCCGCGCGGGCCACGCGCCCAACGTCCGGGAGCGCCCAGCGGCGACATACAAGCATCGAAACCTCGATTCAACCAAACCAGAGGCAATAGGGCGAGCGGAGCGGAAGGAGGGAGATCTTCCGAGGTCAGAAGCAGAGGAGGTTCGACGGCTGCCTCCGTGGATACAGGCTTTTCAATCTCCACTTTGTCTGCTTTGTGATCCGCGAGCGGAGAAGCGGGGCTTTCCTCGAGCGGCGGTGGAGCGGGAGGCGACGGCGGCTGCGAGGCGGGTTTCGGGAACATCGTCTCGCTGACGGGCATCGGTTCCAAGCCAGGCCCTGGCATCGGCACGGGATGGGCGGTGTGCATGGGAGAAACGTCCCCTTCGGTGGCCTGGAGCCAGCTATCGGCCAAGGGTTGCCAGGTGTGGGCCGAGGGCTGCCAGGTCGAACGCAACGGAACCCACAACTCTGCTTCGTTCTCCGGCGAATCCGAATCGAATGGCATCTGCGGAGCGATCGGCGACGACGGCGGCGACTGGGCCAACGGCGTTGGAGTTGGCGGCGCAAACGGTTCGGCATCGTCCTCAACCGCTTCGCTGGGCGTCGTCACGGGCACGAGGCGAGGCGACAGCATCGACGGTCGCGGCTCGAAGCCCGATGCCGCTGGAATCGGGCGAGGACTGGCCGTCTCGACCACCGTGTACGAAACGTGAGGCACGGACCTCGGTTCGCGCGCCGGCAGAACGGGCGGCGGTTGCGGCGAAGGAGGGGAGGGCATGGGAGACGACGGCGGCTCCATCGCCGCTTCCTCGGCTTCCATTTCCTCCTCTTCATCGAGCGTATTGACCGGAAGCTCCAACATGCGCTGGAGCAGCGAATCGAGTTCGTCGAGTTGCTGCCGAGTCGGATTCAATCCGACCGGCGCGCGTGTCGAAACGGAAGTCATCATGGCGCGTCCCTTTCCCCTCCAGAGAGTCACCCTTACCGAAATCTCGAACCCCCAAAACCAAAACGGAAATAGAATCACTTTCAGGGTCCGAACGTCTCGTCGAGATCCAGACGCTCGCCCCGCGGCTAATCGATCGAGTTTTACCCCTTAAGCGGGAGGGACATTAGCAAGGATGGCCGAGCGATTCTACGTCAATTGCGAGTTGCGACTGGGTCGAGTGCTTCTCGAAAACGCCGAAGCCCATCATCTCGCCGCGGTTTGTCGCATCCGCGCCGGCGAGGAAGTTTGCCTATTCAACGGCGATGGGTGCCAATACCCCGCGCGCATCGAGAGCGCCGGCCGCCGACAAGTCGAGTTGGAAGTGATCGGCGTCGAGCGTCCCCAGCACGAGCTGCCGTTTCGTTTAGAGGCGGCGGCACCATTGCCGCGCGGCGACCGCGCGCAGTTCCTCTTGGAGAAGCTCACCGAACTAGGCGTATCGTCGTTCACCCCGTTGCGAACGGCGCGAAGCGTGGTCCATCCGCGCGAAACCAAAATCGACAAGCTGCAACGCTATGTCGTGGAAGCGAGTAAGCAATGCGGTCGGAATGTTCTCTTGGAGGTTCGACCTCTCACCGATTGGTCGGACTTCTGCCGTTCCGAACATCTGCCGCCGTGCCGTGTGTTGGGACATCCGACCGGACATCGAGAATCGTTTGCGGAACTGGGCGGCGACGCCCTCGTGCGCGACCTCGCGTTTGCCGTCGGACCAGAGGGCGGATTTACGGACGACGAAGTCGCGCTTGCCGTGGCGTCCGGTTGGCGCGCGCTCGATCTGGGGCCGCGCATATTGCGTGTGGAGACGGCGGCACTGGCGCTGGCAGTTCGATTCGGTGAAGCGGGGGACAAACGGTAGCCTATGCGTCGGGAGCATCGACGCGCCAACGACGGGTGACGACTTCTCCCGCCCGACCGCTCGGACGAATCTCGATCACCTCGTCGCCCGGCTCGGCTCCGAAGCCGTCGCGCAGCGCCCGCGAGGCCGCTTCATCGCGCGGCAGATCGTCGCGATAGACGACGAATACTCCGTGGCGTTCGAGGGCGGCATCGCCCATCAGATCGGCTAAGTTCGTTCGAGACGAACTATCCCAATCCAGTCCGGGAAAGAACGTCTGTAAGAAATCGGCGAAGCGATCGCCCAGATAGGGACGGGGCGGCATCAGATAGAAAATCGACATGGTGTGCTTCCTTGCTGCCAATAGCTTTCGCTTGCTCATCGTCCGTCGGCAGGGCCTTTCATTCTCCGAAACTCGATGAAACGACGCGCGGTTCTGCGTTCGAGCCGGTGCAATCGATACGATCGAAACCGCGCTGCGGTGGATTCTTCTAGGCGCGATCCGCACAAAATCGCTACCATGACGGTCGGATTCGAGGCAAGCGGCGTGGAGCATCGAATGCGAGAATCGGCGACGGACGAACCGCGTTTGGCGGCGCGGTTACTTGAGCAGGTGCTTCTCATCAATCTGGGCGTCCATGCGCTCGCCTTGGTTGGAACCGTGTTGTGTCTGTTGCCGGGCGTGCCCGGAGGCAGCGCCTCCAGCGACGGCGAGCGCGTCGCCTACTTGGCCGGACATCCGTGGCTGTGGCGTTTAGGCTGGCTACCTTGGCAAGCGAGCGCGCTTGCCGATTTGTTGTTGGCAGCGGCATTCCTGCGCACGAGCTGGATTCCGCGAGTCCCCGCCGCCATCGTTCTCTTCTTTACGCTCGTGGCCAACGTACCCGATCTGACCGGGCAAGCCTTGTGGGTGACGCGCGGCCTCAATCTCGCTGCGCAGGCCGACCGGAGCGGCGACCTCCTTCCCTATCTTTTATTCGAGAAACAGGTGTATCGCGCCGTCGTCGTTTGGGGCGGCTCGTTGTACCTGTGCATGGCGCTGGCTTGGTGTTGGTGCTTCGCCGCCGCCGGAACGTGGAGTCGCAATCTAACGAGGTTGTCGCTCCTAACGTGGTCGATCCTATCGGTAGGCAGTCTCGGCCTCTTGTTGCCCGAAGAGTTGCAGCCAACTCCCGCGATGGTGGGTGCTAGCAATGGCGTCGGGCTGACGCTGTTGGTGGTCTGGCTGGCGGCGGTATCCGAGCAGGTGTTGCGCCGCGCCCGTCCAGACGAGAAACACGGACGCCTCGCTCCGTGGAGGCATCCCTGGTCCGGCGCGGCCGGTCGCTTTCTTGAGGTCGCGGCTAACAGTCGACTCCTCCGCGCTTACGGTGAATGGTTCCCTCCGGTTGCCTTTTCTAGCGATATAACCGATGTTATATACGTCAATTACCTGGTGGAGGCCGAACGACTGGAGCCGTTCGTGCCGTCGGGGCTAGATTTGCAGCGCATCGGTCGAGCCGGTCGATATGCCCTGTTTACGCATCTCACCTTTCGGCACGGCCATTTTGGGCCGCGCTTTCTCGGCCCGTTGCGTCGCATCATGCCCTCGCCGATTCATACGAATTGGCGCATCTACGTCACCGACCCGCAAGGCGGCCAGCGCGGCGTCTACTTCGTCACCAACGCCATCGCCAGCACGCTCCACGCCTTGGCGGCACGCCTGTTCTCCGAGGGAATGCCCATGCACCCCTTGGCCCATGCCGCCGTTCGAGTCGCCGAAGATCGATCGTGCCGCATTCTTCTCGAACCCGGCACGGGCAGTGCGCCGGATTTGGAATCCGAACTCCATCCCTCCCATCCCGTCTTGCCCGGCGCGCCCTGGACCGATTGTTTCGAGGATTATCGCGCGTTCCTATCCTACTGCGTGCCCCAGAACTGCGCGCTCTCGTCGCAACCGTGGTATGGGCGCATCACGCGACAAGAGATTACGTTGTCCATTCCGCTCGACAGCTGCGAACCGATGGCTGGAACCTCTCATTCGCACGTCGCCTTCGCCTACATCGGCGATGCGGTGCCCCTCTGTTTCCGCGTCGGTCGCGTCGACTTCTGTTTTGAGCGCGAAGTGTGCGATCGGCGCATCCGCGCGGCCGTACCCATTCGTCTCGCCGTGGCTCAAACGTGCCGCCCCCTACCCGGCGATCCGGCAGTGTAAGCTGCCGGGTTTCCGTCACGCACCCGGCAGCTTACGCCGCCGGTTCGCCGGGTCGATCTAGTCTCGATCCGACGTGGGATGGTACAATCGCTACACGGAGGCTCCCGAAAGCATTCGAGTCGAGGTGGCCGTGACCGAAATCGTACCCGCGAAAAGCACCCCGCTGCTCACCGTTGCCGGCGCTCAAGCCATTGTGCGGCAGCACGTTCGACCGCTATGCCCCGAACCGATCACGCTCACATCGGCGGTACTCAGCCACGTTCTGGGAGCGGATGTACTCAGCGATCTCGACATGCCTCCGTATCACAAGTCGATGATGGATGGATACGCGGTTCGCTGCGCCGATCTGTCGACGGGCAAGGGCAGACTGCAAATCGTCGAAGAGATCACCGCCGGCCAAACTCCCAAGAAAACGCTCGAAAAGGGTCAGGCCAGCCGAATTATGACCGGCGCGCCGATCCCGGCCGGTTGCGATGCCGTCGTCGTCGTCGAGCGAACGACTCTCGACGGCGAGAGTTGGGTGCGAATTGCGGATCGCCCCCCGAAACTGGGACAGAACATTCTGCCTCAGGGCGCGGAGATGCGGAGCGGCGATGTGGTTCTGAAAGCGGGAACGATTCTACGCCCCAAGGAGTTCGGCATCCTGGCCACGGTAGGGAAAACCACGGTGCCGATCCATCCGTCGCCGCGCGTCGCCATCTTATCTACCGGAGACGAGTTGGTCGAACCGAAAGAGCGACCGGACGGCGCACAGATTCGCAATAGCAACGGCGCGATGCTCGTCGCGCTGGTAAGTGGGGCGGGGGGGCAACCTCGTTATCTCGGCATCGGTCGGGATGAGGCCGCGCGCCTGAAGCCTCTGGTCTGCGATGGTCTCAAGTCGCATGTTTTGCTGCTGTCGGGCGGCGTGTCGGCGGGCAAGCTCGATCTCGTGCCGGGAGTGTTGCGCGAGGCCGGCGTGGCCGCCCACTTTCACAAGGTCGAGATGAAGCCGGGCAAACCGATCTTCTTTGGCACGGCGATTCGGCTGGGAGGCGGCACGCCGACGTTGGTTTTCGGTCTGCCTGGAAATCCCGTGAGCGTGCTGGTTTGCTTCGAGTTATTCGTGCGTCCCGTCCTGCAACGACTGCGAGGCTGCGTCGATGCGGGGCCGCATTTCATTTCCGCGATCCTGAGCGCCGATTTCTCGTATCGCACCGATCGACCGACGTATCATCCCGCGCGCCTGGAAGCGAGTTCGACGGGCTGGAAGGTGCGCCCGGTTCCCTGGATCGGCTCGGCGGATTTGCGCGCTCTGACCGAAGCAAACGCCTTAATGCTGGTTCCCGCAGGCGATCTGCGTCATCGGGCCGGACGCACGTTTGAGGTGTTGAGTTTGGATTGAAGTGAGGAACTCATGCACGCCATGGAAACGACGCTGCCGCGCTCGATCGGTTCTCCCCGAGCCTGCCCTCGACCCGAAGAAACGAGTCCGCATTGGATACTTTTGCTGCCGTTTTTATCCAGTATTCTCCTCTGGCTGAGCTACTTTCCCGTCTCGTGGGGTTGGCTCGCATGGATCGCGTTGATTCCCGTGCTAGTCCTTACGCGCGCGACGGTTCGACCGGTTTGGCTCTACCTCAACGTCTGGCTCGGCGGACTCGCTTTCTATCTGGCGGCGCTACAGTGGTTGCGCGTCGCCGATTTTCGCATGTACTTCACCTGGATCGGTTTGGCATTGTATTGCTCTTTCTATTTCCCCCTGAGCATGTGCCTGATTCGCTGGCTGGATCGCCGCACGCGCTTGCCGTTGGCGTTGACGGTTCCGTTGGCGTGGACGGCGTTGGAGTATCTGCGCTCGACGTTCGCCGGTGGTTTTTCGTGGTATCTCTTGGCGCATACCCAGCACGACGAATTGCCGATCATTCAGATCGCCGATGTGACGGGAGCCTACGGCGTGAGCTTCCTCATCGCCGCCGTCAACGGCCTGGCGGTTGAGATTCTCTTTTTGGCGAACCGGCAGCGTAAGTTGCCGGGTGAGAACAAATACCCGGCAGCCGAAGGGACCGGCTCGCTTTGGCTTGCGGCGTTCGTCGTGTTGGCCGCTCTGGCCGGAACGATAAGCTATGGGTATTGGCGTTTGGGAGAGGACGAACAAAAACCCGGACCTCGCATTGCGCTGCTGCAAGGCAATCTCGATCAACGCCTGCGCAACGACAGTGCCGTGTCCGACGAGGCCGCCCTACACGTTGGCGAACACTTCCGCGATCTCGCCGACTTGGCTTCGCGGCATCGCCCCGATCTGATCGTTTGGCCGGAGACGAGTTGGCCCTACGAATGGCGCGAGGAATCGGGGAAGCCGATCGTGCCGTGCCAGGTAATGGCCAAGGACATGGCCGCGCGTTGGCGCACGCACCTGTTGATCGGAACGAATGCGTTGGATGTTTCGGAGGATGGCAGAAGCCATCGGTATAACACCGCCATCGCTCTGGACGCCCAAGGCCGGCTCGCCGGACGCTACGACAAGATCCATCGCGTTCCCTTCGGTGAATACGTTCCCTTCCGCGAATCGCTGCCGTTTATGAATCGGCTCGCTCCCTACGATTTCGATTACAGTGTCTGGCCGGGGCTGTCCCACACGCGCTTTCCGTTGGCCGATGCGTCGAAGAAAGGATCCACCTTCGGCGTCCTTATTTGCTACGAAGACACCGATGCCGAAGTGGCCCATACCTACGGAGGAGGCGGGGCAGACTCGGTCGATTTCTTGCTCAACATTTCCAACGACGGCTGGTTCGACGGCACGAGCGAACACGACCAGCATTTGGCCGTCTGCCGCTTCCGGGCCGTCGAATGCCGTCGCACCGTGGCTCGCAGCGTCAACATGGGCATCTCCGCCGTCATCGATGGCAACGGTCGGGTGTTGCAGCCGCGCGAACAACCGCGCTCCGATTCGAGCGTCTCCTCCGAATTTCACCTCTGGAAGATCGAGCGAGACAGTCCCGCCCTGCCCGTCGCACAATGGCACGAATATAAGAAAGTCGCCGGCGTGCTGTTGGCCGAGATCCCGCTCGACGATCGCATGACCCTCTACGCGCGCTGGGGCGATTGGCTGCCGTGGTCGTGTTGGATCGCGCTCGGTCTTTGCGCCGTTCTGGCATTCGTTCGCCGGAGCCGGGAGTCAGCGCGGACTGGTCGATGACGGCACGAGATCGTAAACTCTCTTTTCGTTCGACAGGTTCTCCTGATTCCGCTAAGGGATCGCGAGATAATAGGGAAAACGGTGCGAATCCGTTGCGGGGCCGCCGCTGTAATCGGCACGATCTCCGGACCCCTCGAAACCTTGAGGGTTGCCACTACGCCTGGGCGTGGGAAGGCCGTTCGGAACCGCGTGGATCGGACTTGAGCGTTTGATCCGCGCAGCCGTAAGCCAGAAGACCTGCCTGCCGAGTTTGTTGTTCCGATGCTTCGGTTCCAAGCATCCGGGCAGGCTACTCCGCGATTGCGCCGATTCCTTGCCCTCGTGCCTAGCCGAAGCAGTCTCCTTTGCCCGTGCCGGCAGAAAGGACTGTTTCCATGCGTTCCGTTCGTTCCCGTCCTCGCTCGTCCGCGTTCACTTTGATCGAGCTGTTGGTGGTTATCGCCATCATCGCGGTGCTGATTGGGCTGTTGCTGCCCGCCGTGCAAAAGGTGCGCGAGGCCGCCGCCCGATCCCAATGCGCCAACAATCTCAAGCAGCTGACGTTGGCCGTTCACAATTACGAATCCGCGCTGCAAGTCTTGCCGCCCGATTACGTCTATCTCGGCGGTCCCAACTATGCCACGAAATGGTGGTTCGGATTGGCGGCCACCGATCCCACAACCTGGGCAACGACTCTCGATCCAATGCAGGGTCTACTCACGCCGTACTATGAGAACAATAGTAAAGTGACGACCTGTCCCAGTCTCAATCCGCCGCCGGGTTTCTTTCAGTATTCATCGGGAACCGGAGGCTACGGCTACAATCGAGCGGTGGGCAATCGACGCATCGTACAAATCCAGGCGACCAGCACAACATACTTGTTCTGCGATTCCGCGCTGCTGACGTGCGTGCCCGGCTCGCCTTGTACCATGCAAGAGTCCGACGCCATCGTCGGCCCAGTGCCGTTGTCCACCTATTCCAGTTGGGGCCTGTATCAGGCAATGACGCACTTCCGGCACACCACGGTCGGCAACATGGCGTTCCTCGACGGTCACGTTCAAACGATGGAGCGAACCTACACCCCTTGGGACACCAGCTGGCCGACCGACGCGGCGGGATACCTACAACTCAACAAACTCGGCTTTCCCACGACGACGAACGCCCCCTATATCGGCAACGACTCGTAAGGGCCGTCGACGCCTTGTCTCCTCTCGCTTTCCCCTTTCAAGGGAAGGCGAGAGGCGTGGTATCTCCTCGTCGCGCCGGCACTTTCGGGATAACGCGCGCCGTTGGGACATTTACCCCCATTCCGCCACCTTTCCCTTCCTTCCTGGAGCTTGCATTCAAGCCCAAAGCGTTTACAATCGATGATGAGAGCAGCGAGCGTTCGGGTCACGCTCACTCAGAGCCTATCTTCGCTTCGGTTTTATGAGGTCCACGCCATGCCGCAGCAGTACTACACCTTGGAGCAGGCCGCGCAGATTCTTCACACGAACCCCGATCAACTGAAGGAAATGGCTCGCAAGAAGGAGATCCGCGCGTTTCAAGATCGCTCCGGCTGGCGCTTCCGCTCCCAGGAGATCGACGAGATGGCGCGCGAGCGCGGCTACGGCAGCGATCCGGAGTTGCCG
>JAJXWW010000213.1 GCA_021781415.1 Planctomycetota bacterium
GGGTGAGTGGGTTCCCAACATCCACGGCGGCAACGAGAATCTGGGAGCCATCTCGTTCTTACGACGACTCAACGAGGAAATCTATCGCAATTATCCGGACGTGCAGACCATCGCCGAAGAATCGACAGCGTGGCCGATGGTGTCGCGGCCCACATCGCAGGGAGGACTCGGTTTCGGCATGAAGTGGGACATGGGATGGATGCACGATACGCTCCGCTATCTGGCGCGCGATCCCATCCACCGACAGCACCACCATAACGAGCTGTCGTTCCGCATGATCTACGCCTTCTCCGAGAATTATGCGCTGCCACTGTCGCACGATGAGGTAGTTCACGGCAAGGGATCGCTCTTGTCGAAAATGCCGGGGGACGACTGGCAGAAGTTCGCCAATCTTCGGCTGCTGTACGGCTATATGTTCGGCCAACCCGGCAAGAAGCTGCTGTTCATGGGCGGCGAGTGGGGCCATGGCGCGGAGTGGAACCACGACAAGAGCCTCGATTGGCACCAACTCGAACATCCGCTGCACGCCGGAACGATGCAGTGGGTGGCGGACTTGAATCGTCTCTATCGAAGCGAACCGGCCCTGCACGATTCCGATTGTCAACCGCAAGGCTTCCAATGGATCGACTGCGACGACGCGGCGGCCAGCACCATCAGCTTCATTCGCAAAGGCGCGTTCACCGAGGAGACCATTCTGGTTCTCTGCAACTTCACTCCGGTACCGCGCACGGACTATCGCGTCGGCGTGCCATTCGGCGGCTTCTGGGAAGAGGTGTTGAACGGCGACGCGCGGCAATATGGCGGCGGCGGCATCGACAACGCCGGTGGACAGTGGGCTTCGGCGACTCCACATCACGGACAACCGTACTCCCTTCTATTGACCGTGCCGCCGCTCGCGGCCGTCTTCTTCAAGGGCACGCCGAACACCGATGCGCCCGTGTCGCCATCGCGCTTGCTGAGCGAATCATGACTCGCTCCACGAGACGAAACGTGGTACTCTTTGGATGCTCTCTTTCCAGCGATACGAGACATCCAAAGAGGACCATTCACCATGCGATGGCATCGACGATGTGCGACTTTGATTCTGTGTTCAGCGCCCATTCTGATTCCGTTGGCCGCGTCCGGGGACAAAACCGAGGATTTTCCCAAACCGACGGCGACGACGGCGGATGAGCCTCGCGCCAAAACTCTCTCTCTGCCTGCCGCCGCGCGATTCCTCGACGCGGCGTCCGTCAACTGGACCCGCGATCGCAAGTGTGTCACCTGTCATACCAATGTTCCCTATCTGTTCGCGCGCTCGGCGATCAAGGACGCTCCGAAGGCGGGACCAACTCTCGTCCGCAAGTTTTTCGAGGAGCGCGCGGCCCACTGGGACGATGGAGAGAAGTCGGCGAAACCGCGTTGGGATGCCGAGGTCGTCGTGACCGCTGCCGCGCTGGCCTTCGACGATGCCCAGACAACGGGCAAGCTGCATCCGTTGACGCGCAAGGCTCTCGACCGAATGTGGAAAGTGCAGCGTGCCGACGGCGGTTACAACTGGCTCAAATGCGGCTGGCCGCCGTTCGAGCACGATGATTATTTCGGTGCCACCCTCGCGGAACTCGCTGCGGCGGTAGCTCCGGACGGCTACGACCAAACCGAGGAGGCGACCCGAGGTCTGGTCAAATTGCAGCAATACTTCCGCAAGAATCCGCCGCCCACACTGCATCACAAGATCTGGTTATTGTGGGCAAAGGCGCTGAACCGAAGCGAGGGGTTGATGGCGCGCGCCGAACAGGAGCGAACCATCAAAGAGCTGCGCGCTCTTCAGCGCAAGGACGGCGGCTGGAGTCTGCCGTCGCTGGGCGATTGGAAGGGGCACGATGGCCGAGAGAACGACAAGGCCGCGCCGAGCGATGGATATGCGACCGGCCTTGTCGTTTATGTCTTGCGGCAGGCAGGCACTCCGGCGAAAGATGCGGCGATTCGGCGCGGCGTCGATTGGCTGCGGACCAATCAGCGCGCCTCCGGCCGCTGGTTCACACGGTCGCTCAACTCGAATGGCGCACACTTCATCACCAATGCCGGCACGGCCTTCGCCGTCATGGCTTTGACGGCCTGCGCGGAAAAGTAACACCGCTTCGTCTCGCGGGGGACGCTCGTTTTCGTCTCCCGCGAGGCCGAACGAGGTTCTCCACCATCTCCGCTTTTCCCATCTTCTCCCACTCCCCTCCGGATCGACGAATGCTCTGGCATTTTTAGCCGTCGTGTTGCAAGATAGCCGCCGTGCTTGACGGCACCTCAGCCGGGCAGCGTCCCCTATCTGGCCGCGGCGAACCCCGACACGATGTCAGTCGGTCTTGTTGCGAGGACACGAGCGATGTTGTTTATGCTACGAATGTTCATATGTTCGGTCGTCTTGCTCTTGGCATTGACTCCCCTCGGTCCCGCCGCTCCCCTCGCTCCGTCGGGCGATCGAACCGTTTACCTAGCGCGCAATCTCTCGGACGAACAGTCGATCGTTGTTGGCTCGGCATTGGCGGCTTGGCGGCCCGATAATGTTTTGCTGCTCGATTCTCGGAAAGCCACGCCGTATCTGAAGGCGTTTCTGGCCGCCTATAAGCCGACGCGCGTTGTCACGGTCGGCGGCGAGTTCGAGGAGCGAACCGATTTGGAGTCTCGGCTCGACGTGAAGACGGAGACGATGGACGCGGGGGCATTCGAGCGCCCAGCGAGGTTGTGGGCATCCCTGTTTCATCGAGCCGAGGAGGTCGTCGTTTGTCCCGATCGTCCGCGCGGCACGTTGCTCCAAGCGGCGTGTTTGGCCGGATCGTTGCGAGCGCCGTTGTATGTGCTTCACGGTCGCAAGAGCGAGCGCGAGAAATTGACCAGAAGCCTCGGCGCTTGGAATACCCGCCGCGTCTATCTCGTAGGCAAGGCGGAGAAATGGACGGAGCAATCGGTCGGCATCGAACGCATTGCGCTCAGCGGCGAAAGCGCCGTCGCCGCCGCGTATCAGAAACAAGTGGCTCGGACGGGCCGCATCGACAATGCCATCGTCGCCAATCCCGCCGACACCCGCGACGAATGGGGAGGTATGTCGGCGTTGGCTCCGTGGCTGGCGTGTCGCCGCCGCGCCGCGCTGTTGCTGACGAATGCCGAGGGATCGAACGTCGCCGAGGTTATGGAGCGCGCTCAACGACGCGAGGTTTTGCGTCGTCTCGATTGTGTGCTGTATCTGGCCAATTTGAAGGCGATCCCGGTGTGGCGTCGGCCCAATCCGATCCCCGGCGACAAGGATGAAGAAATCGAGATGGAGCCGTTGACGCCGACCGGCAATCGGCCGTTCAGCTACTCCATTGGACGCCTCTTTCACGAGGATCGAGCCGTCGTGCCGTTAATGTTGGCGCGGCAACGAATGTTCCTCGAAACGAAGCAACCGCTCAAGGCCTTGGTGGCCAGCAATTCCGGCGGCGGACTCAGTCTGTTGGAAACCTTTTCGCGCAACACGATCGAGGGGCTGCGCCATGCCGGCGTCGAGACGACAACATTGATCGGCAAACAAGTGAGCCGCGAGGAAGTGCGCAAGCAAATGCCGCGTCACAATTTGTTTCTGTGGGAAGGCCATTCCGGAACGCTGATGAACGATTACGAATTTCCAACCTGGGACGACTCTCTGCCGCCGACGTTCGTATTCTTGCAGAGTTGCCTGTCGCTGACGGAACCGCGCGTCGGTTCGCTGTTGCAGCGCGGAGCGTTCGCCGCGATGGGTTCCTCGACGCGCGCCTATTCCGGCTCCGGCGGAGCGTGTTCGTTGGCCTTTTTCAGTTCGGTGCTGTACGAGAATCGGACGACCGGCGACGCACTGAGGCAAGCGAAGAATTTCCTTCTCCTTTACTCGCTTTTGAAAGAGAAGCGTCTCGGCAAAGAGGCCAAGAGAGGCGGGGCCAACATCCGCTCCGCATGGGCCTTTACGCTGTGGGGCGATCCCTCCTTGAAGCTGCCTTTGCCGCCGCGCCCAGCCGAGGAGGCGGCGTGCGTGCCATTCGTGCGCCACGAGGTCCGGGGGAATACCATCGTCGTTTCCCTTCCGGAGAAGCCCAGGACACCCGTCTTGACCGAGAAATATCGCACCGAACTACTCCCCAATGAGCGGGCCGCCGGCCTAGTCAAAAAAGAGAAGATCGAAGAGAAGCGGCCCTTGGTTCCGTTCGTCTTCGCCGAGGTGCATCTGCCCCAAGCGCGCATGGGACAAACGCCCAATCTCAGCAGTCGCCTGCCGTCCAACCGTTGGGTCTTCTGTTGGGACGAACGCCGTCGATGCGGCTATCTCCTCGTCGCGCCGCGCGCCGCCGACACCGAGGAGATGCGCTTCCACATTCGCTGGGAATCAGTGGAAGCGAGAGCAGCGAAGCGAAGTGCCAAAGGCGCGGAATAATCTCATTCCGAGCGCGGGCATTAGCCCGCTGAGACGCTGAGTAAGGGGGGTTATGCACCCTCGGATGCTTCCAGAAAAGAAAGGCAAACGATGTCAAGGACGACGTTGTGTGCGTGGACGGCGTTGGTGTTGACGGTCGTATCGGGAACGTGGATGGCGGTACGCTATCGAGTCCTCGGTGCAGAGTTGGGCCGACCGCGCGGGGCATGGAAAATCACGCTGGCGGTCCATGGAGTCAGCCAAGGCAACGCCCGACTGGCCACCGCGATGCCGCTCAATCTCAAACGACAAACCGTCGTCCAGGAGACGTTTACCAGCGAACAACTTTCCTACAAACCGCCGGAGGCAAAGCACCCGGATCGTCGAATCGCTGTCTGGTCGCAGCGCGCCGGAGTTGCCGACGGTCCCTTCCGCGCGCGTTACGAATGCTCCGTGGACCTCGATCCCAACGCCTCGACGAGTCATGCGAAAGGCAGCCTATATGCCGCGCCTCGCCCCGGCGAATACCTCGGCGTGGACACGGCCGATGTCAACGACGAGACCATCTCCGAGACGGCGCGCAAACTCACCGGCGCGCTCGACGACCCGAGTAATTCGCGCGATGTGGCAGAAGCGCTTTATGGGTTCGTGGCCCATGAGATCAAAAACGATCCGGTGGGCGGGCCTTCCACTTCCGCCGTCGAATGCCTGCGCAATCGACACGGCGATCGCTTGGCCAAGAGTCGTTTGTTGTTGACCCTCTTACGCAATCGTGGCATCCCTTCCCGCCTAGTCTTCGGCTTGGCGCTGACTAAGGGAGCGGAGCAGCCCCCGCACTATTGGGTCGAAACCTGGCTATCCACTTACAATCAGTGGCTCTCGTTCTGTCCCTTTTACTCGCACCCCGGCCATGTGCCATCGACCTACCTAATCTTCGGCTACGGCGATAAACCACTGGTGCGCGGCAGGCACGTCAAGGATCTCGACTTCGCCTTTCTCGCCGAGCGTCTTCCCGCACCCGATCCCAACGCGGCCGGCGTCTCGACCCTGAAGCGTTTCTTTCTCCATCTGTCGCTCTACGCCTTGCCGACCGCGGAACGGCAGTTCGTCGGGGTTCTCTTGCTGTTGCCGATCGCGGCACTCATCATCTGCATCTTCCGGAACATCGTCGGGCTACGCAGCTTCGGCACGTTCGCTCCGGCACTGATCGGGTTGGCCTTCCACGACCTGCACAGCCTGCCGGGCATCCTCGTATTCGTGACCATTCTGCTTATCGGCTGGCTCCTGCGGCGGGTTCTCGATGCCTATCACCTGCTGCAGGTACCGCGTGTCGCCACCTTACTGACGCTCATTATGATCGTGTTGATTTCCGTTATCGTCGTCGCCAACGTCTACGGCGCGCAGACGGCGCGCTACATCTCTTTATTCCCCATGATTATCTTGTGCGGCATGGTGGAACGATTCTGGACGCTGGAAACCGAAGACAGCACGAGCGCGTCGTTCAAAACTCTGCTTCAGACAATGTTTATCTCCACGGTCATCGCCTTGGTGCTGAGCATTCCCGAAGTCGGAAAGCACATGCTCCGCTTCCCGGAAACGCTGGGGTTCGTCATGGCCGGGCAATTGTTGATCGGTCGCTATACCGGCTATCGCTTGATGGAGCTATTTCGCTTTCGCGATTTCCTCAAGCCCTCGCCCCCGAGCCCGCACCCTTGGGCTATCGACGGCGAGCTATAGAAGTGAATCCTCTTGGAATACGCGGTACAATACTCTTGTGCGAACGAGAGGGAGTTGGCCACTCCCTCTCGTTTCCGAGAGGTCTTGTTTTTCCAGGCGCGTCATCGGGTGTGCGATCTCCATGAACCTACTCATCACGGCGGGTAACACGCTCGTTCCCATCGACCGAGTTCGTTGCCTTACCAATATCTTCAGCGGGCGAACGGGGGCGGCCATCGCTCGAGCCGCTTGGGAGCGCGGCCACGCCGTCGAACTCTTGACTTCTCATCCCGAAGTGGTGAACGCGCCGGTGGACGCCCGATGGTCGATGTCGCGCTATGACACATTTGACGATCTCCAAAGGTTGATGAAAGAGCGTCTCGTCGAGTACGAATGGGACGGCGTGGTACATTGTGCGGCGGTCGGCGACTATCTGGCCGGCGGGGTGTATGCTCCGCGGGCGGGAACGCACTTCCGTTCCGAAAGCGGTGTCTGGGAGTGCGACGATGACTCGCCTCCAGCAATGGTGGATCGATCGGCCGGCAAGGTCAAGAGCGACGAACCGGAGTTATGGCTTCGACTCGTGCGCGCTCCCAAGCTGGTCGATTCCATCCGCCGCGATTGGGGTTTTCGCGGCCTGCTCGTTAAGTTCAAGCTCGAAGTTGGTATCTCCGACGATCGGCTTTTGGAGATCGCCGAGCGTTCGCGCCTGCATTCCGCGGCCGATCTTATGGTGGCGAACACATTGGAAGGCGCGAGTCAATGGGCTTATCTGGGTCCGTTGGCGGGGCAGTACGTTCGGATCGTTCGCGGCGAATTGGCGGATCGATTGGTACGAACCTTGGAGCAACATTCTCGGAACGAATCGCATGGCTAACCTCTTGCTCGGCGTCACCGGTTCGGTGGCCGCCGTAAAAACGCCGCTGCTCTACGAGACGCTGACGCGGCGCGGCCATGCGGTCAAGGTCGTGGCCACGGCTGCCTCGCTCTATTTCTTCGACCCCGCCGAGTTGCCGAGCGAAGCACTCGTTCTCGACGAAGACGAATGGCCGGGGCGGCGCGAAGGGCGACGATGGCAACGCGACGACGAGGTGTTGCACATAGGGCTGCGTCGCTGGGCCGACCTTCTCCTCGTCGCCCCCTTGGATGCCAATACCCTCGCCAAGTTTGCCAATGGCTTGGCCGACAACTGCTTGACCTGCGCCTGGCGCGCCTGGGAGCCGAAGAGACCCATCGTCCTGGCTCCGGCGATGAACACGCTGATGTGGCAGCATCCGGCGACGGCGCGTCATCTGCGACAAATCGCCTCCGATATGGATACAACCCCGCCGAACGGCCTAGCGCTCGACGAGTTGCTCGTTTGGATCAACGGATGTCTCGGTCGTTTGACTATTGTTGAGCCAGAGGATCGCCGCCTAGCCTGTGGCGATGTCGGCGTTGGGGCGATGGCGAACGTCGAATCCATCGCCGATCGGGTGCAGAAAATACTCGACGAACGCAGCGCTTGACACATCGCGGACGCATCGTCTAATCTACATATGCCTTCACCACATCTCAGGACGCCCATCTTGGAGGAATGCGATTCATGTCTCGAAGCTGGAGATTTCACGTTTTTCTGTCTGCTTTGTGCGCTGCGTCCGCACTCGGCCCTTGGACGAATGCCGCCTCGGCTCAGTGCGCTCACGGAGGCGGCGGGATGGGACCGCGCATGTCGCCCGCACTCGTCGGCCAGCAAATGATGCTGCAACAACAGTTGATGCAGCAGCAACAGTTGATGCAACAGGTTCAGCTTCAGCAACAGTTACAAACGGTCAAGCTCGATAGGCAGGTCCGCGAGCTTGTGAAAGATGGACCGGGAGCGATTGAGACGGCTCTGAAAGATCCGAATCCGGAGACGCGCCTTACCGCCGTCCTTGCCCTGGTGAAAGCGGACCCCTCTCGATTGGAAGATTTACTCGCCCGGCTGACCGACGATGCCGACATCGTTCGACAGGCGGCGCGGAGTGCCTTGATCGGCCTCAGCACGACCCGCGATGGCAAAGCGAATAAGCGTCGCGGCGTCGATTTCGGCCCCGCGTCGAATGCCAGCCGCACGGCACAACGAACCGCCGTGCGGAAATGGCAAGCGTGGTTCGAGCGTCAAAAGAAAAACGAGGAAGCACTCAAGACGATCGCGGCCAAGCCGGTCAAGCCCGTCGCCCGCCCCGCGGCTCCTCCCAAAGATCTGCTCGTCGCGCCGGTGGTCGTCGCCGAGGATGGTGAGAAATTAACGAAGGAGTTGGTGGATGCGACTCCGGAGAGGCGCGACGAGGTGTTGGCCAAACTGCGCGACCGCAAGGGATCGGTTTACACCGAGGCACTTGCCGAGGCGATTCCACAGCTAACCGGCGCGGCGCGCGCCCAAGCGCGCGAGGCGTTGACCGAACGCCTCACTCGCATGACCATCGCTACCCTGCGCGGCAAATTGGACGATGAGAATCCCGAAGTACGCCGAGCGGCCGCCCTCACGGTCGCCATGAAAGAGACCAATTCGCTCATCGCTGACTTAATTGTGATGCTCGAAGATCCGGCCCCGGCCGTGCCGCCCGCGGCGCGCGCCGCGCTCAAGAGCCTCACGAATCAGGATTTCGGTTCGGTTTCCCAAGGCGATGCCGCCGAACGGCAGCGCGCCTTGGCCGCATGGAAGGCATGGGGACAGAAGCAGAATGGATTGTAAGGGCTGAGAGGCTATTCGCAACACTCCCCTCTCTCTCTGATATAGGGGGAGAGGGGCTTTTGGGACGGCCTGTTAGACACAGCGGACGACGGCGACGGTGCAATTGTCGCTGCCGCCGGCTTGGTTAGCCAATTCGACCAGGCGCGAGGCCAGTGCGGCGGCGGACGAACCGGCCTTGGCAATGGCCTCGCCGAGGACACGGTCGTCCACATGCGCTTGCAATCCATCGCTGCTGGCCACGAGCCAATCGCCGGGCTTTAGAATCACCTCATAGCTTCCAGGCTCAACGAGTGCATATTTGCCGATCGCTTGGGCGACCTCATTGCGGCGGGGATGTTTAGCCGCCTCATCGGGCGTAAGCTGTCCTAATTCAACCATGCGCGCCACCAAGGTTTGATCGACCGTCACTTGCCGCAAGGTTCCCGTGCGCCAGTGATAGACGCGGCAATCTCCCACCAAGCAGATCGACGTTCGACCGTCCCAGATCAAAAGGGCCACAACCGTCGAACCCATCCCCTTACAAGCGGTATTCTCCTGAGCCATTTGACGCACCACGCGATTCGCTTCGCGGAGAGCGTTCGACAAAGCCTCCGCGAGGTCTGGAACCGCGGGGGCGGTCTGCGTCATGGCCTCCGTCACCAACGGAGTCAACGCGCCACAGAGAACGCGAATGACGAGACCGCTTGCCTTGTCGCCGGAGGCATGGCCGCCCATGCCGTCGGCCACGACGATCGCGGCGACATCGTGCCGTTCTTCCCGATTGCTCCAACTCCACTGTTGCACGAGGAGACTGTCCTCATTGCGATCGCGCACTCGACCCGGCGAGGTCGCGCTGCCGACGAGGAGGCGGCGCGGAGCGTTTGCGGCGCGCTTGGGGACTGGCGGTTTCACCGGCTCGACATCGACAACTCCCTCCGTCTCCTTGAGCAATTCGACGGAAATCTCTTCCTCGGACAACGGTCCATTTTCGGCGTCAAACTCGAATGTGGTAAGGAAACTCCGTTCGATCTCCTCGGTGGCGCGAATATCTTCGAGCCAATCCGGCGGGGTAGCCTCGCTCGGCTTCCCAGCCGATTTCGACTCGGTCTGGAGGGCGCTTCGGACCTCGTCCAGCCAATCGGGTTTCTTGTCGAAGTCGGCGGGCTTCGACGCGGAATCCAGGGCGTACCGAACCTCAATGGCCTCGCTTTGTTGGCGTCCTTCCGGCCAGATCCAATCGGCCCCATCCAGCCCTCCTTGCGACGCCAAGTCGCGCAGAGCGACCGTGGTCATTGGCCCCAGCGTCTTGCCGCCGTGCGTGTAATACCAACGGTCGATCATGCGCTAAGCTCCTCGTCTCCAGCAGCTTTCCTGCGAATTGCGCCCGGCTCGGTTGGCCGCGACGCACAGCGAAGTGTGTTCCCTCGCGCTCCGCCGCGCGTCGCAGCTAACCAAGACCGTGCGTCGGATGCAACGCGAAAAGCAGAAGTCCTGTTCCGTTGGGAGGCTACTTTTCGGACACGCGCCGTATTGTCGCCCATTTCAGTTCGATCGGGCTGCTGTTCGCGCTGAGAGAGACCGTATACTTGTCGTCTAAATTGTATCCGTCGCCGCTTTCGTCCAACAACAACTTATCGTCGAGCCAAACCTTCATTCCAGACGATGCCACCAACCAACGCAGGATGTACTGTCGCTTCGCGGGCAGCTCCAATTCTCGCACTTTTACCGGAGTGCCAAACGATTCGGGATTGCGGTCGGGATGATACACTTGAAGGCGATCCTTTTTGGTAAACGGATCGTGGCCAAAGACGAGACGACCGCCCCCGCCGATGGTGATGTTGACATCGCTACTCGTGGAGCGAACCATCGCGGTAATCTCGATGGGACCGCTATAGTATTCCCGCGTTTTGAAGCCGAACGGTGGGTTGAGAAGAAGTGTGTCTCCGTCGTACTTCACGTTTTCGTAAATACCAAACGGCCACCAGGGAGTTTGCAGTCCGTTGTTCTTGGACAATACGTCGAGAGCGCGCTGAGTCTCGCGCAATTTGTCGCCCTTCAAACGTGTGGCCGCCATCTGATACCAATAATATCCCCGTTTCTCACAAGCCGAGCGCAGCGGCTTGACGCCGGACACTTTGGTGGCGTACTTGAGCCATTCTTTGGCCAAGGCAATCTCGGCGGCGGGCTCGTCGGGATTGGCGATGTCTTTCTCGGCCAGCGCTTTGAGCGTGGCGTCGCTGCCCTGGGCCAACATCGGCAACCCCTCGCCCCAATCGCCTCGCCATACACAATGATATTTTCCCAGTGCTAAGTTCGCCTTCGGATCGTCGGGGGTTGCCGCCAAGGTCTTTCGTTCCGATTGGAGCTTGGCATACTCCTGTTGCACGCGCTTCGCCAACGTCAGCACGGGAGCTGCCAACAAGCGTTTTTCGGCATTGGGGGGTAGGGAGTTGGCCGCCTGTTCGACGATCTTCACAACACGGCGAAGCACATCGTAATTCTCCTTGCCAATCGCCTCGTCGATGAGTGGCAATCCCGCCGCGAGGAATTCGGCTGGCTGCGGCCGCAGGGTGCGAAGCGAATGCTCGTAGGCATCGCACATCGCATCGAGCGCATCCACCTCGAACTCGACGGTCAAAAGCCTCGCTTGTCTCAGACCGTTGCGGATATTATTCTCGGCGGCTTTATCGCGTATCTCGCACAAGAGTGCGAATCGACGCGGCGAATCGTTCCGCGATTGGTTGAGGTCGTTGAACAACGCCGTCATCGCGTCGTTCGTGTTCCCGCTCTCGTAGGCCGCTTTGTACTTGTTGCGGATGTCCTTGCGAACGATGTCGATTTGCTCGGTCGGAGGCACGGGGATTCGAGCATTGCCTCGACGAGGCAAGGCGGGTTTGTTGAGATCGACTGTACTCGGTGGCAGCCAGCTATCGATGCGAACCATTGGGCCTACGCCCAATCGGAGTCGAAAGCGCTCGAATGTGGGTGCGAATGCCGCCGACGTGGAGACGGCTGCTACGCCGATTTTAACTTTTAGCGGTAGATCGATCTCATAAGAAGTCAATTCCGTCCAGTTTTGCCCATCGGTACCGTGCGACCCGATTAGTGTACTTCCCCGTCGTTCGAGCCGAAGATAACCCTCGAACGCGGGTACGGGGTCGATCGCGGACTTCGCGTCCCGCTTCCCGTCGCGCCGCAGTTCCCAAAAACAGTGCGCACCGCCCGCGAAGCGTCCGCGTTCGAGGCGGAGATAGGTTTTGTCGTCGACCGTGAGGAACAATCCGGCCAGGAGGACGCTATCGCCGCTGAAATCTCCGCCGATGCGGACCTCGGCCACGAAGTCGCCTGTCACGTCGCGCAGCAAGCGCGGCGCATTCGTCTTGCCAACCTCCGCCACGAGATCGTGAACCTTCTTATCCGGCAACGAGATCGTGAGCTTCCCGGCATCCTCGCGGAATCGGCAATCGCCATCGGGATCGAGCGGCTTGTCCCAGGCCAGCGACGGGAGTGGACTGGCCTCCGTGTCGGGAGTTGTCACCAGTCCCAGGCCGTTGAAGGTATTTCTCCCTTCGGCTGTCGCTCCGAAGATACCGACGACGGGCGCGCCGCTACCAGCCAACTTCGTCTTGGCATCTCCGCCCAAACCGCCGAGCCACTCCGACTCGTAGGCACGGCTCGGGTTCAACCCGGTTTCACCGATCTCCATGAATGTTAACGACATTCCGTCCACCCCAAGCCCAGCCTTGACGGTCACGGCACCTACGGCGTAGCCGGGTTTCGCCTCGACGCGGGTAAGGTTTGCGCCCGGCATGCCGTGCAGCTTTCCCATTACTCGACCATCGCGGGTCAGGAAAATTGGACGCAGAGTCGTCACAGTCGGATTATTGCCGTATCGACCATAAGTCAGCTCGAACCCGATCAACAAGGCTCCCTCTTCGGGCACTTCCTCGTACGCATTTCTACCCGTGCCCAGCTTCCGAGTCGCGGTGGTCCGCTTGGCACGAACCGCCTCCCGAACCCGTTCGAGCAGCGGCCGTGCCGGCCCCAATTCGACCGTCTGCGTTTGTATCTCACGCGATGTCGGGGGCGGATTGTCTGGATTCGTTGCGGGAGGTGGAGGATCATCCGGGTCCGGTCTTTTCGCCGGAGGTTTGGATGGCGCGATCTTCGGTTTGTTTTGAGCCGCGGGCGTGCCTTCACTCTTGGGCGGCTCCTTGGAGTGGAACAGCGCGAGGCCCACGCCGATCGTCAACAGCACCATCGCCGCTGTCCCGACCAGCGTTCCCCAGGCCCACAGCGGCATCCCACGGGATTTTCGGCGTTTCTTGATGACCGCCGATCCCGCCTCCTCGTCGCCGAAGTTCCAGTCCGAGGCTTGTGCGCCGGCCGGCCGAGCCACGGCCAGTGAAGAGGCAGTTACCGTTTTCGTCACCTTGCCGACCGGCTTCGCCTCAAGGATCAGGTCCGTCAATAGCGGCACGCCGTCGAGCGGTCCCAGGCAAGCATTCTGCAATTCCTTCACCAGCATCCGCGCCTGCGTATCGCCGATGGCCAACAACTCCTGAAACAACGGCGACTCGTTTGGCTTCTGCAAATCGGCCGGTCGGAACAGAAGGTTGTCGCCGTTGTCGTACTTGTCCCACAGCGAGCGGCCGCCGACCGACAAGCAGCGTAGGGCCGCGGCGATGCCTAACAGAGAAAAGCGATCCACCTCTTGGTTATATGCCCCGGTACGCAGACGTTCGGGATGCTGGAATGCCGGATGACCCAACTCGCCGGACTTGCTGCCCAAGAGCGCGGGGACGCACATACCATCGTAGTCGATCAGCTTGACCGCCAGCGAGTTCGCTGTGCTGCCGGGTACAAAGAGGACATTGCCGTGCTGCAAATCGCAGTGGGCCAGGTTCGCCTCGCGCAGACGCTTGCCCATGCGCAGCCAGATCTGCCCCAAGGCGTTGAGGATCGGCTTCTTGTCCAGATTGTCGCGGACGAATTCGTTGAGGACGAAGCCTTCCACCCATTGCATTTTCAGAATGGGATACCACTGCCCGCGAATGCGAATCCCTTGTTCGAGATACTTGAAATCGACCATGAATGGCAGATTGGCCAGGTGGAGATACTTGCTGATCTCGGCGTAGCGTTCGCGCAAGCCAGCCACTTCGCGAGTGAAGCACTTGACGGCCCAGCGCGAGCCGTTGGGGCAGCGCACCTCGTACACGTCGGCGAAGTTGCCGGAGCGCGGCATGGGAATGCCCAGTGCGTTGGCGACAACTTCGCCCGACTTCAATTCGGCATCGCTAAAGCTGTTGTGCGGGTCTTGAATCGCTTCGTTGTAATCCTGCGATATCGGCCAACTCATGGGGCACTCCCACCATCGGAAAAGATGGTTTTAGAGATCGACAATTACCAATGTCGCATCGTCGTTGCGCAGCCCTTGCCGTTGTCGGCGTTCTTCGA
The DNA here is from genome assembly GCA_021781415.1 of Planctomycetota bacterium. Classification (GTDB taxonomy): domain Bacteria; phylum Planctomycetota; class Planctomycetia; order Gemmatales; family Gemmataceae; genus JAJPHU01. The sequence continues at coordinate 14,265 of JAJXWW010000213.1, forward strand.
TCCAGGCCGCGAATGCGTCGTGCGGTTTGGTTTGCTTGAGCAGGCGTTGAATATCGTCGGCGGGTCGCCGCTGATTTTCGGTCTGCCGCAGCATCCACTCGGCCAAGGCATCGGTCATCAGCAAGAAACGATCGCCCGCTCGAGCCTTGCCGGCGAGGCGTTCGACGGTTTGGGGCGTGTCGTTGGTACGACCGCGCGATCCCAACAGCGGCGGCTGATTGCCAAAATCCGAAGCGTGCGATAGAGGGAAAGACTTCGTCAATCTCCCGCCTCGAACGCGAAACAAGCAACTGTCGCCCACGGCTACGGCACGCCATAAGAATTCGCCTTCGTTCGTTTTCGACTTATGAAAGGCGATGCCGAGTAGCGTGGCGTAGGCTCCTTCTTCGCGCTTTTCCTCGGCGTACCACGGCAGCGATCTTGGATCGACCTCCGCCGCCCAGCGTTCGCGCACCGGCGTCAGCCAATCGAGTTCGCGCCACGGTTTGCCCTCGGCGGCCACAAACCCCTCGGTCAACAATTTCGCCCACATTGCCACGAACGAACTCTCGGAAGCGCCGTCGGCCACGGCGAAGCGGGCTTTGGCCGCATCGCCGGCGAAGGCGTCCTCGTACTCGTCGGGAGCGTTGCCACGCTTGTGCGTGTGAAAAGCGTGCCATCGCGGCGAGGTGATTCTTCTGGCCATGTTTTACCGCACAGTTTGGGCGACACGGGTGCCGATGTCGAGAAAGCGAATGACCGACACCAAGTCGGCATTGAAGACGAAGCCGCGCGCCTCGGGCTGAACCGGAAACTTATCGGCGCGAGCGGACTCGAAGAGACGCGGCGGCAGTTTACTCGACATGCGAAATAAGAGCTTGGCGAAGTTGTCTGGCAGATGCTCCTCCGCCGAGGGAAACTCGATCGGCAACGCATTCGTCACCGAAATGTGCGCATTGAACAACAGGGCGTTGCCGTCGGTGCTGGACAACTCGCGGAGCGCCTGAGCATCGGCGCGCGGGTCGCCGTCGGTGGCCATGCCGTCGGTGATGTTAACGACCAAAGGCGGATAGCAGCTGGCGAATCGACCGAGAAAGACCTGCAGATACTGTTTGGCCGTCTTGAGTGCTTCGCACATCGGCGTTCGTCCGTTCGCCTTGGATTCGACCCAAATGGGAAATTTGAACTTCTGTTCGAAGATGCCGCCCGCACCATCGTCTACCTTGCGAGTCCGCTGTTCGACGCGCAGCGGATTGTTGGCGATGGCGCTAATGGGCACGAGTGTTTGTCCCGCCAATCCACCGCCCAAGGCCGAGAAAACGCGACCGCCGTAGCCGATGACGCCGACGTAGAAGTAATCGCGGATGCCATCCGCCTTGGCACATTTGAGGATCAGATTCTGCAACAACCGATTGATGGCGTCGGCCACACCTTCGGCCTTCTGTTTCTCGACTTGCCCGCCGAATGGCTCCAACATCGAACTGGACTGATCGACGAGAAAGATAAAACAAGTTGGGTTGGTTCGATTGATGTCGGCGGAATACGGCATGGGGCAACCCTTTTCGTCGGTATGGTCCATCCAGAAGCAGCGCTCGCTCCCAATGAAATGAGTGTAACCGGAGCAGAGATGCGATGGAAGGGGGAAGACAACTCGCCTTCCCTTCATTGGGATCGCCGTGACATCCCGCGCGCTCGAAATCTTCGGCGACGACCGGGCATCTCCTCCGGCGGATGGGACATCATGCTAGTACGCCCTCGATAACTTTCCCCGCCACATCGGTAAGGCGGAAGTTTCGCCCTTGGGTAGGGAACGTCAGTCGCTCGTGGTCGATGCCCAGGAGATGGAGCATCGTGGCGTGCAAGTCGTTGACGTGGGTGACCTTCTCGACGGCGTTGTAGCCGAATTCGTCGGTGGCCCCATAGGTGACGCCTCCCTTGATGCCGCCGCCCGCCAGCCACATGGAGAAACCCTTGATGTGATGGTCGCGGCCATTGCCCTGCGCCATCGGGGTGCGGCCAAACTCGCCGCCCCAGATCACCAGTGTCGAGTCGAGCAGGCCGCGCCGCTTCAGATCTTTCAGTAGCGCCGCCATCGCTTGGTCCACTTCCTTGGCCACTTTCTGAATGTCGTTCTTGATTCCGCCGTGATGATCCCAGTCGCGGTGATAGAGTTGAATGAAGCGGACTCCGCGTTCGGCGAGGCGTCGGGCCAGAAGGCAGTTGGCCGCGAACGACCCGTCCCCTCCCTTGGTTCCGTACAAGTCGAGCGTCTCTTTCGATTCGCTCGAAAGGTCCATCAAACCCGGTACGCTCGACTGCATTCGGAAAGCCATTTCGTATTGGCTGATTCGCGTGGCAATCTCCGGATCGTCGACGCGCTCGTTGAAGAGTTGGTTCAAGGTCTGGGAGGCATCGACGATGTCGCGCTGTTTGTCGGCAGAAACACCGTCGGGGCTTTTGACGTAGAGAACCGGATCGCCTTTGCTGTGAAAGTGTACTCCTTGGAAACTGCCGGGTAGAAAGCCGCTGTGCCACTGCCGTTGAGCGATGGGCTGTTGCTGTCCCGAAGCCCCCGTCGAGGTCAGGACGATGAAGCCGGGAAGATTCTCACAATCGCTGCCGAGGCCGTACCACACCCACGAACCGGCGCTGGGACGGCCCGAAATCGTCGTACCGGTATTCATCAGCGTGTGGGCAGGATCGTGATTGATCGCGTTCGTGTGCAGCGAGCGAACGATGGCGAGATCGTCGGCGACCTCGGCCAATCGAGGGAAGATCGAGGATATTTCCTGTCCCGATTTTCCACATTTCTTGAAGTCGTGTTGCGGCGCGAGGCAGTTGAGCTTCGCGCCTTGGAGCTGAGCGATCGGCTGGCCTTTGGTAATCGATTCGGGCATCGGCTTACCGCTCATCTTGGCCAAGGTCGGCTTGTAGTCGAACGTCTCCAGATGCGAGGGACCACCGGCCATGTACAGCCAGATGACGCGCTTGACCTTCGGCGCGCGATGCAGCGGATTGATAACCCCCTTCCAGCGCTGCACTTTGCCGCCGTCTCCTCCGCGCAGTAGCCCTGGATCGAGGAGGGAAGCCAGCGCGAGAGAGCCAAGCCCGCAAGCGGACTGGCCGAGGAAAGCACGGCGATTGACGCGGTCGGCAAAGGAGTTCATGGCTTTTATCCCTCGCGATGGAGCCGATTAGCCGCGACCCGAAGGGGAACGCGCTCGAAGCCACAACGCTAATTCCTGGTGATCGTCTCGTGCAAATTCAATATGGCGCGGGCCACCGAGGTCCACGCGGCGAGTTCGGCGGGATCCATGTCCTTGGGCAGCGGCGACTGACCGATTGCCACCGCTTTCTTGGCACTCGCCAAGTCCGTTCGGAACGCGGTCAAGTGCTTTCGGTAGAGGTCCGTTAGCAGCTTGACTTCCACGGGATTGGCGCTGCGGGATACCGCGCGACGATAGGCCCAGTGGAGCCGCGCAGCGGTGTCCGCACCGCCTTCCTTGACGATTCGTTCGGCAAAGACGCGGGCCGCCTCGACGTAGATCGGATCGTTCAAGAGTACCAATGCCTGAAGCGGCGTGCTGGAACGCGCGCGCTCCACGGTGCATTCCTCGCGCGTCGGCGCGTCGAAAGCCAGCAGGCTTGGGTGGAGAAAGGTCCGGCACCAGTAGGTATAAAGTCCTCGGCGATAGAGACTTTCCCCTTGGTCCGCCTGCCACTCGCGCCTCGGGAAATTCAGAAACGACCAATAGCCGGCCGGCTGATACGGCTTCACGCTCGGCCCGCCGACCTTGTGCGAAAGGAGACCGCTTACTTCCAAGGCATTGTCGCGCACCATCTCGGCGTCGAGACGAAAGCGCCCTTGCCGTGTCAGCCAGACATTCGCCGGATCCCTCTCGCGCATCTGCTTCGATGCCGCCGAGGATTGTCGATAGGTGTTCGACATCACAAGAAGTTTCACAAGATGCTTGACAACCCAACCCTTCTCGACGAACTCGACGGCCAGCCAATCGAGCAACCGTGGATGCGTCGGCAGCGTTCCCTGGACGCCGAAATCGTCCTGCGACTTGACGATCCCCTGACCGAAGCAGATTTTCCAGACGCGATTCACAAAGACGCGCGCCGTCAGCGGGTTGTCCGCCGAGACGATCCATTTCGCAAGGTCGAGACGCGAGGCACGTTGGATCTTGGCATCGAGCGAGGGAAGGAAGCCTGGCACGGCTGGCTGCACGACTTCGCCGGAGTCGTCGAGCCAATTGCCGCGAGGAAGGATGCGGACCACGCGCGGCGCGACCGAGGTTGATACCAAGGTCGTTGGGACGTTCTTTAGGATTGCGTCGCGCTGCCGCTGCACATCCGCCGTGGCCTTGCGAATCGCTTCCAACTCCGGCGCGATGCCGCGATAGTGATTGCTGAGGGCTTGCTTCTGATTCGGCGAACGCTTGGCCGGATCGACGGCTAGGGCGACGGCGACCGGCTTGGGCAAACCCTTACCTCCCTCGGCGCGGGTCTTCTTCTCCCATTCGGCTTGAAGGTTATCCAACTCGACGGACGGCTTATTCAGCGTTGACCGAAGGGAGGCGAGTTGTTCGTCGAACAGCTTGACGCGCGCTGCCGCTTCGGGAGGCAGCATCGGCGTCTGATCTTGCCGTCCGACTGCCTTTTCTTGAATGTCCGCGAAGAAGGCGCTGAAACTGTAGAAGTCCTTGGTCGTGAAGGGATCGAACTTGTGGTTGTGACACTCGCAACAGCCCATCGTACTGGCCATCCACACCGTCGAAGCGTTGCGTACCCGATCGGCGGCATATTTCGCCGTATATTCCTTAGCCTGAGCGCCCCCCTCTTCCGTCGTCTGAAGCAATCGGTTGTATCCCGATGCGATCCGTTGCTCGGCGGTTGCATTGGGCAGCAGATCGCCGGCCAGCTGTTCCATTGTGAACTGGTCGAACCGTTTATTCGCGTTGAAGGCGGAGATGACGTAATCGCGGAATAGCCACACATCGCGGTGATTATCGCTGTGATAGCCCGCCGTGTCCGCATAGCGAACGGCATCGAGCCAAAACATCGCCATGCGCTCGCCGTATGGCGTGGAGGCCAACAGTCGATCCACGAGCTTCTCGTAGGCGTCGGGAGACTTGTCGCCGACAAAGGCATCGACTTCTTGGGGAGTCGGGGGCAGGCCAATCAGGTCGAACGACAGGCGGCGAATGAGGGTGATCCGGTCGGCCTCGGGCGCGGGAGCAAGCCCATTCGCCTCCTGTTCGGCGGCAACGAAGGCATCGACGGCGTTGTGGACCCACGCCTTGTTCTTCACCGGAGGCAGGGCGGGCCGCGTTGGCTTGACGTAGCTCCAGTGGATGTCGTACTTCGCTCCTTCGTCGATCCAGCGGCGCAGCAGCTGGATCTGATCCGGAGTGAGTCGTTCTTTTTTGCTGTCCGGCGGCGGCATGCTCTCCTCGCCATCGCTGCTGGAGACGCGGTCGATGAGCGGGCTATGGGTGGCGTCGCCCGGTTTCACGGCTTTCTTGATTGCTCCGTCGCGCCGGTCGAGCCGCAGATTGGCCTTGCGTTTGCCCTCGTCCGGCCCGTGGCAGTTATAGCAGTGAGACGCGAGAATGGGTTGAATTTCGCGGCTGAAATCGACGGGTTTCGGCGTCGCGGCAGAGAGGCGAACTGTCGAGAGGATCGCGGCTACGATTGCGACGAGGGACTTCCTTCGCATGGGTGGAATCTCTCTCAGGTCGGCATTGTCGGGAAGGAGGGACGGCGCACTTTGAGGCAAGGTTTCTATTAGAATTGTAGCGAGAGAATGCCCCTTCGTCCAGTGGGACTGCGACAACACGGCGCAAAGTCGAGGCGGGAGGACGGTTCGATCGCTCAAGCCGGTTTTCGTAACGTCAGAACGACATAGCGGCAGAAGCGCGAGAGGGACGGCGACCAGCGGAGCAGCCTCGCATCGCACCATTCCAGCCCGGATACCAAACGGCCCGGACGCAGCACGCGCCGCGCCATCGACAACAATTGATAGCCTTCGATTTCCAGCGCCGGAAACACCTCGCGCAGAGCGGCCAAATGACGGCGGCACAACGGGTGTTCGTCGGGAGTGCGTTCCTTGCCGGCATACGGCAAGCGCCGGCGCGCCCACGACAATAGCACATTTTCGCCGCACGGTTCGCAAAAGACGGCGATGCCGCCCGGCATCAAGACGCGATGCAGCTCACGGGCAGCGCGGCCCATATCGAGATGATGCAAAATGGCGTTGCCCCACACCCGCGCGAAGCGCGCATGGGCAAAGGGCAAGCGTTCGGCGTCGGCATGGACGAACTCGATGGCCGCTCCATTGTATTGGGCGCGTCGTTTCGCTTCGTGCAGATAGCCCGGCGACAAATCGAATGCCGTCACCCGCGCGCCGTGCCGCGCCAGCACCACCGCCGCCATGCCGTGGCCGCAACCGTAGTCGAGGACCGGCAAGCCGGACACCTCGCCGAGCCGAGACATAGCCGGACGAATCCACGTCTCGTGATCGAGATAGAAATCGTCCGTGAAATAAAGTTTTTTGAGATCGTCAAAAGAGGAAGAACGCTCTTGAGCTTGTCGATCGTGGAACGACTGTTCGACGGCGAGTCGATGCGGAGTGTGCATATACGAAATCCCTTTCGTCATCGGGTCGAGCGCTCAGTTCATCGCCTTCGTGTCGATTTGTCAAGGCGCGATCGCTTGACATGCCAGCTGGAGCGACGGGTAGAAGGAGAGGCCCGTCGCCTTTTGGAAGACGATTCGCGCGAAATTGCTGGGGACGAACGCTCACTTCTGAAGCGAGACGAAATGATGCTTTTCGATCAAATCGAGGACAGCGTTGGAGCGGGCAAAGTCGATGAACTCGGCGGTCAGTCCCTTCGGCTTTTCGCGCGTGACCAATTGGAGAGGGCGCGAGAGAGGATAGGTTCCGTCGCGGATATTTTCGGCCGTTGCCACGATGCCCTCCGAGGGTAGGACACGAACGGGGGTCGTCGTGGCCACCGTCTGCGCATGGCTGCACGAGACATAGCCTATCGCTCCAGGTCGGCTGGCGACGGCCTGGATGCCTTGCTCGCTGTCTCGGATGATGGCGTCGCCGCGTACCTGGGTGGATCGCAATTTGAAATGGTCGAGAAACAACTCCAGCAGGGAACGGCCATCGGCCATGTGAATCAGCACGATGGGCAAATCGGGTCCGCCGACCTCCTTCCAATTGGTGATGCCGCGCGTGTAAATGCGAACGATCCGATCGTCGCTGAGCGCGGGGACCGTATTGGAACGATGGACGAGAATACAGACCGCGTCGTAGGCGATGGGCGTGGCGTGCAGCACCGCCTCGTTCGGCTTCAGCGACCGCGCCACCATGCCGATGTCCGACAGGCCGAGGCGCGTGTCGGTGATGCCGTGTGCCGATCCGTTCCCCTGAACGTCCACGCGAACATCGGGGCGATCGGCTTCGAACCGTTTGCCGATGTCGCGCAACAGCGGCATCATGCCCGTCGAGCCGGTAATCACCACGTTGCGCATGGGACGTTCCGGCGGTTGGCAACCGGCGCAGAAGATTCCCGCCAGCATACCGCAGACAATCGACCATCGCATCGGCGTCATAACGTCGGCCTCGTTTCGCGGGTCGGGTAGCGGAAAGCCTAACCCGAAAAGATCGAACACACCATCCTATACGAAATGGATCGACTCTCGCATCCGCGCCTCGCTCCGATTGCATCTTCTCAAGCCTCGACAGGCGTGCAATTGAAGCGATTGAAGCGATTCCGTGGAATAGCGAATTGACGTCGAAAGGATCGGAGGAAATAATGTGCGTGGAAGTTGGCCTTTCGGTCCTTCCGAGCAACCAGAAGGGAGACCACCATCGTGCTGCGCAAACCTCGTCTCTTCGTCCTCGTCCTTCTCCTGTTCGCGTGGGGGTTGGGCGAACGCTGCGCCGGCGACTCCAAAGAGCGAACCGACGCCGCGCACCGAGTGGGAACGGTACCAAGGGAGCTGCGCGAAT
>JAJXWW010000046.1 GCA_021781415.1 Planctomycetota bacterium
GGTCCGACAAAACGAACGCAAAACAAAGGGGCGTGGACTGGCAATTCCGCATCGAGAATGCCCGCGTGAAACTGAAACGGCTCTACCCCAAAATCAAGACTTGAGGAGGCACTAGCGGACGTGGCGCGGGAGATCCATGAGGTAGAACGCCGATTTTCCACCGCCTGCCGCAATGTGTCGACCATCCGGCGTGAAGGCGGTGCAAAGCGTCTTGCAGGGAAAACGATGGCGGTGGAGGACGGAACCATTGCCGGAATCCCAGACGATGACCTCCCCATCGGTTCCCGCCGAGACCATGCGCCGACCATCGGGATTGAAGGCCGCCTGATAGATTGCTCCTTTGTGTCCATCGAGGCAATGGATCGGCTTGCCGTCGGCGACGCGCCAACGGCGGAGCGTTCGATCGATGGAGCCGGAGAGAAGACTCTCGCCATCCGGCGAAAACGACAGACTGTAAACCGCGCCGTCGTGTCCCTCGAACGCGCGCTGCAACCGGCCGGTGGACGGATGATACAGCCGAATGCGGCCATCCAACCCGGCCAAGGCGATCGACTTTCCATCCGGCGACGCGGCGACGGCGTACAGCGGCATCCCCTCCGGTTCGATGCGAATCGTTCGCTCCACCACGCCCTCGGCCATTTTCCAGATCTCGGCGACGCCGGCTTCGCCGCAAGCGATCAAGCGCCGACCGTCGGGCAGAAAGGAGATGCCCTGCACGCAACCGTTGCGTCCCGTCAACCGGGCGCGGACTTCTCCCGTGGCAGCGTCCCAAAGACGAATCGTGCCATCGAGTCCCGCCGAGGCGAGTTGGCTGCCATCGGCGCTGTAGGCCAACGCCAACACCTTGTCCCGATGTCCGGCGAACGTCTTCACGATCCGTCCGGTCTGGGTATTCCAAATCCCGATGGTGCGGTCGAAGCTCGCCGAGGCCATTTGCTCGCCATCGGGGCGAACCGCCACGGCGTACACGGCGGCGCGATGGCCGTTCAATTCTCGAATCGACTGTGCGTTCGCCTCGTTTGCACACGATCCGGCCAACAGCGCGAGCGGAAACCAGAAACGTACCATCGGTTCGTCCTCACATCGGATGGGAGAGGGCAGCGGTGCGATGGCAACGAAGAGGGGGAGATGTTAGCGAGCGCTCGATTGGTGTCAATCGGAGTCGCCCGCCGTCGATCCGCCTTGACCGCCGCGCGAACCGTGCATTACCATTTGGCCGCGTTGCATGGCGTGCCGTCTCGCGGTGAGGAAAGGATTCTCCGATGCCGACTTCCCTTCAGACTCGGTCGCGCGGATATTTTCGGCCCGCAGGGCGAAAGCCGCTCGACGAGCCGAACCATGCGCGCGCGGCTCGGTTGGTTCCTTCATTCCTCTTGCTTTTCACCGTTGTCTTGGCGGGTTGTCTTTATGCGCGCTTTCTGGGCGTCGAGCGCGCGCTGTGGTACAACCCCTACCACGACCGGAGCGCCCACTACCTATACAGTTTGAAATTGGCGACCAACCTCGGCGAAGGACGGGTGCTTTCGTTTCTTCACGACATCGCGGACGCCAAGATTTGGCCTCCGCTTCATGGCATGGCGGCTGCGGCGGTTCAGTTGGCGGGAGGGCGCGATCCTCGCTTGGCCGTGCTGCCGAGTCTGGCGGGATGGCTCGCCACGGTACTCCTCGTCTTCCTGGTGGCGCGCCGCGCCGCGCCGCGCGGCGGAACGCTGGCCGGTCTGCTGGCCTCGCTGTTTGCGATCGCCAGTCCCGCGGGACGCGCCTACGCCGCCGACATCATGCTGGAGAGCCTCGGCGCGGCTTTGTCGCTGCTCGTTCTCTACTGTTATTTGCTCACCGTGCAGGGCTATGCGGGCGAGCGCGCGAAAGCTCGATGGCTTGCGCTGTCGCTGTTGCTGTTGTTTCTGGAAAAGTACAACTATTGGTTCCTCGTGGTCGTCTCGCTTCTGGCTGCCGAAACGATGACGCGAGCGCGAACTTATCTCCGCGCGTTTGTCGAGGTTCTTCGGGGCACGGACTGGAAGCGTTGGCTGGCGGCGCAGACTCGGCATCCCATCGTCCTCTTCGCCGGAGCGGTTCTGATGCTGAGCGTCGGCGTTCTACTGCGCGGCGAACGACCCATCGAGATATTCGGATATTCTCTATCGCTGTATCCGCCCCACAATTTGTTCCATGTCGCCTACGTTTTGGTGTTTCTGCGCGTGGCGTGGTGGTGGCGGCAGACGGGGCACGCACAGACGGATCGACTGGACGAGCGCTGGCGGCAGATCGTTCTCTGGCTTCTCCGTCCGTTGTCGATCTGGTTTTTGTTGCCCAAGCGTCCGAGCTACTTCGTCTGGTATTTGAGCTTCGCCGATCGATCGCCCAAGCAGCCGATGGATATACTCGGCGGCTTCCGCGATTATGCGACGTGGATGGTGCAAGATTATCATTGGACTCCGGCCTGCGCGCTGGTGGCGGTCGTCTTGTGCGCGGTCGGCTTGCTGGCGTGGCGGCGGTTGCGTCCGGGTGGGGTGGCGATCCTCGCCCTCGTTCTGCTGTCGTCCTTGCTGACGCCGACGCATCCCAATCATAAGAGCCGCATGATGCACTCGTGGATGCCCGCCGTGTGGGTGGTGGCCGGACTCGGAGCAGCGGCGCTGGTTTATGGCCGAGGTACGGCGCGCGTGCCACGGTTGCGTCCGTGGCTGGCTGGAGGGGTCGTCGGAGCCGCCGTCTGGATGCAGTATCCCGCTCCGTTCGCCGCGGCCAAAACGATGGAAGGCGGGGCGCACACCGAGTTTCCCTCGATGCTCGATGTTACCGATGCGTATCTGCCGCGGGTGGACGGCACGAGGCGCGCGCTGCTGCTGACCACCCTGCCGCTCAAACCGATGGTGCAATGGACGTGGCTCCAGCGTTTCGGCAATTTCGACCGTCTGGAACAGCGTTGGTACGGTTTTGGCGCGCCCGGCGAGGCGAATCGACGTGCTTTTGCCGCTTGGCTGCAAAACGCGCCTTGCGATACCGTCGTTTCTTGCGAGACGACGATTCCTCGTCCGGGAGTAGACTCCGGGCCGGAGTGCGTCCTCCATGCCGAATTATTGGAAGAGCTGGCGCGCCAAAACCTCTTTCGCGTGGTGTCGGAACGAGCCTTGCCGCACATCGGCTGCCGCGTGCGCGTCTGGCAGCGTCGAGGCGATGAAACTCGATTTGCGCTCAGACCGGAACGAGTCGTTGGCGGGCGCGAGACGAGGCATTGAGCCAGCGCGGACTGGGTTTGACGGCGAGATACGACGTGCCATGAACCTGGAGCGTCAACGCCTGATCTTGAAAGAACGCATCGACGGCCCGGCGAACGTCGGGACAGTCGGCGTTCGTGTAATCGTGGCCGCCGAGTACGCCGCGCCGCTTCACCTTCGGGAACCACGCCTGCAAATCGCGCCGAACCGCGGGATAGGCGCGATCGGCGTCGAGAAAGACGAAATCGATCGTGCCGTCCTCGAATAGGTCGGCCGCGCGCTCCGAAGACATTCTCAAGGGATGGATTATATCTTCAACTTGAGCGCGGCGCGCATTGCGGACGAATTCTCCATACACGTCCTTGGCTTGCGACAGCGACGCATCCGAATGGCACGCGCTGTATACCCAGCCGTCCCAAAGATCGACGACGTAAAGTCGAATCCTTTTGCCCGAGCGCTTGATGCGCGAGGCCAAATAGATGCTCGAACGTCCGAGATAGGCACCGACCTCGACGAAGATCGCGCCCTCTCCGGCGCGTTCGACGAGATGATCGTAGATGTCGGCGAAATCGAACCAGCCTGGAATCTGCTCGTGGTAGTCCATCTCCACTCCCGGAGAATCGGCGAATCCGTTTGCGCTTCAACACGACGAGAATACTTCGGAGGCGAATCCCATCCGACGGACGGTGGATGGGAGACTAACCTTCCTTTTTTTCGCTGTCAACCCGATCCGCGCGCTTCGCCGCCGGAATACCGGCGCGGCTCGCTCTCGGCCGCGGAAACATGAAAACGAGAAAAAACGTTCGTTAATTCCTTGACAACGCGCTCTCCGTCGATCCATAATGCTTGGATTGTTACCACGACTGCGTTGTAACGCGGTCGGTTTCCCTTTCACCGAATCGAAAGGAATCAACACGTCTGTTTGTTGAAACTTCCCCGTCGTGGAAGGCTGTCTCGTTCTTTGGATTGCTCGAGCCCGTCGCCAACGCGCCTTTCCCTCTCTGTCGGCTGCGAGTTCCGCGGATTTGGATGTTTCATCGGAAGTGTTTCATTCTTGCGAACGCGGTGCGCGGCCCTGCGATACTCCGCAGCCGAGGCGTCACTCGTGCCTCGGGTATCGGAGCGTGTGTCCGCGAGTCTCTCAATCTTGCACCTTGGAGGTTTCATGCGGATTTCCCTTCGATGGTTGAAAGTAGGTTACTTGGCGGTCTTCTGCGCCGCGGTTCTTCTGCTGTCTCAACCCAGTTCGTCGAGGGCACAACGAGCCACCATCGCTCCCATGTTGCCCAATCCGAACTTCTCCCAAGCCGTCTCCATGGCGCAGCAACAGATCATGCAAGCAAGTAGCGGTGGCGGCATGATGGGTGGTGGCGGCATGATGGGTATGAGCGGCGGCATGATGGGTATGAGCGGCGGCATGATGGGTATGAGCGGCGGCATGATGGGTATGGGAGGCATGCGAGGCGGCATGATGGGCATGGGCGGCATGATGGGCATGGGCGGCATGAACGGCATGGGTATGGGCGGCATGGGTATGGGCGGCATGGGCGGCATGGGCGGCATGGGTATGGGCGGCATGAGCGGCATGGGTATGGGCGGCATGATGATGGGCGGCATGGGCGGTGGCTTTGCCGGTAAAGGCATGGGAGGATTCAACGGGAAAAAGGCTCTTTAGAACGCGCTCATTATCTCCTCGACGCGGCGCGTTCGGCTTGGCGAGAATGCCCTGCTCAACGCGCCGCCTCATCTTGACAGTCTTCGGCTATTGTGCGACTTTCTTCGACCGTCCCCTCGTCCGCTCTTAGGGAGGGCCAATCGTGGACGGTCGATCCGCAATGTTAGCCGTGTCATCTCCATCGCAAGCGCGAGCCTTCACTCCGCTCCAACGTACCTGGCGTCTCTCGTTGGTAATCCCCGCCTACAACGAAGATGCCGGAATTCGCCAGGCCGTTCTCGAAGCGTGCGCGGCGTTGGCCGGTTGTACCCGCGAGTTTGAGGTGTTGGTGGTCGACGACGGCAGCGACGACGACACCGCCGCCATCGTCGCCGACCTTGCCAGGCATATACCGCAGGTTCGACTGTTGTGCCACGAAGGCAATCGCGGCTACGGAGCGGCGCTGCGCACCGGCTTCGCCGCGGCGCGCTTCGAGCGCGTGGCGTTTACCGACGCCGACTGTCAATTCCATCTCGAAGATCTCGCCCACATGCTGCCTCTGTCCGACATATACCCGGTCGTCGTCGGTTGGCGGCAGGATCGGCAAGACTCTTGGCGACGCCGTTTTCTCTCGCGCGGTTACAACCTGCTGACCTCGGCTCTACTCGGCACGCAGGTCCGAGACTGCGATTGCGCCTTGAAGGTCTTTCAGCGCGAGGCCTTGCCCGAGTTGCTCCCGGAAACGAACACTTTTTTCGTCAACGCCGAAATGCTGACCAAGGCGCGCCAACGCGGCTTGGGGGTAGTGGAAGTCGGCGTCCGCCATCGTCCGCGCCTCAAAGGCAAAAGTAAGGTGTCGATGCTCGAAGTGCCGCGCATTGCCACGACGCTCTTGCCGTTCTGGTGGTCGCGCGTCGTATTTGCCGGGAAGCCTCAACTCGGCGATCCGACGCCATCGCCTCGCCAACAAACATGGACCGAAGCAAAGTTGTCGCGACACCTCGGTTTAGCACTCGTGGTCTTCGCGGCGATCCTCTTATTCTTTCTGCAACTGCGCGCACCCCTACTGGAACCGCAAGAGCCGCGCTACGCTGAGATACCGCGGCAAATGCTGGCCGAGGGACGCTTGCTTGTACCGGTGCTGCACGGCGAACCGTACCTCGACAAGCCGCCGTTGTTGTACTGGCTGGTCATGGGCAGTTATTCGATCTTCGGCGTCCACGATTGGGCGGCGCGGCTAATTCCGGGAATCGCCGGCGCGCTGACGGTGTTGCTGACCTATCTGTGGGGACGGCGCGTTGTCGGCGAGCGCGTCGGCCTGTGCGGGGCACTCCTGCTGTGTTTGTCGGCCGGCTTCGTCTATCGCCAGCGCATGCTCAATATGGATAGCCTGCTCTGTCTCTGGGTGACGGCGGCGTTGGCCGCGTCGCACACGGCGTTGATGGATCGATCCCGACTGCGGCGCGGTTGGTGGCTGGCGGCGGCGCTTGCCTGCGGCCTGGGCTTACTGACCAAGGGGCCGGTGGCGCTGGTGTTGATCCTCGCGCCGTTGGGTCTCTTTCTGTTCTTGGATCGCCGCCGAGCCGAGACGACGCCGCGCGATTGGCCGCAATTTGTCGGCTTGTCCACGGCCTTGGCCGCGCCGTGGTACGTTGCCGTCGCGTTGCGCGAACCCGATTTCGCTTACTCGTTCTTTTGGCGGCATCATATCGAACGCTTTCTGATGCCGTTCGATCACGAAAAACCCGCGTGGTTCTATCTCCCTGGATTGCTGGCCGGTATGTTGCCTTGGACGCTGCTCTTGCCCGGTTTCGTCCGCTATCTCGCTCGCCGTCCGCTGCGCGCCGCGCAGCGCCGTCCCCCGGCGCTGGGATTCTTCCTCTTGGCATCTCTTTTATGTATCTTCTTCTTCTCCGCATCGGGTTGCAAACGTCCGGCGTACATCCTACCCGCGCTGCCGCCGTTGGCCCTGGCGTTGGGCTGCTACGTCAACGTCCTCGTACCGGGCGGAAGAACGGAAGGCCGAGTGAGCCTTTCGCCGTTGTGGAAGTGGCGATCGCGCTTGGCGGGTCATGCGGCGTTTCTAACCGTTGCCTTGGCACTTGGCACGGTGGCGCTCGCAGGCTACAAACACCTGCTCCAGTCTGGGACGACAATCGCGCTGGGGGCATCGGCGTTGGTCGCTCTGGTTCTGCTACGCCATCGTTTTGTCTCTTGGGGCGTATGCAGCGCCGTGGTATTCGCGGTGGTCGCGCTCGGCGTCTACTTCTTGCAGCCGGAGTACAATCGTCAATTCGCCCTTCGAGATCCGCTGCGCGCGGATGCCGCCCTGGCCGAGTCGAACGATCTGCACATCGCCTGTTATCCTCAGCGCTGGGATTCGGTCGGATTCTATTTGCCCCAAGCCAACGTCCGCGTTTACACGCGCGATCGGCTCGAGCAACTGCTTGCCGATCTGCAAAGGCAACCGCGAACACTGGTGTTAATCAAACCTGGCAGGGCGCGCGAGGAGTTCCTCGCCGCGCTCCCCGATTCACTTGAGTTCACAACGAACCAAAGGCCAGGACCGGTGTCTATCGGCTGGGTGCGTCCGCGCCGACAGATGGCTTGGGAGAACGAACGACGCCGGCCAGCGCAAACCTTCCGCGATTGATCGTTTCATTTCCCGGTCGCTCCCGTCGGAACAGATGCCGGCACCGAAGATTCATAGAATAACGACCCTTCGTTCCCGCGCTTGGCGCGGGAATGCACGCCATGCCGCCACGCGGCGGGAGAGAAGACGCGGAGCGTCCGAATGGACCTCTCCGTGCGGGACGTGGGACCAACAATAGCAGCGGTGGACGAGCGAACATGCCGAGTTACAATCCGAAGGTAATCGAGCGGCGTTGGCAAGAGTATTGGCTGACGAACAAGACGTTCCGCACTCTCGACGGTGGCGAAAAGCCGAAGTTTTACATTCTCGATATGTTCCCCTATCCCAGTGGAGCCGGCCTGCACGTCGGCCATCCCGAAGGATACACGGCCACCGACATCTTGGCTCGCTACAAACGAATGAATGGCTTCAACGTGCTGCATCCGATGGGCTGGGACGCATTCGGTCTGCCCGCCGAGCAACACGCCGTCAAGACCGGCATTCATCCGAGTGTAAACACTCAGGAGAACATCGCCACATTTCGCCGGCAGATTCAAATGCTCGGCTTCAGCTACGATTGGGACCGTGAAGTCGATACCACCGACCCAGCCTATTTCCGCTGGACCCAGTGGATTTTTCTGCAACTGTTCGATACTTGGTACGACGCCGAGCAGAAGCGCGGCCGTCCCATCGCCGAACTGCCGATTCCGCCGGAGGTGAAACAGCAGGGCGATACCGCCGTGCGCGCCTACCGCGATAGCAAGCGTTTGGCCTACCAGGCCGAGGTGCCGGTCAACTGGTGCGAGGCGCTGGGGACCGTATTGGCCAACGAGGAAGTGATCGACGGCAAATCGGAGCGCGGCGGCCATCCCGTCGTGCGTATGCCGCTGCGTCAATGGCTTCTGCGCATCACCGCCTATGCCGAACGCCTTATCGACGATTTAGAGAATCTCGATTGGTCGGATTCGATCAAGAAGATGCAGCGCGATTGGATCGGCAAAAGCGAAGGCGCGGAAGTCGATTTCGCGCTACAAGCCCCGAGCGCGAGCGAGGGGACCGCCATTCGTGTCTTCACGACCAGACCCGATACGCTGTTCGGCGCGACCTACATGGTGCTTGCGCCGGAGCATTCCTTGGTCGAAACCATCACCACGCCGGAACAGCGCGCCGCCGTGCAAGAGTATCGCGCCGAGGCCGCGCGCAAGAGTGATCTGGAGCGCACCGAACTGGCCAAGAAAAAAACCGGGGTCTTCACCGGTGCCTATGCCATCAATCCGGTGAATCAGGAGAAGATCCCCATCTGGATCGCCGATTATGTGTTGGCCACCTACGGCACCGGCGCGATCATGGCCGTGCCGGCGCACGATGAGCGTGACTTCGAGTTCGCCAAGGAATTTAACTTGGAAATTCGGACGGTAGTTGTCCCTAACATCAAGGGAACAAAGATCCAGGAAGTCTGGCTGAATCATTATCTGAAGGGCGAGTACCAATTCCTGTTCCACATTCCAGCTGAGCATTCGCTGGTGAAATCGGGTGAGTTG
This sequence comes from Planctomycetota bacterium, assembly GCA_021781415.1. Lineage (GTDB taxonomy): Bacteria > Planctomycetota > Planctomycetia > Gemmatales > Gemmataceae > JAJPHU01. The sequence goes on from JAJXWW010000046.1 coordinate 9,049, forward strand.
TTAGAACGAATCCAGACATGGCCGCATGCTGAAACGAGGATTCAAATTCTTTGGGACCCGAGTGGAGCGATGTTTGTCCTGAGTAAGGGATCGCTCGGGTATTTGAATCAATCACACTTTTCGCAGTTGGGGGTTCCATCCACCCTGTATCGGCTGAAGTCAGCCTTCGTTGATGACGGCATTGCCATCAATTCTGGCTCTTTCGATGGCTTGCCGACGGCCGATTTTAAGCGACGCATCACCGCTTGGCTGGAAGAACACGGCCAGGGCTGCCGTCGCATCAATTACAAGCTGCGCGATTGGCTGTTCAGCCGGCAACGCTACTGGGGCGAGCCGTTCCCCATCCTGCACGAGATCGACGACCAGGGCAATCCTACCGGCGTAATGGAACCGCTGTCGCCGGATGAGTTGCCGTTGCGTCTGCCCGATCTCGAAGATTACAAACCGTCCGGCAAGGCCGAGCCGCCCTTGAGCAAAGCGAAAGATTGGCTGTATGTGACCCGCGACGGCAAACGCTATCGGCGCGAGACGAACACCATGCCGCAATGGGCCGGTTCGTGCTGGTACTTCCTGCGCTATCTCGATCCGAAGAATGATAAAGTCTTTTGCGATCCACAAAAAGAGAATTATTGGATGCCGGTCGATCTCTATGTCGGCGGGGCGGAACATGCTGTGCTGCACTTGCTGTACTCGCGCTTTTGGCACAAGGTTCTCTTCGATCGCGGCCACGTCCACACACCGGAACCATTTCAGCGATTGGTCAATCAAGGCATGATTCTGGGTGAGATGGAGTTCACCGGCTATAAGGACGGCGACGATTGGCTGTCGGCTACCACGCATTTGAAGGGTGTTGCCAAGCCGAGTTCGGTAACGGCGGTGCATCTAACCGAAGATCGAGTCGAGAAGCGCGGCGATCGATTCGTTTTGAAAGATCATCCGGAAGTCGATGTCGATGCCCGCGCCCACAAGATGTCGAAGGCGCGCGGCAACGTCATCAACCCCGACGATGTGGTGGCGGACTACGGGGCCGACAGTTTGCGACTGTACGAGATGTTCATGGGGCCGTTGGAAGCGGTCAAGCCGTGGAGCATGCGCGGCGTCGAGGGTGTTTATCGCTTTCTGGGCCGCGTGTGGCGTCTCTTCATCGACGACCGGGCCGACGACGTTCGGCTGTCCGATGCGGTGAGCGACACATCTCCAGACAAAGAGACATTGCGGATGTTGCATATCACCATTCAGCGCGTCACCGAAGATCTCGACTTCATGCGATTCAACACCGCCATCGCCGCCATGATGGAGTTTACCAATCACTTAACTCCTCTATCGCTCCGTCCTCGAACCGTCCTCGAACCGTTTGTGCTGCTGCTCGCTCCGTTCGCGCCGCACTTGGCCGAGGAGCTATGGCAGGCGCTCGGCCATAAGGAATCGCTGGCTTATGAGCCGTGGCCGAAGTTCGATCCCGCCCTGACGAAGGCCGACGAAATCGAAGTGCCGGTGCAGATCAACGGCAAAGTGCGTCTGCGTCTGACGGTTCCCGCGGAGATCGACAAAGCGGAACTGGAGAAGACTGCACTGTCCGACGAGCGCGTGAAAGCGTCGATCGAAGGCAAGCAAGTGCGCAAGGTTATCGTCGTGCCGGGGAAACTGGTGAACGTCGTCGTGGGATGAAGAATCTCACCTCGATATTTTTAACGATGCGGAGAGAGGAGCGCTCGGAGGAATCTCATGCAATTTCGAGCGGATCAATACTATCAAGTAAGTTTGGAACGCATGGAACAGTCGCGTAAGATTTATCGGGGAGGCAACTCTTTCGCGCTTGCGATGTATTGCGGCGGTTTAGCGGTAGAGTGCCTGTTGCGAGCATTCCGCTGGACGGAGGATTCCAGCTTCGAAGGACGGCACGATCTATCGGAGTTGCTGAAGGCGAGTCGGATATTGACGGTCGATGAGGAATACATGCGGCGAAGGCGAGCCTCCGAACAGGAGATTCGCACTTCCGGATCGATCATTCGCCGGGCCGTCGATGACATCGTTCTGTTGTGGCATAATAATCTTCGTTTCGCCTCGGAGGCAAGCGTCAAAACGCTTCTATCGGGTCTAGGTCGGCTCCGCAAGGTTAAGGGCGACCCGTTGAAAAAGAATGCTTTGGAATTGCTGAACGCCGCCGAGACGGTGGTCGATCGAGGAGTTGTCCTGTGGAAATCAAAGACAAAATTGTAAAGGCATTGTCTCGCGTTCTGGAGATCGAGTACGTTCGACTCGATGAAGAAGGGAGGATTTCGGGACACGTTGTGTCTCCTACCTTCCAAAAACTTTCTTCACTCGCCCGTCAAGAGTTGATCGACGATGCGTTGAAGACCGGACCCGATGCACTGACCCGTCCAGAACGCCGTCGAGTTGTTATGATCGCTGCCTTGACGCCGATGGAGTACCTATCCGTCGGCACGCCCATTCGCATTCAGCTAGTGCGGGAAAGGGCGGGGAACACCGTTGAGATTCTTCTCGATGGCGGTCTCTCGGATGCCGAGTATGTCCGGGAAAAGCTCAACGATCAAAAGGGCGTCCAGACGACCAAACCGAGGCTCGTTCGCATACCCGGTGTCTCTGGAACGCGCACGGCCTTTCGAGCCAAAGGGACGGAGACCTCGCCCTTAACGAAGGCGAAAACGCTCCGCGTACTGAAGAAAGATCCCTACATCGAAGTGATGTCCCATAAGTCAACGACGGAAGAATAGAATCGCTCGATGCGTTCTATCGTTTGACCGGACGTTACAGTCACTGTCGCCGATAGCTACACGACGACGATCTTATCGGGTTCCACAGAAAATACACGAGGAGAATGCGGAGCAATTTCGCTCGGCGCGCTCGATTGTCGGCGGCATGAAGCGCCGCGCTCCATTCCTCCGTATCCTAGACCACGGCGGCTCGATAAAATGGAAGGATTGAAGAAGGAACGCCCATGCCGATTCCCTCATTCGATGTCGTTCGGAACATTCTTCCTCCGCATCGGGGCGATCCTCGGCTGCCTGCGGATTTGTCGCCGTATCCTTGTACCATCGCCGAACTGTGCGCGCGCTTCGCCACGACGGCGAAACGCAAACAAATCCTCGAAGGCTTCCTCAACCTGCGGGTCGAATTGTTCTCCTTGGGGATTCGTGGCTTTCAATGGCTCGATGGGAGTTTCGTGGAAGATATAGAGACGCAAGAGGGTCGCGATCCGCAGGATATGGATGTCGTCACTTTCGCCGACACTCCAGCCGATCCGGCGTCTCTCACTGCGGCGTTCGTGACCAAACCAGAAGTGTGGGATCCGATCCAAAGTAAATCTGTATATTTTGTAGACCATTACTTCGTGTCCCTTGGTTCCGATTCCGTTCGTGTGGTGAAGCAGACGCAATATTGGTATGGTCTATTTTCCCATCGCCGGGACGGTTTATGGAAAGGGATGTTGGCGGTGGATCTGCGGGATAAAGCCGACGATGATGCGGCCCGCATCAGCTTGGGGAGCAAACCATGACGAACCGAACCTTTCTCAAAGTACAAGCCCTGGAATTACGGCGTCTCTTGGAGAGTGCCGGGGATGATCCCGTCATGATTCCCCAATTAAAGGTGCGTCTGGCTCATGTTGAAAAGGAATTGCAAGCGACTCAGAGCCAGGAAGGCTTATTTCCGTCGAAAGACAGAGACCACCCGCGCACGGCCCTCTTTCTCGAAGGCGATGGCGTGCGAGGGTCGGAAGGGATTCGTCCGGCTTTGGCCGGCGAAGTCATGATCCAATACGAGAAGATGTTTATCGAACAAGCGCTGCACGACGAGCGCGAAGCGGCGCGGAAGGCCGGTCGTCAACGCCGCCCGCGCGGGGCGGCCGCTCCCGCTCTGTTGTTTACGGGTACGCATCGAGGCTCCTTCGGTTTGGGATTCGAACCGCAAGCGTCCGAAGACGGCGCGCTACTCGATATTCACGCAAGTTCGCTGGTAAACGTGGCCGAGGCATTGGAGCGCGTCGCAGGCAACGACTCCGTATCTCTCGACGAGGCCATTCGGCCGATTCCCACATCGATGCTTCCTCCGCTCAAACAATTCTTGAAGACATTGGCGCAATACGACATCGAATTGCGTCTGGCGTTCTCCGAACGGATCGCGCTCACTCTCACCGCCGGGCAAATCCAAAAGGCCGCCGAGGGATTGCAGCGAGACATGACCGAGGAGACGATCCAGGTGTGCGGAACCTTGCGCGGCGTAACCCTGGAATCCGGTCATTTCGATCTGAAAACCGAATCGGGTGAAATCATTACGGGCATGGTCGCCGACGCGCTCACGGAAGACGATCTGCTAAACCTCAACGGACTGACCAACGAACCCTGTAAGGCTCAGGTTCAAAAAACGACGATTCGGAGCATTTCGGGAGATTACCGATCTACATTTGTACTCTTTAGCGCCGAACCGGAACGGTAGGCGAACGAGGCTCGACCTAGAGTGAGAGAGGCTGCAAGGCCCGGAGGAACGAATCCTCAATGCGTTCGTTGTGGTAGCGTTCCCGATAGCGCCGATAACCGCGCTCGATCAAACCGCGGCGGGCATCGGCGTCAGCGATGGCGGTATCGAGAGACTGTGCCAACAGATACGGGTCGTTCTTGTCCCAAATGAGGCCGGCGTCGCCGACGGTTTGCGGCACGGCGGTTGTCCCGTAGCCGACGATGGGCACGCTCAGTGCCATCGACTCCACGACCGGCACGCAAAAACCTTCGTGTTCGCTGGCAATCAAGAAGGCCGACGCACATGCGTAATGCGCCTTCAACTCGGCCTCGGTCGCGACGTCCAACAAGACGACGTGCCGCTGGAGACCCAGCCGCCAGATCTGATGCCGGAGCGTTTGCGTATACTTTTTCTGCCGCTCGTCCCCCTTGCCGACCAGCACGAGTCGGCTGTCGGAATTGCGACCGCGGCGATAGGCGGCAAAGGCGTCGAGTAGGGAGCGATGCCCCTTGTTGGGCGCTCGGCGACCGACGAACAGCACGTTCGTCCGTCCCTCGCCGTAGTCGTGCAGAACCTCGGCATCGGCTTCCACGGAAAGAAGCTTATCGAGATCGTTAAAGGGATGAACGACGGAGCAGCGGCGCGGATCGGCTCCCGCTTCGACCATTTCCTGAAGATTGAACGCCGAATCGGCCAAATAGAGATCGCAATCGAGCATAATGAGCGAACGCAGCTGCTCGCGGCCCGTTCGACACAGGGCGGCGGCCTTCGGGTCCAGATTGTCGTAAAAGACGGCCGGAGTAATGTTGTGGTATTTGACGATGCGGCGGCACTTGGCGGCGGCCATCACCGGCAAGGTGTGTTCCCAGCCGATCGCGTGATGCAGGATCAGTACGTCCGATGCGTCCCGTCCGAGATAATCGAGGATGTGAACGCCGCGGTCGTCGCACGGTTGCGGTCTGCCCCAAGTGGTGGAGAACAAGCCAACCTCGTGGCCGCGCGCGCGGAGAATGCGCTGCATGTGTAAGATGTCTCGACCCGTCGCATCGTGCGGAAGAATGGCCGGACTCACGATTCCCACGCGCGCCATGCGACCTCCGGAAAATGAGGCATCCATTCGATCTTCGTTCCTCTCTTCCGCACTCAGAAAAGAGGGCTACCGGGTCCGATGCTATGCGGCCAGCGAATCCAGCTCGTGCAAGAAGTCGCGCTCGATGCACCGATTGGCAAATGTGTCCCGATAGCGCCGCCAACCGCGCTCGGTCAAGCTCTGCCGGACATCCTCGTTACGCACCACCTCGGCGATAGACTGTGCCAATAAATACGGATCGGGTTTGTCCCATACCAGCCCGCTGTCGCCGACCGTCAGCGGAACCGCCGTGTCGCCGAACGCCACGATGGGCACGCGCAGCGCCATCGCCTCCACCACCGGCACGCAAAAGCCCTCGTGTTCGCTGGCCGTCACGAACGCGGCGGCGCGCTCGTAGTACGCCTTCAGCTGCGCCTCGGACACTTCATCGACGAACAGCACGCGTTCCAAGACGCCCAGGCGCAAGGCGCGCTCGCGCAGTTCAAATGTGTAGCCCAGCACCGCGCCGTCTTGTCTACCGACGAGAAGCAGACGGCTCGAGGGGTCGTAGTGTTTGTGATAGACGGCGAAGGCGTCCAGGAGGTAGCGGTGTCCCTTGTGCGGCACGCGGCGTCCGACGAAGAGCAGGTTGGTACCGCCGTCGTCGAGGCGGCGGAGCAGTCGCGGATCGGCTTGCACCGAATCGAGGCGGTCGATGTGATGGAAGGGCGGCAACACCGAACAGCGTTCCTCGGACGCCCCGGCCTCAAGCATCTCGCTGCGATTGTACTCTGAATCGCACAGATACCGCTCGCATTCGATCTCGGCCAAGTCGCGCAATTGCTCGCGTCCCAAACGGCAGCTGCGCGCCAAGTCGTTGGAGTACGATTCGAAGAATCGGCTGGGCGTGACGTTGTGATATTTGATGATCCGTTTACATGTCGTTCGCCGCAGCAATTCCACGCCGCCTTTCCAGCCGATGCAGTGGTGATGGATCAGGATCGCCTGGGGATCGCCGGAGAGAAAGGCCGGTAAGGCGGAGATGTCGCGCGAGCGTTCGCACTTCATCACACGTTGCGAACTGAACAACACGGCTTCGTCGCCTCGAGCCGTCAAGATACGCTGCATCTCGAAAGCATCGTTGCTGACGGCATCGCCGGAATACAAAGCCTCGCTAACGATAGCGACTCGACGCATAATCTTGGAACTCGCGAAGGGGATCGGTGGCCTGGGTTAGGACGCCTTGCGTTCGGCGGTTCGGGGCGTCGTCGAGGGAAGACGCATTTGCAGCTGGGCGATCGAATTTTCGAGCCGATGGATTTGCTCTTGCTGTTCCGACACGCGCTTCTCCAGAGCGTGCAGGCCCAAGCCCATCTCGCGGACGGATTCGATCAGGCAGGCGTTAAACTCGGATTGTCGATTGGTCAAGAATCGTGTCAAAATCAGGACGCCGCGCGCGGCGATCAGTGCCAGGCGTCGGCGCATGCCGTGAAACCGCGGCAGCGATGGCATCACACCCAGCCGAGTTAGGCCACCGGCGATCTTCAGCCGTGCTTTGACTTCCAGCCAATTGAACGACCACGCCGACAATCCCTGCGAGGGCAAGGGGATCGTCGATTCGACGCGCTCGCGCATCTCGGCGGCTTGAGCGCGGATTCGTTCCTTCAATTCGTTGAGTTCCCAGTCGGATTGATTCGTTCCGCTCATGGCCATTCCCTTGGATATCCTCGTCGATCGAACGTGGGGACGCGCAATGCCGCGCATGGAAAGTGGTGTAGCATTTCCGGCGCGCTAGGGTCAAGTCGGATTGCAAACTGGTCCGCCTTTCTTGAGACGTGGAACGGCTCTGGGACAGCCTGCCGTTTCGTCTTTACTTGGGGTTGATCCGATTGCCAAACTTTGAGTAATCTTTCCCCACTCCTCGCATCGGCCTCCTCGACGTTACGATCTTTTACATTGTTCTCTCCGTCTGCGCCCTGGGGTCGAGGCTAGCGCCATGTCGTTTTGCACGTGGAATTTCGGCCAGTTTTTCCTGATCGTCTTCGCGGTCTACTGGATCGTTCCGTGGCGACGATTCGCGTTTCGGATACCGCTCAAGGGTGCCCGAAACTGGACGTTGACCGGCGATGAACTGCGCGTGTGGTGGCTGTTGGGTGCCAGCTTTTACTTCTACGCCTCGTGGAGTAAGATGCTCGCCCTGCTGATCGTCGGCTCCACGCTAACGGATTACTGCATCGGCCTAACCTTGGACGTGTGCCAGAGACAGCGCGTTCGCCGCGCGCTGCTGTGCCTCAGCATCGTGGCCAATTTAGGACTATTGTGCTATTTTAAGTACGCGAACTTCTTCTTGCTTTCTCTCAACGAGGTGCTGATCGCTTCCGGTTCGTCGCGATGGTTCTCCACGATGCAAATCCTCGTGCCCATCGGAATTTCCTTTTACACCTTCGAGGCGATCAACTATATCGTCGAAGTCTATCGTCGCAACGTGCCCGCCGAGCGCAATCCGGCGCACCTGCTCTTCTTCGTCTTGTTCTTCCCGCACTTGATCGCCGGTCCTATCGTTCGGGCCAAAGATTTCCTGCCGCAAATTCGCCGCTCCAAACGCTGGAGTTGGGCGCGGTTGCAACTCGGCGGCGAGTATTTCCTCCTCGGCATGTTGAAAAAGTGGGTCGTCGCCGATCAACTCGCTCTCTACGCCGATCCGGTGTTCGCCAATCCGCTGGCATTCGGCACGGCGGCAAATTGGATTGCCCTCTTGGCTTTCACCATCCAAGTGTACTGCGACATCTCCGGCTACTCCGACATGGCAATGGGCACCGCGCATTTACTCGGCTACAAGTTGGCGATGAACTTCAACATGCCGTATGTGGCCACGAGCGTTTCCGATTATTGGCGGCGCGATCACATCTCGCTCTCCACCTGGCTGCGCGATTATCTCTTTATTCCGCTGGGAGGCAGTCGCGGCTCCAATTGGCAAGTGAGCCGCAACTTCCTCATCACCATGACTCTCGGCGGACTTTGGCACGGAGCGAGCTGGAACTTCGTCTTGTGGGGACTGTTGCACGGACTCTATCTCTCGATCCATCGTTTCTTCCGCACCTACTGTTCGTCGCGGCAACGCCTCGACGCCTTCTTGCAGACGGCGACCGGGACGGGGCTGCGCATGGCTTTGACGTTGTTCTGCGTCTATCAGGGCTTCGTGCTATTCCGAGCGCAGACGTTCGAGGTAACGCAGGCCATGTACGAACGCTTGTGGGTTCCGGTCGGGGGGAACGGTATCGACCATCCCTACGGATACGGCCTCTTCTGGAGCATCGTCGCCGGCTTCGCGTTCGCGCATGTGGCGGCTTGCCGGCACTGGTGGGAACGCTTCAGCCTTCGGATGCCCACGCCGATCCTTGGATTCACTTATGTTGTCGCCCTCGTTCTTTGCATGGTAATGGCTCCCGTCTTTGACAAGCCATTCTTATACATGCAATTCTGAGGAGAGCTAGATGTCCTCTCCCACCTCGGAATCGCTCGGACAAGCGATGATGGGGGATTCGGCCGGCGCGCCGATCCGCTATCCAAAGTCACTGGCCGGCTCGATGCTGATCCGCCTCTTGTCGCGCCACAAGGGACGATCCGTCCAGCCGAAGCCGGCGGTCTTCGCCCTGGCGCTGCCGCGGCGCATGAAACGCGGCGCGCGCGGATTGATATGGTGGATTCCCTTTTGGTATGTCCTCGCTCAAATCCCGCTGTTGTTGTGGATCGACCCAAGTTGGCAACCCAATCGGGTGCGTGTCGAGTGCGACAAAAAGCAGCAGTTGCACGAGCGGCTCGCGGAAGCGCCGGATCGACCCCTCGTCCTCATGCTCGGCAGTTCGCGCACCGATTGGGCCTTTCAAGCCGGACGCTTGACGGGAAGGACAGGACCGGACGGACGGCCTCTACTCGCTTATAACTTCGGCGTACCGACCACCGGCCCGATGCACGAGTCGATGTACGTTCACGAGTTTCTCGACGAGGGCATTCGACCGCGCCTGATCCTCGTCGAGTTCGTGGCCACCCACCTGAACCAATCGCGGCGAGGTATCCTCTCCGAAGAGCGCTTCACGATCCCGTCCTGGCTGAGCGCCGAGCAAGTCGTGTTTCTGCGACCGTATCTGTCGAATAAAAGGCGAATTCTCCTCGAATGGCTCGAAGCGCGCTTGGCCCCGTGGTACGGTTATCGCTGGTCAATTCACGAACACCTCCAAGGGAAACACTCGTTGGAACGACCGTGGGATCAAGCGCGGCGGCCGATGGACGATTGGGGATGCCGGTTACTCTTCGACGATCCCAATACGCCGGAGTTTCGCGCTCGGCGCTGGGCGGGGGCTTTCGATATGTACGGCGAGACGTTGCGGAATTTCCGCGTCGGACAAGGCCCCCTTCAAGCGATGCACGACCTGCTCGCCCGCTGTCGCCGCGAACGGATTCCCGTCGCTCTGGTCGTCATGCCGGTGACAAAACAATTTGAAAGTATCTATAATCCACAAGGGAGAGCTGAATTGGAGAATGTTCTCGCCGATCTGCGCGACCAATACGGAACCGAGGTCATCGACGGCAGCGATTGGCTCGACCTCAAGGATTTCGACGACGGCCATCATGTGATCCGCAGCGGAGCCGAGAAATTCACCGAACGCATGATCGACGAGGTGCAAAAGGTTTTGGCGCGGACAGCTCCGGCGAACGAACGGGCGGAGATAGAGCGTTAAGTTTCGTCGGGTTAGCCATTCGGGATTTGTGGGGTCGTGGCAGGCTGGGTCGAGGTACGAGACTCACCCTTGTCCTCTTCCATCGGCGGACGATTCAGATGATGTCCGGTGGCCCGTTGATAGGCGTGGGCCACCGCCAACAGCTCAGTCTCGCCGTACAATCGGCCGGTGAAGGTCAACGCGGTCGGCTGTTCTCTCCCGCCGACCCTGCGGAAGCCGTTGGGCAGCACCACCGTGGGATGTCCCGTCAGATTCGTGAGTACCAGATCGTTGCCGCCGACGTAGAGATCGACTTGCTCCATGACTTCGGCCATCTCGCGCTGCACCAGAGTGCGGATGCGCTGGGCGCGCAGATATTCGACCGCCGGCACGAACTGATGGGCGCGGAAAATGTTCGACCAGGCATTCAAACCCTCGCGGACGCCTTTCCGCGTCAGGTCGTCGAAAACGGCCGCGGCTTCGGTGTCGAGAATTAACCGCAAGGCGTGGAAGGGAAGTTTCGACGGCAGTTTGATGGGGACCATGCGAAGGCCAAGGTCGCGCAGAACGCGCACCTCGTCCCGTTGGTCGATGCCGCCCTTTTCTTCGATATAACCTACCCTCAATGTATTCAATTCGCGGCGCGACGGCCAGGCGAACGGGCGATCCACCGCCGAGGGATCGAGGCCGTCTAACCCGTGAATGGCGGCGAACACCAGAGCGCAATCTTCGACCGATCGACAGATCGGACCAATCTTGTCCATGCTCCAAGACAACGTCATGCAGCCGTGGCGGCTGACGCGCCCAAAGGTCGGACGCAAGCCGGTGACGCCGCACGTCCTCGACGGCGACACGATGCTGCCCAGCGTCTCGCTGCCCAGCGCGAAGCCAACCAATCCCGCCGCCGTCGCCGCCGCCGAACCCGCCGACGAGCCACTCGAACCCCGTTTGGGATTCCACGGATTGCGCGTTTGTCCCCCGAACCATTGGTCGCCCATCGCCAACGCTCCCAGCGTCAGCTTGGCCGCGAGTACCGCGCCCGCCTCGTCGAGACGGCGTGCCACCGTCGCTTTGACGGCCAACGTCTGGTCTTTGAACGGCGCTGCACCCCAAGTCGTTCGATAGCCCGGATACGCGATCAGATCTTTCGCCCCCCACGGGATGCCGTGCAAGGGACCGCGATAGCGCCCGGCAGCAATCTCGCGGTCGGCTCGCTCCGCTTGCTTGAGGGCCAATTCTTCCGTGTAACTGATGACGCAATGCAAGATTGGATCGTACCGGCGCAGCCGTTCGAGATAGAGTTTTGTCAATGCGACGGAGGAGATTTGTCGCGTTCGTAGGAGCGCCGCCAGCGCCGTGACGGGCAGAAAAGCGAGATCGTCTCCGCGTTCCGGCTTCTTCGGCGCGGCTCGCTCCATGGGTTCGATGCCGCGTCGCACGGGTTCGCAAGAGGGCGGAAGCCAAGGGGCGGGAATAAACGACAGCGCCGGTGGAATCTCATTCGGAAGCGATACGGCGCGCATCGCTTGGTAATCCTTTCGCTGGCGATTCAGACTCCCCGCGAGGGCTTCGCGATCCTTGTCGGCGAGGGTGATCCCCGCGATCCATTCGGCCTGTTGGATCATCTCGACGGTGATGTTCGCGTCTGCTTCCGCCGCCGTCGCCAAGGCGCGGTGGAAGACGGTGGAACCGATGCCAAGCCCCGCGAGCCACTGAAAGAGACGGCGGCGGCTCGGCGTCAATTGGAAGCTATCGTCACTCTTTACATCTTTATCGATGTCTGGTTTCGATTCTGGCGTCACGTTCGCACCTCGCCGACAATTCGAGCGGCCCGTTCGATGTCGATCCGCAGTTGTTCGGTTAGTTCCGCGATTCCCTTGAAGGCCCGCGTGTCGCGCAGGCGTTCGATAAAATCGACGCCGAGATCGAGACCGTAGAGATCGCCTCGATAGCCGATTAAATGTATCTCTATTTTCCGCGCCTCTTCGCCGAAAGTTGGATTGGGGCCGACGTTTGCCGCGCCCGGCCAGACCCGATTCTCGTGGGGGACGCGCACGGCATAGACACCTTCGCCGGGAACGAGTGTCGCCGTCCGCTCCAGATTCGCCGTCGGAAAGCCGAGCTTCTGGCCGCGCCGTTGCCCACTGACCACGGTTCCGTGCAGACGATAGGGCCGTCCCAAAAGGTTCGCTGCCTCGCTTACATTCCCCGCCGTCAACGCCGTCCGGACGCGGCTGCTCGACACCTCGACACCTTCGAGAACCAGCGGCGGCACGACCTGGAGACGCATCCCCGCCAGATCGCACAACCGAGCCAACATCGCCACATCGCCTTCACGCCCTCGACCGAAACCGAAGTTTGAGCCTTCGACCAGTGCGCGGGCTTGGAGACGCTTTTGAATCACCTCGGTGAAGAACTCCGTCGCGGTCAGCGCGAGCAATTCGTGGGTGACGTGCAGCACGAGGACGTGATCCGCCCCACCTTCGAGCAAAAGCCGCGAACGATCCTCGGCCGTCGTCAATTGAGGCGGTGCTTGGCCGGGACGCAGCAACTCGATGGGATGGGGATCGAAGGTCACGGCGATGGCGGGACCGTCCAGCGCCTCCGCCTGGCGACGGGCCTCGGCAAGCAGAGCGGCGTGGCCGCGATGCACGCCGTCGAAGTTGCCGATGGCAACCGCGCCGCCTCGGCAAGCATCGGGCGGCGAAGCATCCCATTCGATTTGTTGCACCGCCATGTACCGTATTGTCCTCCGCGCTTACCCGGCAGCTAACGCGGCCGGTTCGCCACACCCGGCAGCTAACGCGGCCGGTTCGCCACACCCGGCAGCTAACGCGGCCGGTTCGCCACACCCGGCAGCTAACGCGGCCGGTTCGCCACACC
>JAJXWW010000064.1 GCA_021781415.1 Planctomycetota bacterium
TTCGCAAGTCGTCCGCTTCACGCTCGACGACGTGCGCCGTTTTGGCGTGGCCACGCAAGCATGGGAAACGGAGCGCCAATATCCGCAAATGTGGGGCACGCGCCGCATCGGCCCCGATCTGGCGCGAGAGAGTGGAAAGCGTGCCAAGGATTGGCATCTGACGCACCTTTGGAATCCGCGCTACGTCGTCGCCGATTCGATGATGCCGGGCTATTCCTGGCTTTTCGACGGTTCGGCTGCGAAGCCGACGCGGGAGGCGCTCGACCTGGTGGCCTATCTCGATTCCCTTGGCCGCGATGCGCGCCTGGCCGGTTTGGACCAACAGACGCCGGCGCGGACGATGGACCCGGCGGAAGAGGAACGCATGGGCATCTTTTGCGATTGTGCCGTCCCGCGCACCGCCGGACCCGCGCCGTTGTTCTCGACGCGGATGGCATCGTCGGAGTTGAGGCGTTTCACCCGCCAGGGCGAGGCCGTCTACAACCGCGAATGCTCCGGCTGCCACGGCACGACGGCCAAGGGCGACGGACCCGCCGCGACCAGTCTCCTGCCCGCGCCGCGCGATCTGACGGCGTTCCGCTTCACGGATCGTCTTCTCAGCAATCTCTTGTGGGACGGCGTGCGCGGCTCGTCGATGCCTTCGTTCCACGAACTGCCCGCCGCTGAATTGTCATCCCTCGTCGCTTACGTTCGCTCGCTGGAACCGGAAGCAACCGCATCCGAAGAGAAAGACACTCTGACGAAGGGTGAGCGCGAAAATGCCGAGAAGCTGTTCGGCAAAAACTGCGTGAGCTGCCACGGCTACCAGGGCCGCGGCGACGGCCTCAGCGCTGCCGCCCTGGCTCCTCGACCGACGAATTTTCAACAGGAGCAGCCCGCGCCGGCCTATGCCGAAAAGGCACTGGCGCACGGCGTGCCTGGTACTTCGATGCCGCCCTGGCAAGGAAAACTAAACGCCGACGAACGCCGTCTGCTGGTCCGCTACGTTCGTTCGCTCTATCAGCCGACGCGACCGGAGCGGGAGTGAGGTTTCCATGGTCGTCAATCTTATCGTGGCGTTCGTGACCCTGCTCATGACCGGATTCCTCGCGGTCTGGTTGATGTTCCCCCACCTGCGCCGTTGGTTCGAGGAACCCAAATATCGCTTCCTCGAGCAGCAACGAGCGTTCCCCGAAGTCACACGCAAGGCCGTCCGGGCAGACTCGCTTCAAGGACCCCATCTCGGAGAATCTTGAAATTGCCGCACCTTCTTGTGTTTTGCCTCAGTCCCAATGGGGACAAGACCAGCTGGTAAGTCAGAGCGTCACGCACCAGATCGCGAGCGGGGTCCGCGGGAGTCGTCTTGACCGAAAGCTTGAGTCGAGCCGCTTGCCCGTTCCACAGCAAAGGCTCGATCCCTCCCTCCCGTTGAACGAACTTGCCCAGCCCGCCGCGCGCCGCCACGCCGAGCATTTCCAGCACGCGCAGTACATTCGACTTACCGCTGGCATTGGGGCCAATCAACACGTTCAAATCGCCGGGTTCCCACGATTCCGAGCGAAGGGATCGGAATCCTTCGACACCGAGCTTGACGATCTTCATCTGCACTGCCTCCGTTGGTATTTGTTCGTTGCAACGGTGTGAGCCACGGTGCGATTATTCGGACATATAGGATCGTTATGCTCCATAATCAAGGGTACCGACGAGGGAGAACGGCGAACCGGCGGCGTTAGCCGCCGGGTGGAGATTCGCTTCGTCTCGCCGCGCGCCAGTTGCGATAGCAGTGCCAGACGGCCTCGAAATTGCGATTGAGGAGTTGAGCCAGGGCCGCCAAACGCATGGATTCGTCGTCGCCGCGCAGCCAATCGGCGTCTTCGAGATGTTCGAGTGCGGCGCGTCCGTCGCCTTGAATTAGACACATTCGCGCCGCCGCCAGCGAGCGCTGCCGTTGTTTTTCCAGTGCGAACAACAACGACAAGTCCGCCTTGCAGCGACGACACGCCGGTCCTTGTGCATTCTCGGCCTTGCATACGGGACAACGCATGACGGTCAATTGTCCTCCAGATAGAACAGCGTATCGGCCAGTTCGTTGCACGCCGACGTTAGTTTGTCCCATTGACGATCCGTTAATGTGGTTCGGACGCGATTCATGAGGCGTTCGACCTCGGCGCGGTCTTCCGGTTGCACGCGCTCCAACAGGCGCTCGGCTTTCTCAAGCAATGCCCGCGCTTGGACGGCTTCGCGCTGGCCTTCGCGCGGAGTGGCGATCAGGCTGGGCACTTCCTCTTCCGCCGGTTCGGTCGGGCCATTCGTCTCCTCGATTGCGTCGTCGCCGTCGGTCTCGCCCCACAGCTGTTCGAGACGTTCGCGGGCCAGATCGCGCTCCTCGCGCTCGAAACGAGCGAGAGCGTTCTCGATGACGATCTGCTTCTGTAGGCCGGTGGCTCGTTCGCGCGCCGACACCTTCAGAATCCCGTCGAGATTCAAATCGAGTTGCACCACGAGGGGATTGCCGGCGGGAACGCGCGACAAGCCCTGCACCATGAAGCGACCGACGGGATGGTTGTGGCGCACATCCTCGTTTTCGCCTTGATAGACGTCGATTTCGACTTCGACTTGATTGTCGTGATGGGTGTAGAATAGCTCGCTGCGCGAGGCGGGCAACGGGGTGTTGCGATGGATGATCGGAGCGAAGAAGAATTCGAAGGGGAAGCCTCGGTTCGTATCGACGCATTTGATGCCCAACGAATGCGGCGTGATGTCCACCAAGACCGAACCCACGTCGGCTCCGGCGATGATGGCCGCTTGGATGGCCGCTCCCATTGCCACGCACAGATCCGGATTGACCTCTTGATGCGCCGGTTGACCGAGCCGTTCTTCCAAGAGTTGGCCGACGAGCGGCGTGCGCGTGCTACCGCCGACCAGTACTACTTTGTCGATGGACGAGGCGATCAGGTTGGCATCGTCGAGCGCGCGTTGCACGCAATCCATCGTGCGATCGAGCAGCGGTTGAATCAGCGTCTCGAATTCGCCGCGAGTCAGTTCCATGTTGAGGTGCAGGGCTTGGCCGTCTTTCTCGGCAATGAACTCTTCCTCGATGCGGGCAAAGGGATGAAAGGACAGTTGGCGCTTGGCCGCCTCGACGGCGCGGAGGACGCGCGAACGGGGCACGAGATTGGCGCGCAGATCGACCCCGTGTTCTTGTTGGAAACGGTCGCAAACGAGCGTGAGCAACAGCTCGTCGAAGTCGTCGCCACCCAGCTGCGTGTCGCCGTGGCTGGACAGCACCTCGACGACCCCTTCTTGCGATTGCACGATCGACACATCGAAGGTACCGCCGCCCAAATCGTAGACGAGAATGCGCCGCATCTCCCGATGGGTGGGATCGTAGGTCAGTGAAGCGGCGGTCGGCTCGTTGAGGATGCGCACCACTTCCAACCCGGCCAGTTCGCCCGCTTCGCGCGTGGCCTGGCGTTGGGCGTCGTTGAAGTACGCGGGAACGGTGATGACGACCTTGTTAACCGGAGCGCCGAGCTGAGCCGCGGCGCGATCGCGCAGTCCCTTGAGGATCATCGCCGAGATTTCTTGCGGTCGATACTCTTGATCGCCCAGCTTGACCTTCACGTCCTGGCCCATCTTGCGCTTGATCGACTTGATGGTTCGTTCGGGGGCAAGCACCCATTGATTCTTGGCCGCCTGTCCGACCAACAAGCGACCGTCTTCGGACAGACCGACGAAAGAGGGAAGTATCGGATCGCCATTGTCCTCGAAGACGAACGGTTGGCCGTCGCGCACGAAGGCGACCTCGCTATTGGTCGTGCCGAGATCGATGCCTACAATCGTATCCATTGTTTTCGTTTCCCTTCCGCTGCGACGAGTGACGTTGGCCTCCCGATCCGAAGAATCGGAGGGCGAAAGCCTTCCGCTCGCCTTTAGCCTTTGGCCACCCGCACTTGCGCGTAGCGAAATACGCGGCCATTCCACAGGTAGCCGCGACGGACTTCTTCGAGAACCTCGCCGGTTGGCCTGCCGCTGTTGGCGACGGCCTCGACGACTTCCATTTGTTCGGGATCGAAGCGCTCTCCCACGGTTGGGATGGCGTCCAGATCGTGTTGGCGCAACGTGCGTTCGATGCGCTGCAAGCTCATTGTATAACCCATCACCAGCGAGGAGAGCAACGAGCGGACGCGCTCGGCGCTTTCGCGCGCCAGTCGTTCGCGTTCGCGCTGTTCCGACGAAGGCTTGTCCGGCTTACTCGGTGCCGGCACCGGCGTCGGCGATTGCGTCGGCGCGCCAAACCAGCGCTGCCACCACGACGGTGGCGGAGCGGGAGCAACTTCCGGTTCGGGTTCCGGTTCCGGTTCCGGTTCGTCAACTTCGGTGGCCGCGGCGAGGTCTTCCAGGATCGGCAGCACCGTGTCGCGCAGTCGCTGCATCTCGCGGCTGGCCAGCGCCACTCCGTCGTACACATCGACGAGCGATTTCAACAGCGGACGAACGGCGGCGTCGATGGCTTCCTCAATGGCTTTCTGGCGGGCCTCGTCGGCGTTCTCCTGACTTTGACGCAGTGCCTCCAGCGCCGTCGTCAATTGCTTCAGCGCCTCGGCATTCTGTTCTTGTTGCGCGCGCGCCGCGCGGGTCTGCAGATTGACTTCCTGGCGCACCGCGAGGAATTGAGCCAACAGCGTGTGCAGGTCGATGAACTCTTCGGCGGAGGACGATTCGAGATCTACCGCGGTTGCGGGCAAGGCCGTCAGCCACGCTTGAAAATCGGCGAGTACGGCGGACACGGCGTCGGGAGTCACGGTTTGGTCGCTACTTTCAGAATCTCCTTGAGCGACATCCGGCGGCGAGAACTCCGACATGCAATTTCCTCCACGATGGTTTCGATCGATTCTTTTCGTCCCGCCTCGAACAAACGATAGCGCACCCGCGCGTCGCGGTCGCGCAGTCGCTCGTAGGCATCGCGGACGAGGGCGAATTTGTCCGGATGATGCTCCGGCGAATACTGCCGTACCAATTCCAAATAGCGGCGGCGGATGGTGTCATCGTCGGCGTCCGCCGGAACGCCGAGAACTTCGTGCGGGTCGTTCATCGTTTGTATCTCTCACCACGAATCGTCGTCGTCGTCGTCCTCGTCCATCTCGAAGATGTTCGGGATGCCACCCATGTCAAATAAACGTCCGAGCATGTCGAGGTTGAACGGATTGATTTCGAGTAGGCGTTTTTCGATGTCTTCGAGCATCCGGTCGCGGGCTTCGTTGGACGGTCGCGCCTGCGCCAGCTCTCGAGCGCGGCTGAGCATTCTCGACACTTTCCAGGCGGACATTCTGCGATTCCCCTGCTCCATCCAACTCAGCGCGCGCAGATAGGGGAACGAAGGATTTTCGGGATAGTGAATTTCTCCTATTTCCGCAAAGCTTCGCGCCTTGGGATAGGCTTCCATGTCCAGAAGATTGCGACACAATTCTTCCAATTGCGATTCGGCATAGATGCAGGTGCGCGTCTTGGTGATGTACGACAGAGCTTTCTGGGTGTGACCCTTTTGGCCGACGTACTTGACGCCGCCGGTATGATGCCCGGCGAGGATGCGCGCCAGGAAGACGGCTCCTTCGGGGCAAGGATTGTCCAAACCGGATTTCAGTTCTCGTTCGAAGCGAGTCTTCAGGTGGCGTTGCAGTTTGAGGCGAATCGCTTCGGACAAGAGTAAATAGGCGATACCGACCCCGGCGGACGTTTGATTCATCGCTTGTTGGAGCAATTCCTCGGCGCGGGCGTCGTCGTCGGCCTTGAACTCGCAAGCGGTCCAATAGGCGGAGATCATGGCGCAATCTTCGCCGACGCTGAGATTTAACGCAAACTGAAATTGTTGCCTCGCTTCGGCGAACCGTCCGACCGCGACCTTCTCGCGGGCAAGCATCAAGTGGGTATCGCTCACTTTGCGGCGCAGCCGCCGCTCGATGGCGTTGCCCTTCATGGCTCGCTGGAACAGTCCCAGCGCCTCGGTGTAGTCGCCCTGCTTGCAGTGGATGTCGCCGAGCAGTTCCAAGGTCGGCACGTGATCCGGAAACTGTTTCAAGAGGTCGTATGCCGCTTTTTCCGCCTTTTTCAAGTCTCGGGCTTCCGCATGGAAGCGAACCACGGCCCTATGTGTTTCCAACAAGTCGGGAGCCAACTCGAGACTCTTTTGAAAGCACTTCTCGGCCGACGGATTGAGGGGTTTTTGCGGCAAATCCTCCAAGAAACCGAGGGGGCCGCGACGAGGCTTTGAAACCGCTTGGGGGATGCTGGCCGCGTTCTCCCCCATGTGTTGCCAAATGAGGGCGCGGGCGTACTTCATCTGATCGCCCGGCCAGCGTTCCGGATGGGCGGCAATCTCTTGTTCGTATTGATGCCAAAAGCGATGGGCCGACTCCAAATCCTCGCCCAGCTCGTAGCCCATCGCTTGCAGACGATGCAAGTTCAGATCGTCCGGCGGCGGGCCGAAGATGCGCTTATAGCGCAGCGCCTCGTCGGGGCCGGTGTTGAGGATCGCCCAATAGAAACAGGAGGCGAGGCGCGGCACGAGATGCGGCGCTTCTTCGCGCAATATCGGCAACAATGGCTCGACTTGGCGTAGGGCGGCCGTCATTTTTTCGCGATGGGTCAGCGTCGCTTGGAGGGATCGCATCTGGTGTAGCAGGGACGAACTATGCACGTGATCGCTCTGCTTTTGCAGCGCCGCCTGCGTGTTCGGCGGCTGCGCGGCGCGAAACGCGGCATCGAGGGCAAAGCGAAACGGCGCGGCCAAACGAGCCGGCAGTCGATCCGGCGTCAAACGCTGCCAATTGTCGATGGCCCGTTCGTCGTCCTTGTTCCAATACGCCTGCAATCCGCGTATCAATAGCTTCCATTCGAGAAACGGCGAACGCAAACCGATCGTTTGCAGCGACTGTCGCGCCTCCTCGTCTCGTCCAGACTGGGCCTGGGCGAAGGCGCGAAGAATGCAGTCGAAATCGGCTTGCAGTGCGGGGGGCAGTTCGGTGCGACCGGCAGCTTCTTTCGCCACCGCGGCATCGACCGCGAGGCAGAGTACACGATTGGTAACCGTCACATCGGTCGCGTCGTCGAGCATCGACAGCGTGCGTCCGATTTCGCCGCACAAAGCCATTTCTTCGGCCAAGCGTTGCCGCCAAGCAACGGAACTGTCACCTTCCAGCCGCGCGGCCGTCTCCAGGACCGTGAAGGCATCGCGCGTCTGTCCTTGCAATCGCAGCTGGCGCGCCCGTCCGAGATAGACTTCCCGTAACAGTTCCAGATGCGCGGGGGTCGGTTCGTATTTGTGCAGCTGTTTGGTGAGATCGAGCGCTTGTTGATATCGACCTTCCGACCGCGCGCGATCGATGCGCGGACGGAGATCCGTTCCAGGGGATGTATCGGGGCGAGAGCGGCGTTTGTGTTGTTTACTCACGGAGTTTCCCGCACATCGAGCGTTCGAAGTTGAACCCTCGGTTAGTATACAAACGAGAGGAGTCGCTTTCCAGAAAAGTGAGGCACTCTCGGCATTGCCGTTTCTCCGTGCGGTCGAGCAAGAATCTGTCTCATAAGGCTTCACGGGATGCGGACGGCGAGGGACAAGAAAACTCGAAAAATCGCGGATCGCGCGGTCGCTTGGCGCGGCCTCAATTCTGCACGCCTTCGGAAGAGAGGGCGATCATCGTCGCGGGTTTGCAAGTGCCGAGGTTTGAAGAGGAACCGGAAGACAGCGCGTTCGACGAGGGCCAACCCGGACGGCCCGTGGCTCCGTGCGCGAAGTGACGCAGCGCCCCGGCGACCAACAACGGGATGGGATAACGCTCCTCCGGTTGCCGTGCCATCATGCGCTGCACCACGGCAGCAAGCTCCTCTGGGACATCGGGTCTTGCTTCGCGCACCTTGGGACGTTCGGCGTCTCGATGCTGCAACAGTTTCTGCATCAGCGACGCACCGCGGAAGGGCGGCTCTCCGGTAAGCAAGAAATACAACGTGCAGCCCAGGCTGTAAATGTCGGCGCGAATATCCACCAGACACGGATCGCGCGCCTGCTCGGGAGCGATGTAGTCGGCGGTACCGATCAACATGCCTTTCTCGATGTCGCGGTCGATCCCCGCGCCGTCGGTCTCGCCTCCGCCTTCCAGACGCACGCGCGCCAAACCCCAATCCAGGATTTTGACCAACGCATCGGAACCGCGACGATCCGGCGGCTTGACGAGAAACAAGTTGGCCGGCTTGATGTCGCGGTGAACCAGACCCACCTGATGCGCGTGCTGAAGCCCCAGAGCCACCTGGCGAATGTACTCGCACGCTCGGTCGAGGGGAAGCGGCCCCGTACGACGAACGTGGCGATCCAGATCCAAGCCTTCGACGTACTCCATCGCAAAGTAGTGCAACTCGCCGATCCGCTGAGCATCGTGGATCTGAATGACGTTGGGATGCGCCAAGCGCGTGACGGCTTGCAACTCGCGCTGGAACTCGCGGGCGGCGGCAGTGCGATCCGTCAGGTTCTGGCGCATCACCTTCAAGGCGACCTGGTGCCCTTTTACCGTGTCCCACGCCCGAAAGACTTCGCTGACTCCGCCTTCACCGAGACGATCCAAAATGAGGTAGGGACCGATGCGCAATTCTTCCCAGCGCTCGCCGAACAGCAGATCGACTTGATAATCGGTCAACCAATCGACCTCTACCAGATAGCGCGCCAAATCGAGGGGATCGCTAAAACAAGGCGAAAGTTCGCGCGCGATCTCCTCCACCTCTTGCGGTGTCATTACCTGCATGCGTTGCAGGATACCAAGCAAATTTTCGACGCTGTCCATTGGCATCGACGATCCCATCCCCTGCGCCATGGGCTACAGTCTTGGACGATGCGCGGGCGGCTAGAGTTCCGCTTGGGGAGGAGGAGAGCCAGCTCAATAGGGTAAGTTCGATCCCGAATTGCGCACCACCGAGATCGCCACCGCTCCCTCGCTGTCGCGGCTCGGAAATCGATCTTTGGGGAGGAGCCTGTCAAACTCTAGCTCACATTCGAGGCGCGCGGCATAGGATCGTCTCGCATCAATGTTCCCATTCGTTTCGCAACGGATATTTTTGCCCCAGGTAAAAAAGACACCTCGACAGCGATAGAATGAAGTCGGCGAGTCGAGCGGGCGGGCGGGGTCGTCACTCGCTCGTCGTCGATAGCTCACGATGGATACGAGAGGATCGAACCATGACGCGGATCGGAAGATACCTGGCGGGCACGGCGTTGTTGGCGGGGGTGTTTCTGAGCGCGGCCCTGGCTGCGGCGGACGACAACATTTCCTTTAAGAAACGCGGCGACGAAGAGAAACGCTTCGTCCGCGCCGTGGGGACCGCCATTATCAAGGCGGCTCACAAGACGGGCAAGAAGATAGACCTCGTGAAGTACGAGTATACCAAGCCGCGCGCCAATCGGACCCATTTGAACGTCAAGATGGAGTACCACGGAGCCGTCAGCGACAAGCGCTATATCGCCGACATCGTGGTCAAGATCGACTCGACCAACAAGGACGCCTGGGAAGTGTTGAACATCGAATACAGCGACAACAACAACATCAAACACAACGCACAAAAGATTCAAGATCTCATCAAAGCAATGAACGAATAGGCGTGGCTCCTCGCCGCGAACCGAACCTGTCAGAGCAATCCGGCGATCGGCTCGCCGTGATAGACGTGGTAGGGGCGATCCAAACTGTCGCGCCACATGGTCGCGGCGGGGATGCCGAGCGAGCTATAGATTGTCGCCGCCATGTTCTCCGGAGTGTGCGGTTCGGAGGCGGGATGGCCGCCGATGCGATCCGAAGAACCGACGACGCGGCCTCCCCGCACTCCGCCTCCAGCGAAGAACACGGTCTGCACCGCGCCCCAGTGGTCGCGTCCGGGCAGCTTGTAGAACTTCGGCAGTCCGGAAATCCTCGGAGTGCGGCCAAACTCGCCGGCCATGACGATCAGCGTCCCGTCGAGCAATCCGCTGTCGCTTAGATCGTCGAGTAGGGCCGACAATGCTCGGTCGGTCGGCGGGAAGAGCTTGTCTTTCAGGTGCGGGAATATGTTACCGTGCGTGTCCCACGTCTCATTGTTGCCGAGGTTGACCTGCACCATGTTGACGCCTGCCTCGATCAACCGCCGCGCCATCAGCAGCGACCAGCCGAAGGAATTGCGACCGTAGCGGTCTTGGATGCGCGGTTCGGCGCGAGTCACGTCGAACGCTTGGCGGATGCGCGGCGACATCAAGAGCGACACGGCGGCTTGGCGGTGACGATCCAAACCAGCTGTCCCTGCCATGGCATCGAGTTCTCGTCGTTGGCGGTCGAGGCTCTTGAGCAGATTGAGGCGGCGGTCGAGGCGATCGGTGTCGAGACCTTCCGGGAGCGACAGATTGGGAGCCTGAAAAACTTTGTGTTTGCCGGCAGGGATCGGGCGTTGTTGGTGGTCGAACTCGTATTCGGGATACGCTCCGTAGGCGCGGGGATCGAAGGGCGACGATTCGATAAACCACGGCTCGCGCGATGGCCCCATGATGCCGGCAAACTGACCGGGAATGACGCGGCCGCTGTTGTGGACGAGCCGTTCGGGCAGCACGGCGGCGGGAGGCAGATTGTTGCGCGGACGGGTCAAGGCTCCGGCGACAGCGGCGATGCTCGGCCAATCGTTCGGTCGCGGCGCAGCTGGATTGAAGCCGGCCGGCAACTTCGATTGTCCGCTCAGCACGATCGCGTGCCC
Organism: Planctomycetota bacterium; assembly: GCA_021781415.1. Classification (GTDB taxonomy): domain Bacteria; phylum Planctomycetota; class Planctomycetia; order Gemmatales; family Gemmataceae; genus JAJPHU01. Next base: position 10,735 of record JAJXWW010000064.1, read on the forward strand.
CGCCGAATGATCGTTGCTGGGATGCGTCAACGAACGAACCATCGACCATAAATGACTTCGCTGCGCTAATCTCGGCAGATGTTCGCAAATGCGTATGCCCGGCGTCCGGGTGGCGATCGTGCCAAACTCGCCGCGAATATCGGCGGGAGCGTCGGGCTTGGGATCGAAACTATCGATTTGCGACAGACCTCCGGACAGAAAAATGTAGATGACACAGCGAGCCTTGGGCGAGCGAAGGGGATCGTTCGCAGCTGCGCCGGCTCTCAGGGCCGCGACATGGTTCATCCCCAACCCGAGTAATCCCACGGAACCCGCTTGAAGCGCCGTGCGCCGCGTCAACAGCGGATGCTCAAAGTTTGGGATGGAAGGACGCATGGAAGGCTCTCGCACACGAAGGATCGTTCCCCTCGAAGTCGCCCTTCATTCTATCCGCCGTGGGGCCATCTCGCCATCGAAAGACCTGCTACTCGGATCGTCCCTTCGCGCAACGACGGTCCCACTTACGAGTGTTGGGTTCCTGCCTCGCAGTCGTGGTGGGTGGCGACGGCCTGCGCCGCGGTAGGCGTCCAGTCTTCGGGCAGTTGACTCTCGCAGTGAAAGCAGAGTACCTTGCCGGGAAAGCGCGAGCTGGTCCCATGAACGTAGTATCCCTGACGATGCAAAGCACCCAAAATCTTACGCGGGCATTCGCGGGCCAACTGCAACCAGGCTTCGTCTTGACTCATGGCTTCTCTCCTTGTGCGCGGCAAACCGATTCCCAATCCAACCCGGCAAACGACACGAACGAGCGAATTCAATCGAACGCGAGAGTCTTGCCGAATGTTCGTGGCGTGATGGGGTAATGAGTTGTAGTCTATCGTCGCCGGCGCGCGAGTTCCATGTAAGTAGGACGACCGACGGCGGACGGGCGCGAGCGCGGCTCCTCCTTCTCGTTACCTTCATTCGTTTTTAACATGCGGAGGGCTTGCTCTGGACACACATAGGGGGCGGTTGATATGAGACCTGTCGTTCATCGCCGCGCGATAATTCGGGAGGCTGGGAAGGCGAGGAGAGATAGGCAAAAATTCTCCTGCACCGGCCTCGGTACGGGCCGCGAGGTTCGAGGACGTGAGGATGAGGGTTGCCCGCATGTGGACGGCGCGTTGCGTCGCCTTACTGCTGCTAATGCCGGCAACCGCCGCCATCGTCTCGGCCTCCGAGCCGTGGCCGGAATGGCTGCCTCGCTACGACGCCGCCATCGATCTCGATGTGCAGGCCCATCGTGCCGGGGTCGTCTTACGCGCCAGCTGGACGAATCCGCAATCCATTCCCACTCGCCAGCTTGTCTTCAACGCTCATTCGCGCTATGTCGTGCCCAAGGCCGACGTAGGGCTGACCGCCAAAACGCTCGAACTGCTGAGAATGTCGCCGGACGACGTACTCGGCGTCAAAGAACCTGCCTTGCACGTCGAGCGCGTCGCACTCGATGACGGCGGCGCATCGCGTCCCACTCTGCCCTTCCACTACGAAGGCGACACGAAAACCGCGCTTGTGGTGTCGCTGCCACGGCCGATCGGTCCCGGTGAGACGGTGACGGTCTTGCTGGAATTGAGTGTGCGCCTGCCTCCCAAACAGGGACGATGGGGCCAATGGCAAGGCGTCACCACGCTGAGCAACTGGTTGCCGGTGTTCGCGTACTATGGGCCGCGCCGCGATCCGCCGACCTGTCCGCCCTCTACCGAGGCGCAATCCGGATGCGTCTGGCAGCCGACGCCGTTTCTACCTTGGCATCAACCGTTCTTCAACGAAGCGGCCCACTATCGAGCGCGCGTCGCGCTACCGGCCGATCAGCAAATCGCTTGCACGGGAAGCATCGCGGCGCGCCGCACTCTCGCCGATGGACGGCAACAGGTGGACATCGTCGCGCCGGGAGCGCGCGATTTCGCCTTGCTGTGCAGTGCCCGCTATCGCGTCTTCGAGGGGGCTGTCGATGTGCCTCTCGAAAAAAAGAAGGAAGATACGCTACCCGCGCCAAGGCCGGTCCTTGCGTCCTCCCCCTCATCCCCCGCCCCTATCCCATCCGATGGGAGCAAGGGACTTCCCTCGCCCCCCTCTGGTAGGAGAGGGACGGGAGATGAGGGGGGCGTTCGCTCCGTTCGTATTCGCGTCCTCGCCTTTCCAGAACACGAACACTATGCCCGCGAGATGGTGCGCATCGCCACCGAGGCCATCGCCGCCTACAGCAAATGGTTCGGCCCATATCCCTGGCCGGAGTTCACCATCGCCGAGTCGTTCTTCGGTTGGAACGGCAACGAATGCGCCACCCTGGTGATGATCGACGCGCGCATCTTCAACCTGCCGCATTTGGCGGGCGGTTTCGTCGATTCGCTGGTCTCCCACGAGGTTTGCCATCAGTGGTGGTACAACGTCGTCGGTACCAATGGCTATTGCGAAACGTGGATGGACGAGAGCATGGCCACCTATTTCGCCCATCGGCTGCTGGACCAGAAAGTCGGCAAGAACAACGAGTTTATGAAATACCCGCGCGGGTTCGGCTGGCTGCCGAACATCGAACGCGAGACGTATCGCTCCTACGGGCTGCTCGGTACCCTCGGACGCGGCGAGAACGGACCCGCCGTCCAACCGATGTCCAGCTTCGGCAATGTCGTCACGCTATTCAGCATGACCTACGATAAAGGCTCGCGCATCGTCGGACTCATCGAAAATCGTCTCGGTTCCGCCGCCTTCCTCGACTTTATGAAGGGCGTCTTCCACCGCTATCGTTACCGCATCTTGCGCGTCGCCGACTTCCAACGCGAGCTAGAAGCCTACACGGGTCAGTCGTGGGAGGACTTTTTCCAAAGATGGCTCTACGGTCCCGGTCTGACCGATTGGTGCATTCAGAAGGTGCGCGTGGACCCGCCTCCGAAGTGCGCGGCAAACGCTGGGACGCGCGTGGTAGTCGAACTGCGTCAAAAGGCCGACATCAACGAACCGACGACATTGGGCATCGCCTTGCCCGGTCGAGACGGCTATCCGATCCGCATTCCCATTGTGCCGCGCGCGGAGCCTTACGAGTGGGAAGAAGCCACGGCACGCGTGGAGACTCTGGACGACAACCGCGTGCGCGTCGAGATGACTCTGCCGGACAAGCCGTCGCAAATCGCCGTCGATCCCGATCAGATTCTCGTGGACCGCGATCCGGCGAACAATTTCTGGAAACCGCGCCTTCGCACTCGCGTCACACCGTTATGCAGCTTCCTCGATGAGACCGACATCACGACCTCTTACGATCGTTGGAACGTGGTACTTGGGCCGTGGATCTACGGCACGGCCTATTACGATGCCTGGTATCCGCGCACCATGGCGACGATGCTCGGCTTTCGCGCCGCCGCCTATCGCACGCAGACCTTTGCCGGCGGCTTCTACGCCGGTTATCGCACCGATTACCGCGATGTGGTGGCGGGCATTGATGGCTTGTTCGATCATTGGCCGGGCAGTCACTTTCAGGTCGGCTACGATTTCGAGCAGCGATTGGCGCAGTTCTATCCCGGACAGGAAGATGCCAAGCGTGGCGTCTTGTTCGGCCGCTATATCTTCAAATACGGCTCCAGTCTCTATTATCCGCCGATGGAGTTCGCCGAGACGTTCATCACCTATCAAGACAATTTTTTACCCTACGAGGCAAATCCTTCCCTGCCGGGAACGCGCTTCAACGAGACGGCGACCGCGGGGTTCCACTATCGCAAGGATTATCTCACGCCCTATTGGGATCCGGTGGGCGGCTTTCGATGGGATTTGTGGTATCAGGGCGGAGCGGCCATTCAGCCGTCCACGGTCGGGATGCAAGAGATTTCCAGCCAGTTTTCGTTCGTCAAATCGCTGCCGGACTTCTCCGAGTCGGTCGGCGACACGCCTTGGTTGTCCGCCCCGCTACATTGGTTGGGACAATCGCGGTTGGCCTTGCGCATGTTCGGCGGAACGGCGGTTCCGGGACGAGGCGAATTCTTCAGCATGGGCGGCAGCATGTATTTTCGCGGCTTCGATCTGGCCCAGCGCCAGGGGAGCAGCATTTGGGTCGGCAGTGCGGAATGGCGTCTGCCGGTGGCGCGCGATCTGCACCTCGATTTCCTCGACCATGTAATGAGTCTGCACGGGATCGATGTGGTACCGTTTTCGGATGTCGGCAACGTCTACATCTCGGGACGCGAAGTGGGACCGACAGCCGTGGATGTCGGCGCGAGTCTACGCTTGGATGTCTCGTGGTTCAGCTTCGTCGAACGCACGCTGCTGCGCCTCGACATCGCCAAAACCGTCAACGCCAACTCCGGCGTCCAAGTCTGGTTCGGCTGGGGCGTACCGTTTTAGCCGACGGAAATCATTCGGCGCTCTAACAAACTTTGAATAATTCGATGGACGGCGGTTTGCGGACGGTCGGGAATTTCGTTGGATGCGGAGTGGTTATTTGTAGAGCGTTTCACGGCCAAATGCACATTGTTTTGGTCGATAGGCAGGTTAAAAATTTTCGTCTTTTCGTAGTGTCCAATGGCTTTTCGAATCCGCTTCTCGACCTCTCTACAAGTCAATTCCGTTTCCGGAGGAAAATCGGCAAAGTGCAGAAGTAGCCACAATTCAAAGCATGGATTGCTCAAGGCGACTTGAATGTTCTTTCGTCCACATTCCCGAACGACTCCAACCAAATTCTTGATGTGTCCGGGCCGAATCCAATGATCGGAGTCGGAGACGAACCAAAGTTCGTCGCCCTCGCCAATATCAAATTCGCTTTGATATTCATTCAAGCGAGCTAAAATGTGTTCAGGGGCGGACTTGCCGTCTTCCGTTTCGAGTACCTTGAACTGAATCCGCGTCGACTGGAAAAAATCGAAATACTGGCGGACGGCATACTTGTCCTCCGATGCGATCACAATGAGACTGGCATCGCGGACAATTTTTGTCGAACGATCAAGAGGCCGTTTTCTTCGCATGGTCTTTTCCGTTCCCGGCACAATGGATCAGTTCCGTCAATTTTTTTGTGTCTCCGAGGAACGGAATTCCGCCAAACCGTCCTTGTAAGTAGCCCTTCTCGATTCTCACGTCATTCCGAACTTTCATGTCGGCCAGGGAATAAAGTTGTGTCTGTTGCTTGTCGTCTTTTTCGGCGAACCAAATCTCGTCGCGTCGAAGCAAGTCCAAATCGAGAAGATGGGTTTCGTGCGTCGTCACAATCATTTGTTGCGGGCCGCCCGGACATGATTCGACGAATAGTTTCATCAGCGCGTAACAAAGCAGAGGGTGCAGGCTTCGGTTGATCTCGTCGATCACGAATACACCGGGCTGTTTCGTGAGATGATAGAGTGCCGGCAATAAGTTCAAACACCTTTGCGTCCCATCGGATTCATCCTGAAAGGGAAGAGAAAAATCGGATGCGCTGACGCGATGGAGCGCGGCTAAATTGTCCCGAACTATTTTAGTTGGATCATTTGGATCCAAATGAAATTGCACACCGGAGCCGCCGATCGAGATTTGAGCCTCGCGACCTTTGGACGATTGTAAGCGCTTCAAGAATTCCTGGGGCACTCTCTCGGCTTCGATTTCGGTTTGTTCGACACGCAAATCGACGATACCGGTACCGACGTTCTGTAAGAATGCGGCCGCAAATCGACGGAATGAAGTGTCTTGGTTCAAAAACTCAATGAGCGTCGGAAAACTCGAATCGGTCAGAAGGACGGTTAAACAGTCGGTGAACCACCATACGGCCTTATCCAGCAGTTTGCCGCGATGCGATTCGGGAAGATCGACGATTTTGTTGAGTAATAACTGCTCGGGCCGCACGCCAAGGAATTGTAAGGCTTTCAATGCACGAACGGATGCTTCGCCTTCACTGCCGAACGCCTTCAACTTGCCGACCGAAATGGTTTGCTCTTTTCTATGATAGACATTTACCTCTCGGTTTTTTCCCGAAGCTACATCGAGCCATTCCTCAATCACAGCCTGGGGAGTGACCGCGAATCCGTAAGAGAAGATCCAATCGTCCACGAGATAGCGGCATACGAAGGCGGAGGGATTCTTCTTCTTACCGAACCGAAAATGGTCGAGTGCCAGTTGCTGAAACGAAAGGGTGCCTCGAATGAAGGCTTGTGCAAAAAGCATGGCGCGGACGAGGTTCGATTTGCCGGCCGCATTGGCACCGTAGATCACCGCCGTTCGGAGCGCACTCTTGCCGGTGTTCGCAACAGCCGTGCAATGCTCCGGATGTTCTTGCAATTTGTTGCTAGCTACCAGATTCAGCGTTTGCTCCGCCCCAAAAGAGCGGAAATTCTCAATGGAGAAGTCAATAAGCACTCGATCCTCGATTTTTTCTCGAATAGTGGCAAGTCATCGCGGTCAATTGCTCTCCAAAGTCAGTTTATCGTGATTTTATCTCGAAATCAAGGTTTCAGGAAGCCGATCGGGCATCTGGGGTTCGCCAATTTTCAGATCGGGCGGGAGATTTGCAGGAGGCGGCAGACCGCGCGACCGTTTACACTTGGATGCCAAAGCGTTGCAGCAAATGCTCCAATTCGCAGCGAAGGAAGGAAAACGACGGAGCGACGAACAAATGATCTTGCATCCGCGAAGGGTCGTAATCGGTGTTGATGACCACCTCCGTCTCGAAGGGTCGGCGCGTCACGTCGGGAGAGAATAACGAAAAAGGTATCTCGCCGGTGGAAGAGAGGATCCCGGCTCCGAACACCTTGACCTCGCCGACCTCCTCCAACAGGCCGAACTCGATGCTGAACCAACTGAAGCGCTTGAGAGCAAGCACCTGTTCGCCCTTGTTCGTGGCGGCGACTGCTTTGCCGATCAGTACGAGCAATTCGGCATAGTCGCGGTTCATCAACGGCGGGACGTGGCCGAGGCAATCGTGGATCATGTCCGGCTCCGGCGTGAACTCCGGATGCGAGCCGTGGCGAATGAACTGCGTCACCGGAAAGCCGCGCTCGGCGATGTATTCATAAAACGTGCGATACGGCAACGCCCCCTCGGCGGGAACGAGATGGAGGTTCGTCTCGCGTTGCAGGCGTTCGCTCAGATGTCGAAGCTGCGGGATTTCGTCGCGGGTGATGGCTAAATCGCGCTTGGCGTCCAAATAGATGCGGCAAGCGTGCTTCAAGTGCAACTCGTCGAGTTTCGGACTGACCTCGCGCCAGATGCGCGTCTCCTCGGCGTTGTAGTCGAGCAACGGCGGGCCGAGTTGCTCTAGCCGATGTTTTCGGCACAAAGCGAATAGATCCTCGCGCCGCCGGATGTACTCCGCATCGTTCTCGCCGGGATGTCCCGTTTCCAGTTCCAGCGTCGCCGCATCCGGCGGCGTCACCATGAGCTGGGGATCGATGGTAGTCCCATATTCAACCAAGGTGGCGGGAGGATTCATGGCACATACCTTTTGGGCGAGACGCGGAGTCCGTTCGTTTCTTGAGGAAAATCCTCTGTCGCTATTCTACCCCCGATTCGGGATTGAGCCAATTCGATCCGACCTTCTCCGCCTCTGCTCGAGAGAGGTCGTGCTTGATGTTGACAATCCGGCGGATGTGCTTAGGATAACAACACAAATGAAGACGGGGCGTAGCTCAGCTTGGCTAGAGCGCTTGGTTCGGGACCAAGAGGTCGGAGGTTCAAGTCCTCTCGCCCCGATTTCTCTTATCCAATCCAGGCCCAATCAATCGCTGACGGAAATTGCGATCTCGGAGAGGTGACAGAGCGGCCGATTGTGCGGCACTGGAAATGCCGTGTGGGGGTCAAACCTCACCGGGGGTTCGAATCCCCCCCTCTCCGCTTCGTATTACAAATGCTCAGTTTTTCTTCTCGTTCCCACGCTCCGCCCCTGTGACTCTCGCCGCAGAGCAGCGAGGCTTGCGTTCCCACGCGGAGCGTGGGGACGAGAATGCGTGGGAACGAGAATATCTCCTCGTTCCCACGCTCCGGCGTGGGAACGCACTTCCGGACGCTCTACGTCCCGTTTTCGGCACTCCTCGTTCCTCTCGCGGACAGCGTGGCTTGAGAAGTTCTGAGGAAACGAGTAAAAGACAGCGAGGATGGAAGCCCGCTCCACGGATGGAGAGCAAGGAATGCGGATTGTTATCGTCACGGATACCTGGGAGCCGGAGGTCAACGGGGTCGTTCGCACCGTTCGGGCAACCTGCGAGGAATTGGCGAAGTTGGGCCATGAGGTCGCACTGATCGAACCCTCGCGGTTCCGCCACATTCGGTTTCCGCTGTATCCCGATGTGAGACTCGCCTTCGGGATTCGACGCGATGTGGTCGCCGATGCTCTGCGTCCGCCGTGTGCCGTTCACATCACCACGGAAGGACCGCTCGGCAACGCCTTCGCCTCGTATTGCAGCCAGCGCGGCATCCCCTTCTCGACGTGCTACCACACCAATTTCCCGGAGTACCTGAAGAGGTACGCTCACATTCCGGAGGCTCTGAGTTTCGCCTTTCTTCGTCGCTTCCACCGGCGGTCGAGTTTGCTGTTGACGGCCACGCCTTCCTTAGAGGAGAAATTGCGCCGGAGAGGTTTCACGGCACCGATGGCGCGCTGGTCGCGCGGCGTGGATTTGGAGTTGTTCCATCCGCGCCCGAAGCATCGTCTCGACAAGCCGATCGCGCTCTATGTCGGCCGGGTGGCGAAAGAGAAGAACCTGGAAGCGTTTCTCGAAAGTCGGGTCGATTGTCACAAGTGGATCGTCGGCGAGGGGCCTTACTTGTCGTATCTGCAAAAAAAGTATCCCTCGGCGAAGTATTGGGGCTGTCTGCGCGGCGAAGAGTTGGCGGCAGTATACGCCCAGGCCGATGCGTTCGTCTTTCCCAGTCGGACGGATACCTTCGGCATGGTGATGATCGAGGCGTTGGCGTCGGGCGTGCCGGTGGCGGCGTATCCCGTCGAAGGGCCGGTGGATGTCATCCCCAACGGGCAAGGGGTGGGGCATCTCTCCGAGAATCTGGACGAAGCGATTCGAGAAACATTGGCCCACGGCTCGGCGACGGCTTGTCGTCGGCTGGCATTGCAATACACCTGGCGGGCCTGCACGCGGCAATTTCTCGATGGACTGATTGTGTACGGCGAGCGGTGCAAGGGGACGCGACTCGCGGCGTGACCCCCGGCATTTGCTCTTGCGGCTTCCACGCCGCTGTGATACGAGGCTTCTCGTTCACTCGATTACGGCGCGGATTTCAAATGGGCCAATGGGTTTGCAAGCCCTAGGGAAGAGAGTCCATGCTCATTCTGCAAGATGTAACCAAGTCTTATCCGCAAGGGGCGCGCATGGTACACGCCCTTCGCGGAGTGAGCTTGTGCATTCGAGAGGGCGAGTTTGTCGCCATCATGGGGCCGAGCGGTTCGGGGAAATCGACGCTGCTGCACTTGTTGGGCGCGTTGGATGTTCCCACCACCGGCTCCATCTCGCTGGGCGGTTGCGAATTGAAAACCCTCTCCGAACGGCGTCGTTCGCTGTTGCGCCGCCGGCGCATCGGCTTCGTGTTCCAATCGTTCAATTTGCTGCCCACGCTGACGGCGGCGGAGAACGTCGCGCTGCCGCTGTTGTTGGCGGGCGAGGGGCCGAGTCGAGATCGCGCCGTGTCCTCGTTGCGGCGGATGGGATTGGCGGAGCGAGCGGATCATTTTCCCGAACAATTGTCCGGCGGCGAGATGCAGCGCGTGGCCATCGCGCGCGCCCTCGTCGCCGATCCCGAACTCATTTTGTGCGACGAGCCGACCGGCAATCTCGATTCGGCCAACGCCAAGGAGATCCTTCGTCTGCTGAGAAGCCTTCCCGACGGCCGGCGCACCGTTGTGATGGTGACGCACGACCCGCTGGCCGCCGCCCACGGCGACCGAACGATTTATCTGCGCGACGGCCAACTCGATGCCGCGGGAGGACGCCATGCTGTCGCTGTATCGCACGCTTAGCTTTCGCTATTGGAACCGCTGCCGATTTCGCGGCACGCTGATCCTTTTGAGCATCGCGCTGGGCGTGGCGACCTGCGTGACGACCAGCGTTCTGGATGCCAATTTGGAGACGGCCTTTCAGCGTTCGGCGACGCCGCTGGCCGGCTTTGCCGATCTCTACGTCAGTAACGGAGACGCCGGCGTGCCGCGCGCGCTGGCCGACGAGTTAGCAAATGTCCCGGGCGTGCGCGGGGTTCAACCGTTGGTGATTCAGCGCGTGGCGCTGCCCGAACTCGGCCATCGTTCCGCGCTACTCCTCGGCATCGATGTCAACTCGGAAGAAGAATCGTCTCCTTGGACCGTCACGACGCGCGAACTGACCTCGCGCGATTTCTCGCGTACGGTCATATTCCGGCAGAAAACGGTACTCGTCGGCCAAGAACTGGAGCAAGCGCTGCCTCGAGGCGGCGAGACGGTGCAAGTGCTGGTCGGGGGACAAACGAACTATTTGCGCCGGGTGGGCATCGTGTCGGCGCGAGAAGAATCGGCGGGACTGCCCGGCAATCTCCTCGTCTTATCGTGTGCCGACGCCGCTGCCCTCTTGGGCCGGTCGGACTTGGCCAGTCGCATCGATCTCACCTTACAACCCGGCGCGGATCGCGACCAAGTGCGTCAGAGCGTCGAAGCCGCCTTGGCCGGTCGGGCACGGGCCACTACGCCGGAGCAACACGGTCGATGGGTCGAGGAAATGTTGGCCGGGCTGCGCTTGGGTCTGCGCATGTGCGGCGTCGGTGCGCTGATGGTCGGACTCTTTTTCGTCGCCAACGTACTCGCCGTCAGCGCGGCGGAACGGCGTCACGACATTGGCATCCTCAAGTCCGTCGGCGCGCTGCCGTGGCAGGTGGCCGCGCTGTTCGCCGGCGAGGCCGCGATGCTCGGACTCCTCGGCGGACTTCTCGGCCTACCCTTGGGGATCGGGATGGCGCGCTGTGGGCTGTGTCCGGTGCAACACTTGCTCAGCGATGTCTTTCTGCCTCTCGAAACGGGGCCGATGGCCGTGTCGTCTTTCACGTTGCTCGCGGCGCTTGCCGCCGGTGTCGGCACGGCTCTGCTGGCTTCCCTGTTGCCGGCGCTCAAGGCGGGCAGGGTTCATCCCATCGAATCGCTGCGCCGACTGCCTCCGCCGCCATGCAGTCAATGGCGTCGTTTCAAAGCGGCCGTCGTTCTGGGGTTGCTCGCTTGCGGACCCGGCTATGTGCTATTGAATCATTTACCCTCCCGAATGGGCAGCTATGGGAATCTCGTCTTGGTGTTGATGACTTCGCTTCTGGCCGCGCCGGTGTTGGCTCTGACCGCCGCTCGCCTGCTTCAGCGCGGCGCGAGGCGCTGGCTCGGCACGCCGGC
>JAJXWW010000065.1 GCA_021781415.1 Planctomycetota bacterium
CCTCGTCTCTTCGTCCTCGTCCTTCTCCTGTTCGCGTGGGGGTTGGGCGAACGCTGCGCCGGCGACTCCAAAGAGCGAACCGACGCCGCGCACCGAGTGGGAACGGTACCAAGGGAGCTGCGCGAATCGCTCAAACTCGATCCTTTTTATACAAAACATGTCGATTTCAAAGGGTATCCGATTCTCGCTTCCAAGAGCGTCTCCGATGCGGCGTTGCTCGAAGCGCGCTACCTCATTAGCCGAATGCTCGACGGGCGCGAAGACATCGTTCGAGCGCTGTGCAAGTCCAAATGTCGTTTTGTCGTCATGTCGCCGAAGGAGATGACGACCGACGTGCCGGAACAGCGCAACATGAAACCGAAGGACTATTGGGACAAGCGTGCGCGCGGTTTGGGCGGTCGAATTACTTCGTGCGGCGAGGAGAACCTGCTCAATCTCAAGGGGGACCGCTATTACAACGAGAACATTCTCATCCACGAATTCTCCCACTGCATTCATCAGTGGGGCTTGCGTACGGTCGATCCCAAGTTCGACGGTCGCTTGCGGGCAGCCTATGCTCGAGCGCGCGATAAAGATCTGTGGAAGGGAACCTACGCGGCCACCGACGAAAAGGAGTATTGGGCCGAAGGGGTGCAATCGTATTTCGATTGCAATGCTCCCGCCGGCGGCGTTCACAACGACATCGACAAACGCGAAAAACTAGCCAAATACGATCCAATTCTGTTCGAGTTAATCGACGAGGTATTCAAGAAATCGTCGTTCCGCTACGTCCGCTACGACAAGCGGCTCGACGGCGACAAGAAGCGCAAGGACTCGAAATAGACAAATCCGCGAAGGATCGGAGGACTTCTCTTACATACAGGAGTAGCGGCCTCACTTGGGGGAGAGGGTTGGGGGAGGAAACGTCTTGCCGATCCTTTTCGATGCGGCCTGGCACCGTCGCGCTTTGCGCGGCGAGATCGATGCGATCAATCAGATGGCCGAGGCGATGTTGCAACCGTTGTACGTCTTCTGTTTCCATCGCGTTGGCGGCGATACCCATTGCTGTGAAGAGGCGGTACAAGAAACGCTCGTCCGGGCGCTCCGCGAAATGGATCGCTACGATCCGTCGCGGTGCGGCGATAACATCTTCCCTTGGCTCGCTGGTCTAGCCCGCAACGAAATCAGCCGCGCGCTGAAAGAACGACGGCGTTCGGTTTCCCTCGACGCCGCGTGGAAGCGCATCGACCGCGAATTGCTTCCGCTCTACGAACGGCTCGAGGCCATTCCTCTGGACGATACACTGCTGCACCGCGAAGAGACGCGCGACCTCGTGAATGCCACCCTGTCGCAGATACCGGCGCGTTACCGCGAAGCGTTGGAGGCGAAGTACCTGCGCGGCCTCAGCGTTCGCGACCTGGCTTCGTTGTGGCAAAGCACTGAAAAAGCCGTCGAGTCGCAATTGACCCGCGCTCGCAAGGCGTTTCGCCACACCTTTCTGACGTTGGCTCGAAGCCTTAGCGCGGATACCTATTGAAGGAAGGACAAAAGCCATGAACCGCTCGGAATGGAACACAGGCGACGAGAATGTCGCTCGGCTGCTCGATCTGGGATACGATCCGCCCATTGTATCCGCCGCATTCGCCCAGCGCGTGCGCGCTCGGTTGCAGGAAGTCGCCGCAGAGCGTTCGGGGCGGCGGCGCGGCGCATCGCGGCGGGCACGCTGGATCGCGCTGGCGGCGATGCTGCTCGCCTTGTCCTTGGCCTCCTCTCTCTTGCCGCGCGCCAACTCTCCCCTACCCGATCCAGCCAACGGCGGAGGGAAAGGAATAGCCGCCACAAAACGTATGCCGCTCCTCAGCCTCGGCAGCCGTCTCGCCAGCGGAAAAGGCGAGCGCCGCCGAGTTACGTTGGAAGACGGCTCCGTGCTATCGCTCAATGAAAACAGCCGAATCGTTCACGATGCTCCCCGTCACATACAACTTCAGACCGGCGAAATTTACGTCGAAGCGGCTCCGCGTCCGAACGAAGGGGCCGCATTACCTTTTACCGTGGCGACCCCCGATCGCCAGATTCGAGCTATGGGGACGAAGTTTCTCGTTCGCTCCGACGAGGGAGGCACCGGCGTTGCCGTCGCTCAAGGACACGTTCGCATCGACGATAACCGCGAGATGCTCTTTGCCGGTCAGCAACTCGCGGTGGGGAGCAAGTCCGCAGCCTCGACGCCGCGCCTGACGCATTTGCTCGATTGGACGCGCGATCTCGTCGTGGCCGAGTCGCCTCCGCTGGTGCCGCGCAGCGCATACGAAGGCGGCGCACTCGTCACCGGCGATTCAGGTGGACAACGCACCAAGCTCAGCTTGCGCAAATACCACATCGACGTTCACATCGAAGATGGCTTCGCCCGCACCACCATCGACCAGACGTATTTCAACCGCGCCGACCGACGACTGGAGGGTACGTTCTATTTTCCACTGCCTGCCGATGCGTCGCTCTCGCGCTTGGCAATGTACGTCGACGGTCGCCTCATGGAGGGCGGCATGGTCGAACGCGAGTATGGCCGAGTCGTCTTCGATCGGATCGTCGCCACCAAGAAAGATCCGGCTCTCTTGGAATGGGTAGACGGCCACACGTTCAAAATGCGCGTCTTTCCTCTGGAAGCACGGCAAGAGAAGCGCATTATCCTCAGCTATACCCAGCGATTGCCGATTCTGTATGGCCGCTCGACCTATCGCTTTCCCGCCGGTCACAGCCTTGGCACGGTCCAGGATTGGTCGTTCCACGCCCTCATCAAAAACGGCGCGGCCGTCCCTTGGCGTTGCGATTCACACTACCCGATCGGGAGCATACACGACAAAAACGATCTTTTGTTAGATGTTCGTTCGTCGCGGATTGCGATGGACCGCGATCTCGTTCTCTCTTTCGACGATTCAACCGCTGGCGAAAGCGCTCGCGTATCGACGGTGGAACAAGACGGCTTTCGCTACCTGATGCTGCGGTATCGCCCCAACATGCCGAGCGCGACCAAACGCCAACGGCGCGATTGGGTGATCCTGTTCGAGTCGTCGGCGGAGCGCGATCCCTTGTTGGTTCATACGCAAGTGGAGATCGTCCGAACTCTGCTCAATCACGCCGAACACAACGATACCATAACCGTCCTCACCGCGAACACGCAAGTACGCGCCTTCGCGTCGGAGCCGCTCCCGGCGACGCCGAGGAATGTGGCGGCGGCCCTGGCGTTTCTCGAGCGGTCGCCTCGCCTTGGCGCACTCGATCTGGATGCTGGCTTAACCGCCGCCGCCGAGTCGATGAATCGAAGCGAGCATCCGCTCCTCGTGCATCTCGGCAGCGGAAATGCCGTACTCGGCGAACGTCGTGCCGAGGTGTTGGCTGGCCGTCTTCCACGGAGAGCAACTTACGTCGGAATTGGAGTCGGCAAGGGCTGGGCGCGCGGTTTCATGAACCGCGCCGCCCAACGATGTCGAGGCTCTGTCGCCGAAATCAACCCCGATGAGCCGGTGGCTTGGCGCGCGTTCGATCTATTCGCAGCGCTCAACACGCCGCGCTGGACCGATGTGCGCGTAGTTGACGACGGAGATAAAGGACAATATCTGCTTGCGTCTTCCTCCGTGGCCCAAGGCGAAGAGTTGTGCGCAGTCGCTCGCTATCCGGTTGACTCGCCCTTGCCTCGAACGCTTCGGATTTTGGCCGATCGCGAAGGCGAGCCGGTTCAGATGACGCTACCCGTCGAGTCGCCGCGGCGCGATGCCGCCTACTTGCCGCGCACCTGGGCGCGCTGGGAAATCGACCGTTTGCTTGCGGAAGATGCCGTCAAACAGAAAGCAGCGATCGTTGCACTGAGCAAAGCAATGGTTGTGATGACGCCTTATACATCGCTGCTCGTCCTGGAAAACGAGGAGATGTACGCACGGTATAAGGTCGATCCAGGTCGCAAAGATCATTGGGCAATGTACCCCTGCCCGGCGAGATTACCCGCAGTCGATGAGTCGCCCGCGCCGGACGGATTGGACCAAGAATTTTACGAACTCGGCTTCTTTCCTCCCGCGATGGCGTTAAAGGTAAAAGGGGTGGGTGGCATCCATACTCGCGCAAGGAATCTCATCGTCGATGGGGAAAGTGAGCGTGTCGAATTCTTCCCTCCCGCGATGGCATTGCGCGTTCGAGGAACCTCGACGATTCATACCAGAGCAAGCAATCTCTCGGAGTTAGCGCAGAAAGAAAGTCAACGACGGGAAGCCGGAGACAATCCGCCGGATGCGATGAATATCGGAGGAATAAATAGCCCTCCTCTCGCCGCGCAGTTTTCCGGTCGCAGCGCCTCTACGCGTAAGTCATTGCTGAGCGCGATGGGCGGGAATGTGGTTTCGGAAGCCTCGGTAGCGCGCGGATTACGATGGCTTGCACTACATCAAGCCGAGGATGGTCGCTGGTCGTCGAGAGATTTCCCTCGTCATGCGCGGACGGAACCGTCGCCGCGCGGCAGTAAAAGCTCTTGCGAATGCGGGGGGATCGACGACCGAGCGGACGATCTGTTCGTGACATCCGTGGCGGTCTTGCCCTTCCTCTCCGCTGGCATCACACATCGACCTGAAAAGACCACGAATAGGGACTATCGGCAGACCGTCGCGTCGGCCTTGGCTTATTTGAGCGCCCAGCAGAAGGAGGACGGTTCGTTTTCGGAAGATAGGCTCGTCAATGCCGCGACCGCGATGGCCCTGTGTGAAGCCTACGCGATCTCTACCGATACCCAGTTTCGATCGTCGGCTCAACGCGCCCTGCGATGCCTGGAGAGCAAGCATCCGACCGACGGACGCGAGAGCGTTGTCCATCGGACCCACGATGACTTTTCTGCCGCTTGGGCGTATCTTGCGCTCAAGTGCGGACAGCGAGCGGGGCTTGAGGTGTCGCGCGAACTTCTGAAGAAATACGAACGATACCTCGGCTCGGCATTTCGCCTGAAGGGCGACGCTTCTCCGACAACGACCGCTCTCGCCCTGCTGTGCCGCCTGAACGGTGAAGTCGATCCGCCCAATCGAGAATTGCGGCTCGGCTTGCAACGTCTCCATTCGCTGCCGCTGAATCAAAATACAGACACAGAATGTCTCTTTTATGCGATGCAAGTGATGTTCCAGATGCAAGGCGGCGATTGGCGCTTGTGGAATGAGGGCATCAATGGGCGGGGGTATAAGGTACATGCGGGCTGCCGCGATTTCCTGATCGCGCTTCAAGACGACGGAGGGACAAAAGGGTACTCGCATCGGATCGGCAGTTGGGCACCCACCGGTCGTTCGAGTCTGGGAGGGGGGCGGATCGTCTCCACCGCACTCAGTCTGATGTGCCTGGAGGTCTATTACCGCCATCTACCGCTCGATCGACCGAATCGAGATCTCGTTCCGACTCCCGCCTTGCCCCTCGATTCGCTGGAAGGAAGCCCCGAAGCGGAGAATCGCGATCACGATCTGGATCGACTCCCTTGGCGACGAGCGGCGCGCGTATCCGAGATACTAAAGAGATACGAAAATGCGCTGATCTATCTACAAAAGAGCGTCGAACTCGAATGGAGCGCAACGCGCGAGTTGGACTCAATTCGACGAGACGGCATGTGGTTCTTCACTGTGGCCGAGCGGTGCCTGGAAGGTTTTGTCGAACGAGGCCGCGCAATTCCGCGCCGTTATCTCGATGCCATCGTCTCGGTTGCGGATGCCTGGCGCGAGGTCGATCCGGAAGATTGGCGACCGTGCTGGCTCGCAGCTCGTCTCCTGAGCCTGGCCGGCGAACGCGCTTTGTCTTGGGGTTATGCAACAAGTCCGGCGATTCTACAGCATGGCGACGCGCTAGCGTGGCTCGAATTGGCACGACAGCAACACGGGTGGGACGATTATGACTGCGCGGATCGCGCGTTCGCCGTGGCCGAATCGCTGTTGCCCAGCAATGCGGAAATCGCCAAGGAACGCCAGGTCAACCGCCGCGCCGCCGAACGAATCGCTCCGTAACGCTGTCGCGCTCGCAGCGTAGAGATTGAATGAAGGCGATTACTCGATCATGGAACACTTTTGCTCTTTCCTCGATTGCGAGAATCGGGCAAAATCGGTGGACGCCAGGGAGGTCGAGGGACGAGGACCGTCTCTCCGCGTGCATCATGGAGGATCGAGCGATGACGAGGGACTTCGTTCTTTTGGCCGCCCTAATCGGCGCTCTCAGTGCGATTCATTTGGCAACGCTGCGCGACGGGCAAGAATGGGGCGACGATTTCAGTCTTTATGTCGCCCATGCGCGCAATCTGGCCGAAGGACGCCCTTATGCGGACACAGGATATATTTATAATCCGAATAATCCTGTCGTTTCGCCGCGCGCTTATCCCCCCATCTTTCCCCTTCTGCTCGTCCCCGTATATCTCGTCTTCGGCACGAACTTGATGGCGATGAAGGCGTTCGCCGTCGCGATATTCGCGGCCTTCCTCGGCGTATTGGCGACGGTATTGCGAAAGCGTTTGCCGACTTCTTACGTCGCTGCCTGTTTGACGCTCTTCGCGCTCAACCCCTACGTTTGGCAACAAAAAGATCGCCTGCTATCCGAAACGCCGTTCATGCTCTTCGCTTACTTGGCACTCTTATGGGCCGACAAAGCGGCGGAGGAATCGAAGCGCCGGACGGCACTCTTCTGGGGTCTGGCGGCCGGTGCGGTCGGCTATCTAGCGTTCGGCACGCGGACGGTCGGCGCGATGTTGATACCGAGTGTCCTGCTGGCCGATTGGCTTCGGAGCCGACGGATCGGGATTGCGTCGATTGCATTCGTCCTCTCGTTTCTCGTCGGTGTCGCACTGCAAAAAAGCATGCTCCTGGTCGAAGGAAGCTACCTCGATCAAATCGTTTTCGCGCCAACTTTGTGCGCGCGCATCGCGTTATCTCTTCCGCGTGCGTTCGGAGGCTTCTTCGACAACGGTTACAGCGACGCCGCTCGCTGGGTCTTGTTCGGGTGCGCTTCGGCGGTGGCGACCTGGGGTTTTGGAGCGAGGTTGCGAAAAGGAGTGACGGGATACGAATGCTTTGCCGTTTCGAGTTGTCTGCCCTTGTTGATCTGGCCGGCAGCCGAGTACGAACGACGCTTTCTCCTGCCGATTTTGCCGCTGTTTTTCCTCTATATGGCCCAGGGTATTCGCTTGCTCCACTCTGCCCGAATGCCGCGCTTGGAGCCGCTCGTCGCCGCGACGTTGGCTCTCGCGGTCGGCGTTTCCTATGCCGGCGCGTATAGCCGCATCGATTCGGGACCGATTGGCGACGGCGTATCGTCGCCGAAAGCCGCCGCCCTGTTTCATTGGATTAGAGACAATACCGATCCGAACGATGTTTTTCTCTTTCAGAAACCCAAAGCCCTTGCGTTGTACGGCGGCCGGCGCGCGCTCGCTCACCGGCGTCTGGAGGATCCTTCTCGGTTGGCTCCCACGCTCCGAGAACACGGAGCGACGCACCTCGTCGTTAATCGAACGTCTTCGCTGCCGGTGTTCCGGTCGAGTGGACGCCTCGTCGAAGCCTTCGTCGCGGCCTACCCCGACCGCTGCGAGAAAGTCTACGAAACGCCTGGGTTTCGCGTGTACAAACTCCGTCCGTCCGGCTTGGCGTCGCGCTGACCGCGCAACGTGTTTCCGGCTTTTGTAAACTTTAAGGAGCTGAAATGCTGATCGGCGGCGAGTTGGGCTATCGCGTCCTCAGACGATTCCCCGTCCCATGTACTTGGCGAACTCGGCTGACGAGCGCCTCGCTCCCCACGGCGGGCAAGTTGGCCGAGTATTGGGGGCAAGACATCTGGGACGAATTGCGCGGGCGCGTCGTTCTCGATTTCGGCTGCGGCACGGGCGGCGATTCGATTGAAATCGCTCGCCGAGGCGCGGCGCGAGTCGTCGGCATCGATATCGTCCCGCAAGCGTTGGAAGTCGCCGCCCAGGCAGCGCGCCGCGCCGGGGTGGCCGAACGCTGTAGCTTTCAAACCCATGCTGCCGAGAAGGTAGACGCCATCGTTTGCATCGACTGTTTCGAGCATTTCGCCGATCCCATGTCGATTCTGCAAACGATGGCCGAGTTGCTCTTGCCAAAAGGGATCGCTTATGTGTCTTTCGGTCCCCCCTGGTATCATCCCTACGGCGGGCACAGTTTTTCCGTCTTTCCGTGGGCGCACTTGATCTTCACCGAACGCGCTCTCTTGCGCTGGCGATCCCACTACAGCGGCGACGGTGCGACGCGCTTTCACGAGGTTCGTGGCGGATTGAATCGCATGACCCTGCGCCGTTTCGAGCGACTGGTTCGGGAAAGCCCGCTGCGAATGGCGGACTTCGAGGCGATACCGATTCGTCCGGTTCGCGCGCTGCACAATCGGCTGACGCGCGAGTATTTCACCTCCATCGTTCGCTGTAAACTGATGCGTAAAAGCGACGATTGATCCCAGCCGATTTCGATTGGATCGTCGATGCGGTTGTCCCGATTTTTATGGCCTTTCCCGTTCGGCATTCGCCTCGGTTGGTTCTCGGCGGGCGCGCCCAACCCCGAGGCCGGCACAGCGCGGGGAAGAATCTTTTTGCTGCGCGGCAACGGCATCGTCTTCAGTCGAGGTTTCGGCACGCTGTGCGGCGAGCTGCGCCGCCGCGGCTACTGGACCGAGGATCTGCGCTGCGTCGGCGATCGGTGGCTGTGTCGCCATTTGCGCGCCGAACAAAAGGAGGGACGGCTGCGCGGGCCAATCGTCCTCGTCGGCCATTCGTGTGGCGGGCGCTACGCGCTCTATGCCGCCGACGAACTGCGGCACTCCGGCATCGTCGTGGATACGATCGTCTGCCTCGACGTGGCCCTGCCTCCGCCGGTTCCGGTCAACGTCAAAAGTGCCGTTAACCTCTATTTAACTCGCTTTCGTCTTTATCCTGCCCGTCCTCTACTTCCCGCGCCGCACTCCTCGTCCCAAATTACCAACATCGATCTCGACGCCGCGGACTCGCCAATTGCTCCGAACGGATTGCATCACCTCAATCTCACCGATTCCCCCGCCGTACAATCGTTCGTGCTGGCAAAGATTCAAGAAACGATGGTCCCGTGGTAGCTGTTACAATTACGAGACGATTTCTTACAATCGACGGAAGCTTCCGAAGGCCGTCTCAGTGAGCCACGAAAATCGCAACCGATTGCCAAGAAACGAGTTGCTTCATATCGTCGTATTTTCATGTGCTTGTGGCACGATGGTTGCATTGAAAAGAGGAGACCCGACCGAAAAGTGGAAGCGCCGGTCGGACGATTGCTCGAAGGACGAACGGTTTCCCCCACCGATTCGTCC
Organism: Planctomycetota bacterium; assembly: GCA_021781415.1. Lineage (GTDB taxonomy): Bacteria > Planctomycetota > Planctomycetia > Gemmatales > Gemmataceae > JAJPHU01. The sequence continues at coordinate 9,316 of JAJXWW010000065.1, forward strand.
GCGGCTCCCCCAGCCGCGAGGGAAACGCGCTCGCTGTCATGGGACTCCCCCGTCCACTCGACAGCGAGCGCGCGACATCCTCCAATCGGCAACAGTCCAACGACGCTTCTCGCATCCCCCTCATGCCAGAACCCAAGTCCGCGAACCCCCTTATCAAGCCCTTCGCTCCCCCGCGAAGGGCTTCTCCTTTTTTACTCCTCGCCGCCTGAGAACGCCTTACGGCTGCTTCGGCCGGCGCGGCTTAATATCCGCTTCCTTCGGATCGGGGTCGGGAACCTTCAACTCCTTCCGCAATCGCTTTAGCTCGGCGTGCAATTCCTTTTGCGCTTCCGCATATTCGGGCTGGCCGTAGACGCTCCGCATCTCTTGGGGATCTTTTTGCAGATCGAACAACTCCCAATAGTCGGCGTCCGGTTCGTAGAAATACACCAGTTTGTAGCGAGGAGTCACCACGCCGTAGTGCCGGTGAACGCTGTGGACGGCAGGATGCTCGTAGTAGTGGTAATAGAAGCTCTTGCGCCAATCGGCGGGCGTTTGCCCCTTGAGTAGCGGTACAAGGCTTCTGCCCTGCATCTCCGCGGGCGGCGTAATGCCCGCCGCATCGAGAAACGTCTCGGCGATGTCGAGGTTGCTGACGATGTCTTTATTGACCGTTCCAGCCTTGGCGGTGGACGGCCAGCGCATCAACAGAGGAGTGCGCAGCGACTCCTCGAAGATCCAACGCTTATCGAACCAGCCGTGTTCGCCGACATAGAACCCTTGATCGGACGAATAGACGACCAGAGTGTTGTCGGCTAATTTTTCGTCGTCGAGATAGTTCAAAACGCGGCCCACGCTTTCGTCCACCGCCTTGATGCAGCCGAGGTAATCGTGGAGATAGCGATTGTACTTCCAACGCACCAGATCCTTTCCCTTGAGGTTGGCTTTGCGGAATGCCTGGTTGCGCGGCTCGTAGTAGGCATCCCAAACCTTGCGCTGTTCCGCGTTCAATTGGGACAGCGGCACGAGCTTGAGATCCCTGAGGGTCATGGTTTTGGCGATGGTCATGTCCTGTTCGCGCTCGGCCTTGCCTCGACCGGCGTAGTCGTCGAACAGCGTGTCCGGTTCGGGATATTTACGATCCTTATCGTGGCCGAGATGCCGCAGCGCCGGCTCCCATTCGCGGTGCGGTGCCTTGTGATGGAGCATGAGTAAGAACGGTTTGCTCTTGTCGCGCTGCTTGAGCCAATCGACGGACAGATCGGTGAGAATGTCGGTGGTATATCCCTCGTGCTTGACCCTTTGGCCGTTGCGGATCATCGGGGGATTGTAATAGACGCCTTGTCCGGGCAGGATGTGCCAATGATCGAACCCCGTCGGCTGCGAGATGAGGTGCCATTTGCCGAAGATCGCCGTCTGATAGCCCGCCTTGCCCAGCAGCTTGGGAAACGTCATCTGCGAGCCATCGAACTTACTGTTGGTGTTGTTGTAAAAGCCGTTGAGGTGGTTGTATTTCCCAGTGAGCAGTGTGGCGCGGCTGGGGCCACAGATGGAGTTCGGCACCAGGCAGCGATTGAAGCGAACCCCTTCTCGCGCCAGGCGGTCGATGTTCGGCGTTTGCAGCAACTTGCGCGATTCACCGTAAGCGCTAATGGCTTGCCAAGCGTGATCGTCCGAGAAAATGAGTACAATGTTGGGTCGCGCCGCTTTGTCGGCCGCCCAAATTGGCGTTGAGATCGTCGATAGAGCGAGGAAAAACAGCAGGCTGCGCGCGAGGAATCGCCGGTTCATGGGTTCGCACTCCGTTATGTTAGGGCAACATCTCCGTTTCTAAGGTGAAACGGGCCTGCGGTCAAGCGTGCCGTCGATCGTTCGCGGCGCAGTTCGACGATGATGCCGCCGAGGTGGAGGAGTCGGTGCATGGGCGAAAACCACATCTCGCGTTCCCAACGCAGTCCACACTCGCTACAGACCTTTCGCAGTTCGGCGCGGTTGTAGGTTCGGCAATGCCAGAGCCGACCGCACATCGTTCCAGTAAAGGTGTCTTCGGTGGATAAGAGCAGGAGTTTGCCTCCGGGTTGCAGCACGCGCGCCAGTTCGCGCAAACCCAAACGCGGGTCGGGCAGATGCTCGAGTACCCAACCGCAGACGATGGCATCGAACGCGGCATCGGCGTAGGGCAGGCGCGTCAGATCGGCGACGGCGTGGCTAACGCGGTTGTCGTGAAGTCGAGCGCGGGCGCGAGTTAACATGCGCGGCGAGAGGTCGAAGCTGGTGAGAACGGCGTCGGGATCGGCGCGGCGGAGCAGAAAACGCGAATAGCGCCCGTTGCCGCAGGCGGCGTCGAGAATCCGTCGGCAACCTCGCACATCGAAGGCGCTGGGTCGAATCAGTCGGCCGGCCAAAGCCTCGTGTCCAGTCAGCAACCCCGTTACCGAGGTCAACGCGCCGGGCAGTCCATCGTAATGATTTTGGATAAATCGACGATAAGAGTCAAAAGTATGCTTCGCGGAAATCGAATTCGTGGTCGAAGAGAGAGTCATGGCAATCCTGTTCGGTCGATTCGGTTCCCTCGCTTGGTACCCAGAGAGCGAAGGACGCAAAAAGTATCCGGTTAGAATAGCAAACGCCGATGGTAGGCGGCCCATTCGAGGACCAGCAGCAACAGCGCAGCCAAGGCGATCCATTTCCAAGTATCGTAGGTCTGCTGCCTCAATTGTCCCGTCGTCAACCGTTGATCTCCGATATTGACGGCATCGCGGGGACGGATGTTGCTTTCGGCGGGATCGAGTAAATTGACGGCAAAGCGGCGCGAGCCACCCTCCCATAGCGCCTCATAAACGCCCGTTCGTTCGGTATTGTTATACGAAAAATCGCCGGCGATGCCGCGCGTCCGCGTTTCACGCTTGCCGTCGGGAGCCACAACGTCGAGCGTTTGGACGGCGGCGGCCGGACGCAGCGTCTTCATCTCGCCCGGTTGCGTGTTCTCTTCGGCGGCGGCGTCGGCCACATTGCCCAGCTGATAGAGAACGTTGCGGAGAAAGATCGGAAAACTCAGCTTCAGATTCCACGTCGTCGTCCATCGCCCCTGGACATCGACGAGAGGAAAGGCCAACACCACATCTTGGAAGGCTCCGCGCGCCAGCACAAACAGTACGGCGGAGTCGCGGTCGGTTTCCAGCAAGCGCGGCGTTCGTGCCGGTACGTCCGGTGCCGTCAAATCGAATCGGAACGCCTCGCTGAAGGCGATCTCATCGAGTCCGGTCAGATGGCGCATGAGGGGATGGTTGCTCGTCGGATTGCGAATCTGTCTCTCCTTCAAGGGCGGCAGAGACGAGCGTTTGTACGGCGGAGGCACGTCGCCGATAAAGAGCGTGTTGGCCAACGGCAAGTCGTCTGCCTTTTCGGGAGCGCAGCGGTCGAAGACGATCAGATCGTAGCTTCCGTTCCGCGCCGGCCCAGCGTATCGATCGTCCTTCAACAATTCGCTTGGAGCAATATAACTTACATTGGCCACCTTTTTTGTCGCATCGAGATCGAAGAAATCGCGCAGCACCTCGTTGCCGGAGGTAACGATCAAAACGCGCGCCCTGCGCACGACGCCGACGACGAGCCAGGCCTCATCGTCGAGTGGAAATCGGTCGCCAACGTCGCGGAGCCGCGCATGGATCACGACGTTGACGCTATCGTCCACTCCGTTGAGCGCGAAGACGGCCTCTCCCTCGCCGGGCTCGTCCGATTCCATCACGTCGGCATCCTGTCTCCGTTCGCCGGCGGGACGCAGTTTCCTTCCGGGAAGCGTTATTTCCCGTTCGAGCAGCTGAAAATCGGCTTTGCCCGGCACGCGCCACTCGACTTCGACCTTGACGGTGGACGATTCCTTGCGAAAGTTCAAAACGCGCGCGAATACTGACAGATTGCCCGCGTCTTGCTCGTCGCGAGTGGCATTGAGAGCTACCAGGCCGATATTGTCCACATCGTCTTCCACTGCTCCGATGCGATGATAGTGGAAGTCGAGATTGCCGGCGGCGAAGGCGGAGGCATCGGCAAAGCGCCCGTCCGAGAAGAGGTGAACCTCGGCGGCGATCCCCTCGACGGCGACATAGGTGCGCGCCTGAGCCGGGTCTTCGTTCTCCGGTCGCACGGCCGCATCCTCGGTCGAGCGGAGCGGATTGGCGAGACTGGCGGCGAGTTGGAGGGCCTCATCGATGCGCGTCGCGCGTTGCGTCGGCTCGATTTTCGCCACCGCCGCGCGCAGGAGACCGCGCTCGCCGGTGTACGGTTGGAGAATTGCCGCGCGCGAATGGAAGGAGATCGCCATGCCGCTATCTCCCTCGGCGTGGGCGTCGATCTCGCGCAACGCCGCTTCCTTGGCCTGTTCCAAGCGGGATTTACCGGCATCGACGACGTTCATGCTCGCCGAGTTGTCGATCAACACAATGTAAAACTTGCCGCCGCTGGTGTTGCCGTGAACCTGCAACGACAATACCGAGTAGATCAGCAGCAAAACGATCAGCAACTGCAACAAAAGAAACACATTGTCTCGGAGCAGCTGAAATAGGCTGTTCCCATGCAAATCTTCGATACTCTTCCGCCAGAGGAAGGTGCTGGGAACCTGCATCGGCTTGCGCTTGAGCTTGAGAAAGTACAGCAAAATCAGCAGCGCCGGCACGAGGAGCAGCGCGGCTCCAGTCCACCAGGGCGTAGCCAGATGATAGGTGACACCGAAGCGATCTTTTAGCCAGCCGTTTAGGATTGCCTCTCGACCGAACAGATGCAGCGCGAGAAACGCAGCCGCCGGCATCGCCATGAGTAACAAGACCACCATCGACGCCGGAAACCACAATCCCGCGAAATCGAGGCCGCGTCGAGAAGGTCGGGACATGGGGATCACTCCGTTCGAGAGATTGGCTAATTGGCCTTATTCGCTTTCATCGCCGGATTGCGGGCGAAGAACCCTGCGGGAATCAGCTTGAAGCCGGCGCGATGTACTGGCATCAACGGCCATTCTTCCGGGCGCGGAACGTGCGTGACGCCCAACGTATACCATAGGACGACATCCGTATCGACGATGCCCCGGTCGGCCGCGGTCCACTTCGGCAAGCCGTCGCCGGCGGGGCCTCCGTTGACGTAATCTCCCGCCGCGTACTGTTCCTCAGCTCGGTACGGCGTGACCCAGAGCGGATAATCGACGAACGCGGCATGACGGCGCAGAAACGACTTCGACGCGGCGTGGGGTACGCTGTATTCACTGGGAACAAGCGCGTATCCCGTCGCTTGTCCCAAGGCGTTGGTTTGCCGAGCGTTGACGACTTTCCAGGTCCGGTTCGTCGTCCCTTTCATGCGCCGCCGCCCTTCGAGTTCGCTGCGCAGCAAAGTTTCCTTCATTGAAAAGGCGTTGCCGCGCGGATTGTCCGGTCCTTGCGCCCTTGCCTCGGTATTCGTCTCCACGACGCGGTTGCCTCGCGAACCATCGACGTCGAGATCGATGCGGAAATTGAAAAAGTGCTGGTGATTCGGCGCTTCCAGATGCGCCTCGACGAGGTGGCCGAAATGGGGGCGCTCCTCGTGTTCCGGCGCGTCCTTCTTGCGAGGAACGATCTTGACGTTCATCCTTCCCGTCAACTCGACTTCCATCGCCAGGGTACCGTCTTCGTGGAAGATCCAATGGAATCCATAATCGTATTCGTCGACGCGGGTGAACGAGGACAGAACGAGTTGGCGGGCGCGGCGGGCATTGCGGCCGTGACGCCACAAGACTCCGCCGTCGCGTTCGTAGAGGGCGACGGCGCGCGGCACTTTCATTGGCTTCCCGCGACGATCGTGGAGCCAAGCGCTGAAATAGGCGGCGTTTTTCGGGGCATCGATGCCGTAGTTCAACGGGGTATGAGCATAGACGCCCATGCCATATTCGCCGGCGTCGAAAGGACACCATAGCGTCCAATTCGGATCGCCATAGGGGACTACCATCTCGGAGAGGTTGGCGCGATAGAGGACGGGGCGAAGCTTGCCTGCGTCTTCGTAGCCGACCGTCTGAAGGACGAGTCCAATGCGGGGATGAAGGGCGAATCGGAAGCGCCAAGCCCCCCAGCGCACCGCGTGTCCCTCGACGTGAAATCGAGCGTCCTTAGGCGGCGGTTGGCTCGCGGGAGCATCGTCCACCTTGTCGTCCTCGATCTCGTCGAAAGGTGGGAAATCCCCATGTTTGAGCCGAGCGGCATCGACTCCCTTGTCTTGAAACTCGACGATTTGATTCGCCGTCAAATCGACGACGACGAACAGATCGTCGAACGGTCCATACTCGCGGGCAAACGTGGTGACGAAAGCGAGGCGATGGCCGTCGTCCCTTTTCTTCGCATAAGAACCGATGGGCCAGCCTCGGATGTCGAGTTTGTCCAAGTCCTTTACGCCGCGCGCCTTGACGGACTCACGCCAGCGCGGATCGGCGCGGAGGATTCGGGCCGTTCGCGGGTGGTCGTCTTCGGGCAAAATGCTGGGCTGGACGCGGCGAACGATCTTCCACGACGACACTTTTTTGGCATCGAGATCGACGACGGCTTCGGCGGTGGAATTGTTTGCCCAATCGTAGAGGACGGCGAACGCTCGGCGCGGTAGATTATCACCGGGACGAAACGCAAGTACGGCCTCTTTGGACGGTTCGTGCAAGTAGAGGGTGACGAAGCGTGTGGACTCCCCAACCTTGTCGGCTTCTTTAAGAATGGCGACGGCGGACACTATTTCCTGGGGGCCGAGAGGGTCGAGCGGATGGGCGGCGACGGGAGAGACGGACGAGTACATTGCTATCAAGAGAAGCAGTCGCGTCGTCATGGAATCGTTCCTTTCTTCTCACGGTTGGGCGTGACATCTCCCTTGTGCCAAATTTATGGCGCTGAGGAAACCGCTTCAACGGATGCGGGATATTCCGCGCCGTGAGGGGGCTGGGCAAGGGACAGAAAGCGTTGCCGTCTTGACACCTTGGGTGATTCGCGCTAGATTAGCCCGATTAGAACGCTATCCCGTGCCGACTTCCGATTTTTGCCGTTGGGCGTTGGAACAAGGAACCTGTCGCCGGGTCCGTGCAGGAGAATTCAGGCAGTGCCTACAACAGAAGTGCAAGCCTCCGGTACGCCGAGCGATGCTTACCCACCGTCGCCGCGGGGACACGGGGAGCCAGGGCGAATCGACTTGTCGCGCATCGCGCAAGATCTCCAGATTCGCAAGGTTCAGGTAGAAAGCGTCGTGCAGCTGCTCGACGAAGGCAATACGATTCCGTTCATCACCCGCTATCGCAAGGAACGCACCGGCGGACTGAACGAAGACATATTGCGCATCGTTCAAGAGCGCGTCCATCTTTTGCGCCAATTGGCCGAGCGCAAGCAGACCATTCTTCGCAGCATCGACAATCAAGGCAAACTGACGCCGGAGTTGCGGGCCGCCATTCGGGCCGCCGATAATCCGCGCCGTCTCGAAGATTTGTACCTGCCCTATAAACCTAAGAAACGATCGCTCGCAACGGCGGCGCGCGACAAGGGGCTGGAGCCGTTGGCCGTGGCCGTTTGGTACGGCGATCCGGCCGTACGCAATCTCTCCGAAGTGCTGGCCGGGATGGTCGATCCAGAAAAGGAATTGACCGACCCAGAAAAGGTGTTGGAAGGCGCGCGGCACATTCTCGCCGAGTTAGTCGCCGAATCCGCCGATGTCCGCTCCGCCGTTCGCAACGTCCTGTGGGACACCGGCAAATTGTGTACGATAAAGAGTGAAAAACTCGCCGAGGGACAAGGACTCGAATACAAGGACTACTTCCAGTTCACCGAGCCTTTGCGTCACATCCCGCCGCACCGCGTCTTGGCCATCAATCGCGGAGAGAAGGAAAACGCGCTGCAAGTCAAACTGGAGTGGGATTCGGAACTCGGTTTGCAAATCGCGCTGGAACGATTGCCGTTGCCGTTGCCCGGTTCGCTGCCACCCTTGCCGGAGGCTACCGCTCCACCTCGCGCCCCCAGCGAAGCGATCCCCGGCGAACCGGCAGCGTTAGCTGCCGGGTTAGATCACCCTGCCACTGCCGGCGAACCGGCAGCGTCAACTGCCGGGTTAGAACCCGGCGAACCGTCCGCGTCCGCTGCCGGGTCTGAGGAACGGTCGTCATCCGACGATGTCCCCGTTCCCGAACCACCGCGTTCCAATATCACACCGTTGCCCCAGCGTGCCGAGGCGCTTGCCAATCACCCGCACGGCGATTTTCTCCGCGAAGTCACCCTCGACGCGCTGACGCGCTTGCTGGTGCCGAGTCTCGAGCGCGAAATTCGCCGCGAACTGAGGAATCGCGCCGAGGATCACGCCGTTTCCGTCTTCGCGCGCAATCTACGCAGCAAGCTCTTGGCCGCGCCTTTGCGTGGCAAGCGCGTCTTGGCCGTCGATCCGGGTTTCCGCACCGGCTGCAAATTAGCGATCCTCGACGAGATTGGCAACCCGCTTGAGGACGCGGTCATCTTTCCGCACACCAGCGGCAAACAGACCGAGGCGAAGTCGAAGTTGGAGGAATTGATCCGCAAGCATCAGATACAAGTCATCGCCATCGGCAACGGCACGGCTTGCCGCGAAACGGAGGAACTCGTTTCGACGTTGATCGCCGAACTGGAGGCCCGTCGAAAAGGAGAAATCCCGCCCGCCGTTTCGGTCCCCGCCGTCTCCGTACCAGTTCCTGCTCCTGTGGCCGTCGAAGTTGCTCCAGCGACCGTTGAACCGTCGCCGACACCGGAGAGCCTACCGCAATCCGCCGAGGCGACAGTGGCTGAGGCTTCAACCGGCCCGGAAAGCCCCTCAACAGAGTCTCCTACACTCGCCGAACCGGCGGTTCCGACTGCGGAAGCCCCCGCTGTCGTCGCTACCGAGCCGGCGACTCCGCCCCCGGAACCGTTGCCGGAAGCGTCGCCCGAATTGGCCTATGTCATCGTCAACGAGGCGGGCGCAAGTGTCTATTCCGCCAGTCCCGTCGGCAAGGAAGAGTTTCCCCATCTCGATGCGACGCTGCGCGGCACGATCTCGATTGGCCGTCGTTTACAAGATCCTCTCAGCGAGTTGGTCAAAATCGACCCGCAGCACGTCGGCGTGGGTCTGTATCAACACGACGTACCGGCCAAAGAGTTGCGTCATTCGCTGGAAAGCGTCGTGGAGTCGTGCGTCAATCAAGTCGGCGTCGATTTGAACACGGCCAGCGTGCCTCTCCTACGCTACGTTTCCGGTTTCAATCAACTCGTCGCCCACGATCTCGTCGAGCATCGCAAGGCGCACGGGCCGTTTCGCAATCGGCGTCAGCTCTTAGAGATCAAAGGGATCGGCGAACAGCGGTTCATCCAAGCGGCCGGGTTCTTGAAAATCGCCGACGGAGACAATCCCCTCGAAGGCACTTGGATACATCCCGAAAGCTATGGCGTGGCCGAACAGATACTGAACGACCTCGGCTACGGCCCACAGACGCTGTGCGATCGAGAACGACTTGCCGAATTGCGCGAGAAGCTCAAAACCGTTTCGCCGGAAGAAGTGGCCAAACGCTTACATACGGGCGTGCCCACGGTGAAGGACATCCTCGACGCCCTGGCTCGCCCCGGTCGCGATCCGCGCGAAGACCTGCCGCCTCCGGTCTTCAAGAAGGGCATCCTGAAAATCGAAGATTTGCAGCCGGGCATGGAATTGAAGGGCACGGTGCAGAACGTCGTCGATTTCGGCGCATTTATCGACATCGGCTTGAAAGACTCCGGCCTCGTTCACATCAGTCAGATGGCGAATCGCTACGTCAAAAGTACCTACGAGGTCGTTGCCGTCGGCGATGTGGTTCCCGTATGGGTGCTTTCGGTAGACAAAGAACGCCATCGCGTCTCGCTGTCGATGATCTCTCCAGGTACGGAACGCAAACCGCCCGAGAAAAGGCCCGAACCGCGCGAGCGTCGTCCCGAACGCGGCGAACGCCGAGAAGGTGGCGAACGCCGTGAAGGCGGCGAACGTCGTCCCGCACCAGCGGGAGGCGGTCGTCCTCCGCAGCAGCGCGGTCGGCGTCCGTTGCCGCCGCGCGGCGGCGGTCGGCCTCAACAGGGCGGCCAGGGAGGTGGCCCACATCCAGCCGGATCGCGCTCTGCTCCGGCTCAAGCGCAACAACAACCTCCCCCGCCTCCACGCAAACCCAAACGGCAACCGCCCAAACCCAAACTGTCGCAGGCCGCCCTTGCCGGCGCGTCACCTCTCGGCACTTTCGCCGAACTGGCGGCCTTCTGGGAGGCCAAGAGCAAGGACGACACTCCTGCGCCTCCGCCCCCACCTACTGAGACCGACGGAAACGCTTCCCCACCGACCGGGGCGTAAGGATCGTAATCCGGTCGGACGGGAGCGGGACATATGGCTTTCATCCTCCGATTGGCTACCCGTGCCTACGACGGCGGGTAGCATCCAATCGAAGAAGGCAGATCGCGCCCTTACAGGAGGGCTTGAAGTGTCAACTCTATCGATTCCATCTTCACGTTCCGGATCGTTCGGCCCTCGACCGCTGCGCTGGACGTGCGCCGAGTTCCATCGGTTCGGCGATATGGGTGTATTCGAGACAAGGCGGGCGATGCTTATCGACGGCGTCATCCTGGAGCAGGGACCGATGAATCCTCCTCATGCCATCACACTGGGTTTGGTCGAAGTGGCGATCCGAACGGCCTTTGGAGGCGGGTGGTGGTTGCGGCAACAGTCGCCACTCGTTCTCGGCCAGGACACCGACCCGGAACCAGACCTCGCCGTCGTTCCAGGTCATCCACGCGCTTACGCGGGGCATCCGACGACGGCGGATCTGGTCGTTGAGGTAGCGGATTCTTCTCTAGACTTCGACACGAACGAGAAACGACAGTTGTACGCCCAAGCTGGAATCCGCGATTACTGGGTGGTGGACATCAACGGACGAAGGCTGCTGGTGTATCGCAATCCCCAAGCCGGAGATTTCACCTCCCAACAGGTGTTTGGGCCCACGGATTCCGTGGCGGCATTAGCCGCGCCGGCGGCTGCCGTGCGGGTGGCGGACTTGCTCGTGTGAAATCGATAGGCTCCGAGGAAGGTTTTTCCGCGACGCCTGAAGAACGATGAGTTGAGGAATCGACTCGAGAGAGTTATTGCATGCCGAAAAAGCAATCGTTCGCTGAAGCCGCCGTTACGTTTTGGGGTGCGACGCACACCGTTACGGGATCGATGCACCAAGTCGAGGCGCGCGGAACGTCGCTGCTTTTGGATTGCGGACTCTATCAAGGCCATCGGGCCGAGAGCCTTGCGCGCAATCAAAAGTTCCCCTTTCGACCGCGCGACATCGACGCCGTGTTGCTCAGCCACGCCCACATCGATCACTGCGGCAATCTGCCCAACCTCGTCAAACAGGGCTTTCGCGGCCCCGTCTACTGCACCCCGGCCACACGCGCTCTCGCGGCGGTCATGCTCGGCGACGCCGCCAAGATTCAAGAAGAGGATGCCTCCTATCTCAATCGCCGCCGCGACAAGGACAAGGCCAAGATCGAGCCGCTGTACGATGGCCGCGACGTATACCGAACCCTGCGGCAACTGCATGCCGTACCCTACGATACGCCGTTTCCCGTCCAAAAGGGTATCGAAGGGATGTTCGTGGACGCCGGACATTTGCTCGGCTCGGCAATGGTTCATCTGCGCATGGACGGTGAGGGGGGCGAACGCAGCCTTTCGTTCACCGGCGATCTCGGAAGGCCTGGATTGCCGATCCTGCGCGATCCTTCCCCGATGCCGGCCGCCGGATTGCTCATTAGCGAAAGCACCTACGGCGGACACGCGCACGAAGCCGTCGAGGAGACGGCGGAGCAACTCGGCGACGTGGTGCGCCGGGTGGTCGAGCGCGGCGGCAAAGTTCTCGTGCCCGCCTTCAGCGTGGGGCGAACGCAGACCCTCGTTTACTTTCTGCATCAACTTCGCAATACCGGACGCCTGCCCGACGTGCCGATCTTCGTCGATAGCCCGATGGCGATACGCGCCACCGAGGTATTCCGCGCTCACCCCGAATGTTTCAACGAGGAGACGTTGCGATTGCTGCGAGAACAGCCCGAACTGTTCGGCGAGCGCGAGGTAACCTACATCGATAAGGTTCACGAGAGCATCGCCCTGAACGACCGGCGCGAGCCGTGCATTATCGTCTCGGCCAGCGGCATGTGCGAAGCCGGTCGCATCTTGCACCACCTCAAGCACAACATTGAAGACCCGCGAAGCGCTATTTTGATCGCCGGCTATCAAGCGGCCGATACGCTGGGACGGCGCATCGTCGAACGCAGGCCGGAAGTTCGTATTTTAGGACAAACGCGAGCGCTTAAGGCCGAGGTCGTGGTTCTCAACGGCCTCTCGAGCCACGCCGACCACGCCGGTTTGCTGGCGAATCTCGCTCCCTTGCAAGCGACGGCGGCAGCCGTCCGCCTGGTTCACGGCGAGCCGGAGCGGTCGGAGAAGTTGGCCGAAGATCTACGCAAGTCCGGCTTCGCCGATGTGGCGATCCCCGAACGCGGCGACCGAGTGAACCTGTCACCGTCTCCTAGATAGTGTCGGTCGGAAATTGGCCTCTTTTTCAGAGTGCTACCTTGTCCTGACATCCAGTGACATGCCCTTGTCCATTCGGAATGCCCCTCCGCTCCCAA
>JAJXWW010000023.1 GCA_021781415.1 Planctomycetota bacterium
TGCCATCGGGACTAAACGCCACATGCTTGCCCCAATACTTGGCCAGTTCCTCAAGCGGAAACTTGCTCCGATTCTCGTCGTAATGGCTCAAATCGGGCGGTTCCAATCGTTCGCCGTTGGTATTCATGAATGTGTCCTCCAGAGAATTGTCGTTCTCGATCACATACACTCTGCGCCATTGTAATCGCGGTTGCTTTAAGGCGGTAGTGCCCTTCTTGGATTGCGCCCGGCCACCGGCGATCAACACCCCGTTGTGGCACGGTCTCCCGACCGTGCCACCTCTTGGCGATCAACACCCCGTTGTGGCACGGTCTCCCGACCGTGCCACCTCTTGGGACCGAAGGTCTCCCTTGTCTGGCCCTGGTTCTGCCGCCTTGACGGGAGACCTTCGGTCGGAGTTCGTGGCACGGTCAGGAGACCGTGCCACAACGGTGGAGCGACCAAGGAGGTTTGGAAGATCGAGGGTGAGACGTTTCAAGCAGCGTGGCACATCACCGAATTCCGGGTGCTGGATAAGGTAGATCCCAAGACGTTCGAGGAGCCAAAGTAGCGTAATTTGCCTGTGAACGCTTACGGAATGGAGAAGGGGCCAGCCGAGGGGCAGGCCTCTTTTGCTCTGCTACAGAGCGGTTTCCGTATCCTTTGTTGAGTTGGGTTGCGCTATCCCAAGCCTCGTCGAACCTCGCTCAATGTGTCCTGGGTTCGAGTTCCAGCGTCTTCGTTTAGAGAACGACCGCTTGTGAGAAATCGACACACTGTCGTCGGCGCGGGGCTTAGATAAGCTCGCGGATCGGATGGCCGTTCTCGACGATGTAGCGAGGCCGGCCGGTGTTGTCGGAGTAGGTGGCGTCCAGCGGCACTCCCATGTGCTGATAGATGGTCGCTGCCAGATCGCCGGGTGTTACCGGACGCTCCTTGATGGTTCCGCCGTCCTTCTCCGTCGCTCCAATCACTTGCCCGTGCCGCAGCCCTCCGCCGGCCACAGCCATCGACATCACCACCGGCCAATGATTGCGGCCGTCCGTGCTATCTTGCGTACCCATCATGGGCGTCCGACCGAACTCTCCCATCGCCAGCACCAACACGTTCTCGAGCAGGCCGCGGTCGGCCAAATCGCCCACGAGTGTGGTAATCAGATGATCGAACAACGGCAACAGCGGGCCGAGGCCTTTCTTGATGCCGCCGTAGGGAGGGATGTTGTCGCCGTGCGTGTCCCAGGTTCCCGAAGCGGTGTGATAGCTGAGATCCAGCGTCACGAACGCCGCGCCCGCCTCGACCATACGACGTGCTAAAAGCGCTTGTTGGCACCACAGATGCTTGCCGTAGCGGTCGCGCACTCGGTCGGGCTCCCGAGACAAATCAAAGGCGGCTTGCGCACGCCGACCGACAATCAGTTCGACGGCCTGCTGGCCGTATCGATCCATCGCCTCCATCACGCCGGAAGCATCGAGATCGTTGCGCAGTTGATCGAAATCGCGGAGCAAGGTGCGCCGTTCGCGGATACGCTCCTCGCTCAATCCAAGCGGCAAGCGGAAAAGATCGGCATCGGTCATGCGGCCGGTATCGACGCCGACATTCGTGTAAATGGGCAGGCGCGTGGCCTGGTCGGCGATAAAAGGGTCGTACTGTTTGCCGAGATAGCCTCCAAACGCCAGGTGGCTGCGCGACTTCATGAAGGCGATGTACGGCGGCATGCCGGCGTGGTTGGGACCGTGCATCTTGGCGACGACCGAACCGATGGCCGGATAGAGCCGGCCGCGCGGATTGATTCGGGGAGCGGCTTCGCTGTTTCCGGTCTGAAAGACCATGTTCGGTTCGTGATTGCTGTGACGAGCATCAACGGAGCGAATCAGGGTGAAACGATCGAGCATGCCCGCCATGCGCGGTAGGTGTTCGCAGATGCGGACACCGGGTAGCTTGGTGGCGATAGTTCCGAACGGACCGCGATTCTCCAGAGGCCGATCCGGCTTGGGGTCCCATGTGTCGATGTGGCTGGGACCGCCCGTCATCCACAGAAGGATGACACTCTTGCCGTCGGTCGCATCCCTTCCAGCGGCGGAAGCCTGGGCGCGCTGGCGCAACAGTCCCGGCACACTCAGGCCGGCAATACCAGCCAGGCCGGCTTTGAGCATATTGCGGCGGCTCAGGAGGGTCAGGCCCTCACGCTCGAGCGCGTGAAAATCGAGAAAAGCATGCCTGTGATGGTGGCTCTGCCGTTGCGTGTGGCTCATGGGTTGGCTTCCGAAAAGGGCTGCGCGCTACTATATCCCCAATCGGAGGAGCTTGCAATGCTCTGAAAGTCCACGGTCAGGTTTTTTGTTGACCGATATACACCCGCGCGTTGAGGGAATCCTCTTCTCGATTCGTCGCTCCCGCGTGGGAAGTAAAATGGCAAATCGCAGCCGCGACACCCGCACGAGAGTGCAAGGGTATTGCCGTCTCCGCGGCATCGTGTTAAAGTCGAGGTTGAATGGTCCTCCGAAGCATACGGGAGTCGGGTCATGGCGACAACAGTTAAAGAAGAAGCACGCCGATTAATCGAATGTTTGCCGGAAGATGCCAGTTGGGAAGATCTCCACTATGAGATTTACGGTGGTTCGCCGCGCCGCGGAGCGGAGCGCGTTGCCGTCGCGCTCCGCTCCGCGGCGAGGCTAACCAACAACGTATTCGAAATAATTCGCTCGCCAAAATCAAAAAGCGTACAGTGTAATTTAGTCCAGGCGGAAAGCGACGCGGAAGCCGAAGATGTAGTAGCGGAGGCCGGGCGCGATCCTGCCGCGGTAGGCGGCGCGGCAGCTCCTCGCATCGCTGCTCCACGAGCCGCCGCGCAACACGCGGGCGCTTTCAAGTATATTTTCTGTCTCTAATATATTCTTATCGTCCAACTCTTCATAGGGCCGATACTCATCCTGACACCACTCCCAGACGTTGCCGTGCATATCGAATAAACCCCAAGCATTCGGCGGAAAACTGCCGACCGACGTTGTCTGCTCTCGATATATTCCCTTCTCACCATTGTTATAGGGATAATTGCCGTTGTAATTGGCCTGATCCGTGAACAGCGTCTCCCCAAAGTGAAAGGGCGTCGTCGTTCCCGCGCGACAAGCATATTCCCACTCCGACTCGCTCGGCAAAACGTAACGCTTGCCCTCCCGCTCGCTCAACTTGGTACAAAACGACTGGCAATCATCCCACGAGACCTGCTCCACCGGGCGATTCTTGTCCTGGCGCTTCCTGCCCTTGAAGTGACTAGGGTTGTCGCCCATCACCGCCCGCCACTGTGCCTGCGTCACCGCATGAATGCCCAGGTAAAAGCCCTGCGACAGCGTTACCTCATGCAGCGTTTCGTCTTCATCTCGCTGAGGTTCCTCCGGCGGACTGCCCATCAGGAAGGTACCGGGCGCAATCCAGGCGAACGTCATCTCCACACCCTCGGCCAAGGCAATCGTCTGACACGGCAGACACGGACGCACACCGGCAGACAGCAATTCCACGATACGAGCTTGTTGCCGCACGCGCTCCGGATGACTCTCCGGATCGCAGCACGTCGCCAACAGCGCTACATGCAGACGCATCAACTCGGCCTCGTGCGGTCGGTCGTGTTCGTCCAGCCAATCGGCGAGAATCAGACGCGGCGCGGGATCTGCGCCGTACTCGACAATGGCAGCATGAAAACCTTCTAATTCCGACACGATGATTTCCCTCGACAAAAGAACGCTCTGCATCGTCGCGACAAGACTTTTGGATATATCCCGAACCCGATTGTCCCTTTCGACAATTGAGAAGTCAATCGAAGGCGATGTGCAATGGGGGGAATAGCAGCACCCGCCCTTGATGCGGTTCGACGGCACGATCCCGTAATGGATGGCAGAGCGGCAGTCGCTCGCCATCTCGCGCCGCTAGCCGCCCGGCCCGTCGGCTTGCGTCCAATGAGGGAAGTGAAGTAGGATAAGACGAAAGGAGGTGAACGATGATCGAGTTGACCGAAGATCAGCAACGAGAACTGAAGGCGATGCAACCGGCCCAGGTTCACGATCCACGAACGAATCAAACGTATGTCCTCGTACCTGCCGATGTCTACGAACGTATGCGTGCCCTTCTCGATGGCTACACGAAGCGCGCCGGATGGGACGATCCCGAACTGGATGACTACGAGATCTATCGGAAGAAGTCATGAAACGTGGCGACGTTGTTCTGGTAGACTGGCCCTACAGCGACCGCACGGGAAGCAAACTCCGCCCTGCTGTTCTCGTGCAGGCCGACTTTCTCAACGGCCTCATCGACGATTCGATTCTCGTTCAAATCACCCGCACGCGCCACGGCATTCCCGGCACGGAAGTCGCACTCGATCCAGCCAAGGAAACGTCATCCGGCTTGCTTCATTCCTCGTTCGTGTCTTGTGCGAATTTTCTCACGGTGGACTCGCAGTTCATCGACCAGACGATCGGCTACTTGTCCGTCACCGTCTTGAGGCAAATCGAGGATTGTCTCAAAACGGTGCTGGAAATCCCATGACGCGGTACAGTCCAACCCTTGTCCCGCTCGAATGTGTCTCGCCGCAGACGATATAAAAACATATGCGAAATCTTTTATGTGTTCCCAAAATCCATACCGCGCGCTCGCTACGCTCGCGGTGAAAAAGAAGGAAAAAGAGTAAAAGTGTAAAAGAGAACAGTGTAAATTAGTCCAGGCGGAAAGCGACACGGAAGCCGCTGTTGTAGTCGCGGTTCGACGGCGCAACCCCGTCGCGGTAGGCGGAGCGGCAGTACCTCGCGAAGTCGACCCACGAGCCGCCGCGCAAGACGCGGGCGGTTTCGTCTGTATTTTCTGTATCTAATGTATTTTTAGTGCTTAACTCATCATAAGAACGATACACATCCTGACACCACTCCCAGACGTTGCCGTGCATATCGAATAACCCCCAAGCATTCGGCGGAAAACTGCCGACCGACGTTGTCTGCTCTCGATACTCTCCCTGCGCGCCCTTGTTGTAAGGATAATTGCCGTTGTAATTCGCCTGATCCGTTGACAGAGTAGCGCCAAAGAAAAAAGCCGTGGTGGTTCCGGCGCGGCAAGCGTATTCCCACTCCGCCTCGCTCGGCAAAACGTAACGCTTGCCGTCGCTCTCGCTCAGCTTCGTGCAGAACGCCTGACAATCCTCCCACGAGACCTGCTCCACAGGGCGATTCTTGTCCTGGCGCTTCCTGCCCTTGAAATGGCTAGGATTGTTGCCCATCACCGCCTGCCATTGTGCTTGCATCACCGGATGAATGCCCAGGTAAAAGCCCCGCGACAACGCGACCTTATGAAGGGTTTCGTCTTCCCATCGCTCCGGTTCCTCCGGCGGACTGCCCATC
>JAJXWW010000011.1 GCA_021781415.1 Planctomycetota bacterium
ATCACGGCTTGGTCCGACAAAACGAACGCAAAACAAAGGGGCGTGGACTGGCAATTCCGCATCGAGAATGCCCGCGTGAAACTGAAACGGCTCTACCCCAAAATCAAGACTTGAGGAGGCACTAGGCGTTCAGTTTCACCGAGGGATCGTCGGCGATGTTGACCCAGACGTGGACGTGCGGTTCGCCTCGGAAGTACCAGACGAATGCCGGACCTTCCAGACGCCAATTATCCCATTCACCGTCCTTGCCGATGTCCCCTTCTTGATAGAAGGCCAGGCTGCACTTATCGAGACCGCCCTGTTTGCGCAGACATTCGAGGGCCTCTTCCTGATCTTCTTTGCGGTACGGTTCCAACAAGGACATCAAGACTTTTTGCAACTCGGCCTTCTGATCCCTGGCCAACTCGGCGACGGGGATGCCGGGGAACTTGCCCATCGGACCTTGGAAGGCGACGGCTTCTTCTTCCGGCCTCTTTTCGACTAGAGCGACCTTGCGTTGTTTGCCATCGAGCATCTGATAGACGAAGTTGGCCTTGCGCGCCTGCTCCCAGAAGACATTGCCGGGATGGCCGGGCTTCTCGTTGCCGCCGCTGGCAGCGTGGCCATAGAAAATGGGACCGCCGAAGGCGACGTGCGCTTCGGAGTTGCCGTCGGCGCGAAGGGTCATGTGACG
This sequence comes from Planctomycetota bacterium, assembly GCA_021781415.1. GTDB lineage: Bacteria > Planctomycetota > Planctomycetia > Gemmatales > Gemmataceae > JAJPHU01. Next base: position 674 of record JAJXWW010000011.1, read on the forward strand.
GCCCGTCATCACGAACTCGAATTTGTCGCCGCCCGGCTTGCCGAAGATAGCGACGTTCTGTTGTTCGCCCCAGGCCTTACCGCCCGTGTCGTCCTTGAGTTGTTTCAGAAAGCGCGCGTACCACTCCGGATTGATAATGCCCTTGAAGATGTCGTGGATGATGGTCTGCTGCTCCCGCGTGTAGAAAGTGCTGCGGATGGCCGGCTTGGTGATGTGCCAATTGTTCGAGACGCGCGTACGCAGCAAGCCGCGCCGCGATCCCTCCGTCTCAACGAAATCCCAATCGAAACAGACGACTTTTTTTTGCTCGTCGGTCAAGGTGTCGTACAGCGCCTTGACGGCGGTTTCGGCGGGGCTTGATTTGCTGGGGGTGGCAGCGGCGGATCGAGCCGTGGCAAACAACGGCAGGCCCACCGTGGAGGCGAGGGCGGCCGATGCGCCCACGGTACGCAGGAAATCGCGGCGTGCAACGGAGGCATCGCTCGCTTCGCAGTCCGGACACACCTTTTTCTTTTCCATGATGTCTCTCCCTTTTGTCGATATGGGAACGCTTGCGTCCGTTCGGGATCGAACGGCCCGAACTCGCTCCAACGGAATAAACCCTGACATCACCCCAAAGTAACACGCTCGAACCAGCGTCGCCACCGAAAAGTAAAAACAATCGGAGCCTGGGGCATCGACGAGGGGATGGATACCCTCGCCGACAACCCAGGCTCCGATGAGGAAATGCCCTCGCCGACGCCAGAGACCCCGATTACGGCATTTCCAACTCTTGCTCCTCGACGATCGAGCGCAGTTTTTTCATGGCCCGCGCGTTGAGTTGACGCACGCGCTCTTTGGTGATGCCCTGTCGTTGGCCGATCTCTTCCAACGTCTTGGGATCGCCGTCCAGCCCGGCACGCAAACGGATGATCTCGCGCTCGCGCGGATCGAGATACTCCAACAGCCGATTGACGCTGTGGGTTGCACGCTCCTGCGTGGCCAAGATTTCGAATTCGTCGCTGCGCGTGTCCGGCGACACCTCGAACAGTTCTTCGTGGCCCGTGACGAAGCGCTCGCGGCGATTCTTCTCGTCGGGGATGCTCCGGGCGAAATTCTTCATAATCGCCCAGCTGGCATAGGTACTAAACTTGAAGCCCCGACCGAAGTCGAACTTCTCCACGGCGCGGATCAGCGACATATTGCCGTCGGAGACCAACTCGAAGAAGTTGTCCGACTGCGCCGAGTGCTTCTTGGCGATACTGACCACCAAGCGCATGTTGGCGTTGATGAGCAACTCCTTGACGGAGTTCGACTCCTTTTGCAGGTCCTCAATGTCTTTGAGCGTCTGGTTGCGGACGCGCGTGGGATCGACCTCGTTTGCCTCTCCACCTTCTTTGCGGAGTCGGTCGCGGAGCTTGGCGGCCTTGTGCTTCAGATAGTTCATCTTGCGGAACAGATGTTGTTCCTGTTCCTTGCTCAACAACGGATATTCGTAGCAGGACGCCAATTCGGGCGGTACGTCCTTCGGCGCGTGCATCGAGCGGCGCTTGGCCTCATACGCTTCCTCTTCGGGCATTGGGGCGGAGAATTCCGCGTCCCGCGAGGCATCGTCGAAGGAATCGTTCGGTATGTAGTCGAGCGGCTGCTCCAACAGGCGTTGGGCGCGCACTTCGTTAATCACTCGGTACATGGAAGTCCGGGTGCGCTGAAAGCGTTTCGCTAGTGTATCCACGTTAATACCTCGACGGTAAGAGCTATAGATGGTCTGTTTGGTCGCCGCGTCCAAAGGTCCGGTCAAGTTGGGAAACAATGCCATCTCCGGATGCCGACGGTCGTGATTCTTGATCGTGTAGCGCACCGTCTCGACCGAACGGTTCAAACGGCGGGCGATGCGCCGACTGACTTCGGTGAGTGTTCCTCCGAGGACGCGGGACAGACGGCGGGCGCGGCGTAGAATGTCGTCGCGCTCGCACTCGGTCATCTGGGAAAAACGACTGCCGCGCCGCACGCGGTCGGGGTAGCTCTTCAAAAAGCGATCCACCACCGACTGCAAGAAACCGACCTGGCGTTTGCCGTTGCGGACGATGGGTTGACCCACCAGGCCGAAGCGACGCCAACGGCGAATGGTTTTCGTCGAGACGTTGAACTGCTTGCTGATCTCCTCCAAGGTGAGGATCGGTTCGGGAATCTCCTCCGTGGGCATCGGCGGCAGCGTCTTGCCCGATAGGCCCTGCATGAACAGCAACAGATCGTGCGCCAGTTCGTCGCCCGGTATCAGCAAGTCGGCGTGCGCTTCCGGACGAAACTCGGTGATGCGCCAACAGACGAACGGATAAGGATAGCGTTTGCTCGGATCGATCTCGGCCAGAAGCCGTTCGGCGCGAACCAGCTGCTCGGCACGTCGGGCCGGCGGCGCGAAACGCACTTGTTGATCCGTCAACTGCTTCAGGGCTGGTTGTTTGAAATTGTTCACGGCCTACTTCCTTTCCGTTGCTCATCCGCTTCCATCTCGGATTTGGCCCCTGTCGTCGCCGGCTGGGTAGCGGGCTGTTCGACCGGCACAGGCACCTCACCTGTTACTACGCTTCCGTCGTTGCAAAAGACCAAACTCCTCTCAAGTTTGGCTCGACCTGAAACCGATCCGTACTAATGAGGACGCATTCCACCGGGGTTAGGGTTCGGGATATTTCTTCCCAAACCGTTCGCTTATTCTCCAGACCCCACCACCGCCAACTTCCTCTTTACTTGTTGGACAGCAAGAGGTATGAACCTCGCCGTCGTCTTATTCGCGGACGGCCGCCGTTTCTTTCGTGCGATTCCGCCCGTCGTCCCACGACCCGCGTTCGACGACTTTGATGTTGCAAAAGTTGGGCCGTTCGCTCTCAATCCTGGACGAGCGCCGCGCGGATTTCATTCATCCTCGAACGCAACCCCTTTATCCGTGAGAGGTTCGGAAGATAATATTCCGAAAATCCCAGATCGCATCGAAAATCTCGTGCCGTCAGAATCGTCACATTCTATACAAGTATACACTAATCCTGTTCAAAAATGCAATAGGGATTGAACAGAATACAACGCCGCCCAATCGTCGTTTTTTTCCCAATCGGCACAGACGCTCCTCAACGACTTCAAGACGAACGCCGTCGCGCGCTTCATTTGCGCGCCGGAGACGCGCAACGGGTAAAATCGACTTGGGAGCCGCGAAGCCATTTCGGCGCGCGCTCCCATTCGGAGTGCTGCCATGTTCCTCCATTCGCATCGTTCTCTCCTTGTGGTCCCCGCGCTCCTGATTCCCCTCGTTTGTGTCGTTTCAACCTCCGCGGAAGAGGCGATCTCGCTGCGCGAACGCTTCCACGTTGGCTACGAGTACCACGTCAGCACGCGCGTGGACCTGTCGGGAACGCTAAATCCCGCTCCGGAAGAGGCGAGCAAGGGAACGGGAGGCAAGGGGGATAAAGCCGCCTCCAAGCCCTTGAGCGTGCGTGGCTCCAGCGCCATCGAATACGACGAACGCATCCTCGATTCTGGATTGGACAATCGAGTCCGCAAAACGGTTCGCCTGTGTCAACGAACCGACTTCCGGCGCAGCGTCGGCGACCGGCCGCAAGAAAGCTCGCTGCGTCCGCAGGTGCGCCGCCTCATCTTACTTCGGCAAAAGAATAAGGAAGTGCCGTTTTCGCCGGACGGCCCGCTGCTATGGGGCGAGATCGATCTCATTCGCACCGACGTGTTCACTCCCGCGCTGGCGGGGTTGCTTCCCGGACGCGCCGTCACCCCCGGCGAACGCTGGTCGGCGACGCAAGAAGCCATTCAAGAGTTGACCGATCTGGAAGAGATCGAATCGGGTTCGCTCGAATGCCGCTTCGAGCAAATCGCCGTCGTGGAGAAGCGGCGTCATGCCCGCGTCGCGTTCCAAGGCGTCGTTCGCGGCTCCAACGAGGACGGCTCGAACCGTCAAGAATTGGACGGCTACTTGTTCTTCGATTTGGAATCGAACCATCTCAGTTATCTGTTTTTACGCGGCAAGCATTTCATGCTCGACAAGAGCGGCAAGGAGGTGGGCAAAGTCGAGGGGCGCTTCGTGCTGACGCGGCGAGCGAACACGAGTTCCCAAGAGTTGAGCGACGCAGCCCTCAAGGGCAAGGCAACCGACCCGAACGCCGACAATACGTTGCTTTTATACGACAACGACGATCTTGGAATTCGTTTTCTGTATCCACGGCGCTGGCACGTCGCCGGAGTGCGCGGCAGTCAGGTGACGCTCGACGGCGCGGACGGCGGCGGGCTGTTGCTTACCCTCGATCCCCTCACTCGCGCTCCCACCGGAGCGCGCTTTCAGGCCGAATCGCGCGACTGGCTGGCCAAACAACAGGCGAAAGTGTTGAAGACCGATCCGCCCCGAACGCTGCGGGCTTCGCCCATTCTCGAACAGTTTGCTCTCGAAGTGGAGATGGGCCAACAGAAATGGCTGGTGGATTACTATGTGACGCGACAGAATAAGGGCGGCGTCAGCATCGCGGCCCGTCTCCCTGCCCGCGATCGAGAGGCCTTGCGAAAAGAAGTGGAGGGCATCGCGCGCAGCGTCGTCGTCACGCGGGAACAGAACGACAAGCCGGCGCG
>JAJXWW010000118.1 GCA_021781415.1 Planctomycetota bacterium
CCGTTTCTTGTGGAATGTCCAGGATTCTTCACCAAGATAGACGTTTGGCGTACAATCTTCGTTGCACGATTTGCTCAAAAATGCCAGAAATTGGCCCGAATTCGCTTTTTTCGACGAACACTAGCTAAGCTAAAGCGGCTTTATCTTATTTTGATAAAGCCGCTTTACCTTACGAGGCACCATGAAGCCCTGGCAATTCTACGGACGAAGCGAGCAGCGGACGCTTTTGGAGCAAATGCTAAATCGTCGGCGATGGTTCTTCGCCAAAATAACGGGCCGTCGTCGCATTGGAAAGACGACGCTGATCCAGAAGGCGTCGGCGTTTTCCCCTCACGCAACGCATTCAGGGCTATTGGGATCGTGCCGACACCGAGATCGATTTGGTGGCCGTCAACGAGGATGACGAAACGATCCGATTCGGCTCGTGTAAACGATCTCCGGCCAAGCTGCTCTCGGACGTGAATCATTTCAAGGATCACGTCGACCGGTTTCTGGACGAGATGCAGCGATACCGCGCATGGAAAATAGAATATGTGGGAATCGCGCCGGAACTGAACGCCGAACAACGAAAGGTTCTGGAACGGCACGAGGTGATCCCGCAGGATCTAAAGGATCTCACGCAAAACCTGATGTGAGGCGATTCCCCCGCTAGGTCGAAGGCGATCCGCCAAATCGCTTTTCGTCCCGCTTTCGCAAAGGCTCGTTCGTCATGCTCACTGGAAAAATGGTGGCCGTCAAATATGCCCGCGATCGCATCGTGCCGAGATACCTCGATCCGAGCGATCCCGCTTGGCTCGAAGTGGTCGAGCAGTTGTTGTCTTTGTTTCGCGGTCAAGAGGGGCGGACGCGCGGCGAGTTGGAAGACGAACGGCTCGAACTGTTTGGCGACGATCCCAGTCAAATCGTCCATCAGGGGTTGGCGAAGCTGCTCGAAGATCGCTGCGAATTTGAGACGATATCCGGCCATCCGCCGGAGGCCATTCGCGCCGCCGTGTTTGGAGCCGCCGCCCGCCAACGTCTGAAGACCGAGGATGCCGCCTCGGACGCGGGCTTCGACCGCGACGGAGCATTGCGCGAAGCGGCCCAAGAGTTGGGCTTGGCGCTGGAGACGGTGGAACACGGACTCTTTGCCGATCTGAAAAGTGAACAAAGACTCGTTTCATTCGAGGACATCACTGCCGAACATCTGTTGCAGCGCTACAACGTGGCCTTGGCTCAGGCGGTGTTGTATCGCTGCACCTGTATGCACGTCACCATCCGCAACGAACCGCCGCAACGCTATCGCCAACTGCTGCGGCGCGTCAAGTTTCATCGTCTCTTGTGCGAGATGGAACGCGTCGGCGAGAACGGCTGGCGTTTGCATCTCGATGGGCCGCTCAGTCTCTTCTCGGCGACGCAGAAATACGGCTTGCAATTGGCAATGTTCTTCCCTGCCGTGCTATTGTGCAGCGATTACGAGGTGCGCGCCGAGCTAAGTTGGGGACCGCAGCGCAAACCGAAAGTCTTTCTGGCTTCTCCCAGCGACGGCTTGGAATCGCACTACGCCGACAGCGGCACCTACGTTCCGCCCGAGTTGGGACTATTTGCCGAGCTGTTTCGCAAGCGCGTGACGGAGTGGGATCTCGTCGAGGAGACGGAAGTGTTTCCGTTCGGCAGCGCCGGTTTCTGGGTTCCCGACTTTTGCCTGATTCACAAGGAGACGGGCAAGCGCGTTCGGTTCGAGGTTCTTGGTTTCTGGCGTCGTTCCAGTGCCGAGCAACACCTGACCCGGTTGCGACAGTATGTGAAGGAGCCGTTTCTGTTGGCAGTATCCGACCAGCTGCACATCGAAGAGGCGGAGTTAGAGGGTTTGCCGGCCGAGATCCATCGCTTTCGCAACATGCCCCTGCCGGACGAAGTGGCCCGGCTGGCCCGTGAGGTGATGAACGTCTGATCGGTCAAAAGAGACATCGAAGGGAGGCAATCGAACGGGAGCAGTCCGCCGAAGCGGCCTGGAACTAACCGTACAGCGCTACTCCCCTCTCCCCTGTAGGTTCGCTGAGAAAGTCAATGGCCTCGTTCGCTACATCGTCTTGGCCAGTGCCACGAGTTGGTCGAGTGCTTTACTCCAGCCCTGCTCAAAGCCCATCGCTTCGTGCTTCGCTCGCCCATCCGCGTTGCTGTGCATCACCGTCGCGGTGTACTTCGTCCCCGTTCCACTCGGCTCCATTGCGATGATGGCGGTGAACACGAACGGCACGTCGGCGGTCAAGTTGGCGGGCCGGTAGCCGGGCAGCAGCGCCCCGGTCCAGACGAGCTTCCGATTGGGGACGACCTCGAGGTAGCACCCGGTGTTTGGGAACTGCTGCCCTTCCGGCGACTCCATGAGCGTATGGAACTTCCCACCCGGCTTTAGTTCGACCTCGGCATGGACCGTTTTCCACGGGGCCGGGGTGAACCACTTCTTGAGGTGTTCCGGTGTGGTCCACGCCTTCCACACAAGTTCCGGCGGCACGTCCACGACGCGCTCGAACGACAGGTCGAATTCCGGGTTCATTCTGACTGCTCCTTCAAATCGTTGAGAAAATGGTCTAACTGGTCGAGCCGTCGCTCCCACACGATTCGCTGCTTCGCCATCCAATCCTCGGCCGCCTTCAGTGCGCCCGGAGCGAGTTCGAAGGTTCGGACCCGCCCAGTCTTCGACGAGCGGACCAAGTCGCAGCTCTGGAGAACCTCAAGGTGCTGGAGGAACGACGGCAACGCCATTTTGAATGGAGTGGCCAGTTCCTTCGTAGACGCAGGCCCCTGGCTCAACCGCTCGACAACCGCCAACCGAGTCGAGTCTGCGAGCGCGCGGAAGATCAAGATGAGTGGGATTGATCGCTTAGGCATGGGCCTAAGTATACCGCTATTATCGGTTAGGTCAATGCCTATCTTTTTGGAAAAAAGAACTGACTTGCGCGAACGGGATACGATTGGACGAGTTTGTCCAAAATCAGACTCCGGTCGGTTCATCAAGCGGCAGCTCGAGGGACAATGCAACGGAGCAGCTTGTTCACCGATTGCTGAAACAGAGGACGGGATTTGAACTGCGGATCGTCTGACTGCGACACGGATTGCGTCAATTCATGTGGAATCGTGAGACATCCCGATCGATTGTTGAACTCGATGGTCGAGTCGCAAATCTCAGCGTAACAAAGAGAAAGCCCTTCACGTACTCGTCGTAGGACGGCTTCTAAAAAGCAAGCGGAGGGGGAGGGATTCGAACCCTCGAACGCCTTTCGACGTTGTCGGTTTTCAAGACCGATGCATTCGGCCGCTCTGCCACCCCTCCTCGGCGTTCGCTTCTATCTTAAGCAAACCCCGGTTCCAAGGGGAGAGCGCGCTGGGGCGTTCGAGGTTCGCGCCAACATTAGGGCGGGATCGGGGTTTAACCGATAGGCGGGGAGCGAGCGTGCCTCGTGCGGAAGACGGCCGGGTTGTTCTGGCGACGCCGGCGCAGGCAGCGTACAATCGAGGAAGTCGCCCCCTTTGTGTCCGCGCTTCCGCCCGCTAGGCGGTCCACGAGCGATGCCTGTGGCGTCCTTCGAGAACTCCCACGAATCCCTCGCCGACGAGCATCGACTCATTGTCGCGGCTCAACAGGGAGATCGTCCGGCTTTTGCCCGCCTCGTCGAACACTATTGGGACCGTCTGTATCGTTGGCTCTATCGGCTCGCGCGCGATCCCCATGCCGCCGAGGATTTGACCCAGGAGACCTTTATGAAAGCCTTTGCCGGTTTGAAAAGGTTTCAGGCCGGCACCAACTTCTCGGCTTGGTTGTTTCGCATCGCGCACAATAACTTTGCCAACCACTGCCGATCCACGACCCGGACGCGCGAAGACTTGCCCGATGACTTGGCCGATCGACGGCATGGTCCGTTGGAAGAGGCGGCTAGTGCCGAGGCGGTGCGAAAGGTGACGAACGCCCTGAACCGCTTGCCGACCGAGTTTCGCGCCGCGTTGTTGCTGCGCGTCGAGGAAGGATTGTCGTTTCGGCAGATTGCCGAGGCGCTGGATTTGACCGAAGAGACGGCGCGCTGGCGCGTCTTCAAAGCGCGGCAAAAGCTGCTGAGTTTGTTGACGCCGCTCCGGGAACAGGAGAAGTCGTGAACTGCACGGTCCTTCAACGCCGATTGCTTTCCTCTGATCGGCCCGATCGGCCCGACGCCGAACTCCAGAGCCATCTGGTCGAATGCCCGATGTGTCTGGCTTGGCAGCGTCGTCTGGCTCGGCTGGAACGAGACATCCGCCTTCTGCCCGTGCCGCCCTCGGATGCGAAGGAGCAATTGTTGAATCGCATTCGAGGACCGCGCTCTGGCCGTCCACTCGTCGCCGATCCCGCGACGTTGCGGCTGACCGCGCTGGCGACCGGCCCGAAGGAGCGAGGCCAGCGCAAATTGGCCGTGGCGTTTGCGCTAGCCGCCTCGTTGCTGATCTTCGCCCTTGCCTGGTGGTCTTGGCCGCACGATCCGCGCGCCAACCCGCGCCCGGTTCGGCAACAACAGGCGCGCTTGGACGAACGCCTCGCCCTCAGTCTGCGGCAAACCACGCCGAAGGAACGCATGTTTCACTTGTCCAAGTTGGCGGAAGAGATTCACGGCGAAGCGCGGGACATGGCTCGGAACGACGAACGCTTGCCACAATGGGCACAATTCTATGTCCGCCTCGTCGGCGAGACCATGATCGAGCAAGCGCGGCAGCTACCGGCACAAGACCGGCCCGCCATTTTGGATTCCGTCGCCGCCCGCTTGCGCGAGACCGAAAGCCAAGCCTCGCGCTATGCCGCCCAATTGAAGGAGGTCTCGCCGCGCTCGGCGGAATCGTTCGCCCTCATTGCCCTGGCTTCCCGCAACGGGGAACGCGATTTGCGCGCGATGAAGAACGGCTAGACTAACGATCCTTTGCGTCCTTTTTCTTGCGTTCCTCGAATTCCTTGATATATTTTTCCGGTTCGTCGTTGAAGGCATCGCGGCAGCCCGAACAACAGACGTAATAGGTCTTGCCCTTGTACGTCACCGGCATCGTCCCCAGCCCGCCGCTGACGACGCATTCCGGTTTGTCGTCGCCACCGGCAAAGGCCACGCCTTCTTTGGTCGCGCCGACGCGATAGATCTCTTTGAACGAAGTCCGACCCGCGGCTTTCACCTCGTAGCGGTAGACGTAGCGGTTGGCGTGCAGCAGCGACACGACCAGACGTTGCGTCTCCTTTTTCTTCTCGTCGGCCCGTTCGAGCGTCAGTCGCTTTTTCTCCCACTTCCCCTCGAAGACGAGGGTTTCCTTATCCGGCGTCGCGGTCGTCAACCGATAGCAATCCTTGTCCGGAACATAGCGCAGCTCGGCGGTGCGAAAGAATTTACCCTTGTCGAAGGCGGCGCGGAGGAACACGTCCTTGCCTTTGAACTGCCATTCCCAAGCGATCTTTTCCTGCCAGAAGTTGCGCTGTTTCTCTTCGCGCGTGCCGTTCGGCTCGCCGGTGCCGCGCCAAGTGCCGATGAGATCGTTCAGCGATTGCAGGGCTTGTTTGGTTGTCTTCGATTCCGCTTTCTCTTCGGCAAGCGTCAAGCCGGCGACGAAGACGAGAGCGGGAACGAGGCCGAGGATTCGCTTCATGGCTCGCAGACTCCGTCGAAGGGAAATGGGCTAGTACACTACGCTTCCAATCGCTTGTATTTGCCGCAATAGTAAAGCAGCGGCGAACCCTCGCGGCAATCTCCGGCCAGGATTTCACCGATAAAGATGTCGTGATCGCCGCCGGACAAGACCTCGGCGAGTCGGCAATCGACCCAGGCCAGGGCATCGACCAAAATGGGAGCGCCGCTGTCCGCTGTTTTCCAGGTCAAATCGCCGACTTCCTTGGGACCGCGCTGGGCGAAGCGGCGCGACAGGGCTTCCTGAGCGGTATCGAGAATGTTCACGGCGAAATGACGGCTGGCGGTCAAGGCGGCGTGCATGGTGGCCGTCTTCTCGACGGCCACCAAGATCAACGGCGGATGCAACGACAGCGAGGTGACGGCGTTGGCCGTCATGCCCGCGAATTGACCGTCGCACATGGCCGTCACCACCGTCACGCCCGTGGCGAAATGACCCATAATGTGCCGTTGAACCTGGGGGTCGATGGCCATGACTGTTCCCTCGTGCGAACGAACCGCCCGCGTCGCGGTGGCAACAAGAGCCTCCGGCTGTAAACGAGAGTTTATTCTATAAGCCCGTCGCCCTCTGAGTACAGAGGGCGACGGGCTTCAGATGCCCCACTCTCCCCTGAACTCAGTACAGGGGAGAGAGGAGTAGCGCCGCACTGCGAACACTCAGAAGCTGTCCGATAAGCCCCTCTCCCCCTGTACTCAGGGGGAGAGGGGTTGGGGTGAGGGGGTGAGTTTTTCCGAGTATTCTCGCCCCTCACCCCCGACCCCTTGTATGTTCTCCCATGCCACTTGAGAAGGGAGAACACTAAGGCGAATGGGTTGAAAAGCCGGGGTTTCCGCAAACAGCGGTGACCGAAAGACCCCGGTTTTCAACACAGTCGCTCTCCCCTGAGTACAGGGGAGAGGGGGGCTTTGGGGACAGCCTCTCCGTGTTTGTCGGGCTTTTTCGTTTGCCCTTACCCCGCGGGATGCAAGGTCATGGGGAGACCGTGGCGCGTCCGCAGGGTGATGCCTGGCATCGGCTCGACGGGATGGCCGGGCACGAGGTCGAGACGGAATGTCTGCGCGATGGCGGCGAGAATGATTCGCGTCTCCATCAGAACGAAATGGTTGCCGATACACAGGCGTTGTCCGAGGCCGAACGGGATGTAGCAGTGCGGGTTTCGATCCTCCGACGCCTTCGGTGTAAAGCGTTCGGGGTCGAATCCTTCGGGGTTTTCCCAGAAGCGTGGATCGCGGTGCGTGACGTAAGGGCTGATGACGACCGAGGAACCGGCTGGAATGGTATAGCCGCCGAGCATGTCTTCCTCCAAGGCGCGGCGTTCCATAATCCAGATCGGCGGATAGAGGCGCATGGCTTCCTTGAAAACCATGGCCGTGTAGACGAGACGGGGCAAGTCTTCGGCAGTGGGTGTTCGGCCCTTCAACACTTCGGAAACCTCGTCGGTCAAACGGCGTCGAACGGCGGGATGCTTCGAGAGCAGATACCACGTCCAGGTCAGGGCATTGGCCGACGTCTCGTGGCCGGCCAGCAACAGTGTCAGCGTTTCGTTCCGCAGTTGCTCGTCGGTCATGCGCTGCCCGGTTTCCTCATCGGTGCGCTGGAGGAGAAGTGACAATAAATCGTTGGAAGCGCTGCCTTGTCGCCTCCGTTCGGCGATGAGACGATGAACGATGCGGTCGAGATCGCGCAATCCTCGTTGAAATCGTCGAGAACCCGCGCTGGGGAACCACGACGGCGGTTCGACCAACTTCTCCAGCCGCTTCCAGGTATGTTCCAGGATTTGTGTCGAGGAGCGCTCCACTGCCTCCGCCTCTCCGCCGAGTTCCGCGCCGAAGAGGGTCTTGCCGACGATCGTGAACGTTAGGGCCATCATCTCCGATGCGATGTCGAGCGGCTGTCCTCGCTTGGCTATTTCGTTCCAGCGCTGGAGCATCCGCGTCGTGGACTGCGCCATGACGTCGGCGAAGCGGTCCAAGCGTTGGGGCGAGAAGGTAGGCTGCATGAGCCGTCGCTGACGCAGCCAGAAATCGCCGTTGCTGGTCAACAACCCCTCGCCGGTGATGGAGCGAATCTTGGCCGAACTGCGCGTGTCTTTGTTGTAAATCTCGTGCCGGGTCAGCAAGACGTGTCGGATGAGATCGGGATGGTTGACCAGATGAACGATTACGGGGCCGAGACGGTAGCGGACCACATCGCCGAAGCGTCGAGGACCGTCCATCAGGAGTTGCAAGACATCTTTGCGAAACTCCAACAGATTGCCGAGAAGAAGATGACCGCGCGGGCCGGGGGCGATCTTCGGAAGAGCATCCGTCTCGACGGAGACCGTCGTCGCACGATAGAGTCGCCGTTCAAGAATGACGACGGCCCCCGCGGTGGCAAGCGTTAGACTCCACGGAAAGGCGGGAGAGATTCGCAACAGAGGGATGCCGAAGAACAGAACTGCGTACCAGATAGCAACGAGTCCGACCGCCCCCAGGAAAGCTTCGCGCCGCGGCTTTCGCAGGTGCGGACAGCCCGGCATACAACCCGCATGGAGCGCCAGGGTAAACGGCAGGGCAACCACCAAGTCAACGAAGTAATGTTCGCCGAGGCCGAGCGTCGCTAGGAAAGTGCCGCCAACGAAAATGGCGGCGACGATCCGCGCCCATCGGCCATAGGGCCAGGCGTGCCACGAGGCGAGGATTACCGAGGCCAAGTGCAGTGACGGCATGCCGTTGGGCCAGGCGTCCTTGTTGGCGATGGTAAGCCGCTGGCCGAGCATATCCCCCGCCGGGGGCGGCGCGTTGGGGAACGCTTCGCCGAAGGCGAACAATGGCCCGCAGACGGGATAGAGAAAGTAGAATCCGTAGCCGATGAGCGCCATGAAGAGGAGTACCGTCACCACATCGACGGGCGGCGGCCTTCGCGCCCTAGCCTGCAAGGCAAATACGAAGACCAGGGCGGGAGGGGGAGCCACATAAATGGCAAAACATACCCATTGAAGAGGCGGAAAGAAGGCGAAGAGCCGACCGATGGCGAAGCTCGGCTGCATTCCGAAGGCAGAGTCCACGACGTAGGCATCCGCATCGTGCGAAGTCGGCGAGAAACTTTTGATGAAGTACAAGAAAATCCCGGCCTCGAAAGTGTAGACGAGAGCCACGCAAGCCGGCAACAGATACAGCAGCGCCGTCGTTCGCTCCGTTCCTCCTCCGCGCCAGGCGTGCAGAGACAGAGCGCCAAGGCTGGCGAGTCCGAGGCCGACGATCAGTTGAGCGGCGGCGACCTCGCCGGGAGCCAGCGCGGGCGGCAGACCGAACCACACTTGAATGCCCCAAAAGAGGCAAGCCAAAAGTAGACCGATAGCGAAGGTTCCGCCGATTTCCCGCCAGCGCGGCATACCGCTCAGGTGTAGCACCAGGGGGCAACCGAAACCGATGGCAAATAGAATGTTCGCCGTGATTTCCCGCAACGATAACGGCTGCAAGTGAGGTATCCGCCCCGTCCACGCCGCGAGTTGTGTGGCGAGAAAAATGGCGCTGATGCCATACAGAAGGCGGCGGAAGTGCCTTACGGTTTGCTCGGCCCAACGGGGCGCGCCAAGGGAAGAATCCATCGTGGTCATCCTTCAGAATTCGCGGGGAGGGGATCTTCGATCGCCTGCGGCCTCCCCCTAGGCAAAAGGGTTGCCGCCAAGGCTCCGAGCCAGGCCAAGCCGGCGGCGATCGCGCAAACCAGACGAAAGGTATCCACAAAGGCCCGTCGAATCGCATCGCGCACTCCCGCCTCCGCGGCCGAGTCGAGGCCATCGGGAACCGGAGTGGCACACAAACCGCCTGCTCCATCGTGCAGAGTCCGGGCCGCTTCGGGCGCTAGACCGAGGAGAGCGATTCGCGCATCGAGGAACCGTCCGAAGCTCGCCAGCGCCACGGTTCCCACGACCACGATCGCCAGCACGCCGGACAGTCGAGAGATGGTACTGCTAACCCCCGATGCCAAGCCAGAGCGCCCCGGAGGCAGGGCGCTCATCGACAGAGCGTTCAGGGGGGTGAGCGCCACGGCGAAGCCGATCCCCAGAAGGCAAAGTGCGGGCAGATAAGCGCTCCAGAAGTCGGACGGACCTTCCGTTACTCCAGGCCGGGCGAACAGGAGAAATCCCGCCCCAGCGAGAAGACAGCCGACCACCAAGGGAGAGCGCGGGCCGAGCGCATCGGTTAGCCTTCCGCTTTGCCGCGACATCAGCACGAGGCACAGCATCACGGGCAGCTGAGCCAACCCCGCGAGGGAGGCATCGTATCCCTGGACCTGGATCAGGTTCAAGGGTAAGAAAAATAAGAGACCGCGAAAGGCGGTGAACAAACTTAAGGTTAAAAGAGTGGCGGCGAGGAAGCGTCGCGAGCGAAACAGATCGAGGGGCAGAAGCGGATGCGCGCTGTACCGTTCCACAATCACGAACGCAACGAGTCCCGTTAGGCCCGCGCCCACGGCCAGAAGCCCCCATCGATCGCTCGTGCCTTGGTCGGCGACGGCAATCAGACCGTAGTTGAGGCAGGCCAATCCCACGACGGCCGCGATGGCTCCAAGATAATCGACCCCGGTACTCGCTTTCAGACGCCGGCTCTCCGGCACGCATCGCGCCAAGATGGTCAGAGCCAAGAGTCCAAGAGGCACGTTGATGAAGAAGATGCCGCGCCACAGACCGGCGCGCGCGAGCAGGCCGCCCAAGATGGGTCCGAGAGCGGCAACGACAACGCACCAAGCCGACCAGATGCCGAGGGCCTTACCGTGCTTGTTGGGCGGAATAAGGGCGATGAGAAGGGCCAAGCCGCCGGGAACCATCAGCGCGGCCCCAACGCCTTGAACCGCGCGAACGCCGATCAGTATTTCGATGCTCGGAGCCAGTCCGCAACCCAACGAGGCTGCGGTGAAGATGCCAATCCCAACCGCGAGAACCCGCTTGCGCCCGCGACGGTCTCCCAGTGCCCCGCCGGCCAACAAGAAAGCTGTCAGAACCACGGCGTAGGCATTGACCACCCACAACAAGCCGAATCCACTCGCGCCGAGTCCCATCTGAATGGCGGGCAGCGCCAGATTGAGAGCCGTCTCGTCGATCAGCGTCATCCCCGAGGCGAGAACGGCCGCGATCATTACCCATCGTTCGGTCCCTGGCGTCGAGGGAGTATCGGACGGCAAGGGGTCGGTATTTCCCATGGGTGTTCCTTCGTTCGCTTCCCGTCTTTCTCGCAAGCCCCTTTCTCCTCCCGCGAGTACCAGGGGGGTGCGGCGTTTTCGACGACCATTCACTGCGACGTTTCCACCATCCGAAGGAGACTCGGATAGTCGATCTTGGCGTTGTGCCGTTTGTCCACCGGCAGATCGGGGAAGACGCGGATCTCGTCGAGCTGCGTCCAGGCCAGTGAACTCTTGAGTGCCGTCAAATCGACGGGACCAGTGCCGGGATAAAACGCGACGGCGAGGATGCGCCGTCCTCGATGAGCGATCGCTGCCGCCCGGCGAACGCGCGAGTCCTGATAGACGGCGGTTTCGGCGGCAAAGGGATAGAGAACTCCTCGACTGTCTTCCAAGCGCGCGGAACAGCGGCCGAGCAGCCAAACGCGACCCCTCTCGTCCAGGTAGCCCGCGTCTCCGGTGCGATGCCAGACCGCGCCGTCCACGCGGAACTTGGTTTCCTCGTCGCCCCGACCGTGTAGGTAGCCAGTCATGACATGGCCGCCGTTGACGACGATCTCGCCGGGCTGCCCGGCGGGAAGGCAATGCTTCTCGAACTCCTCGGTGTCGAACGGACCCACGGGCCGCCCCCACGAGTCACGCAGGATTCGTAAATGGATCGCGGAGACCGGCTTTCCGGCAAGTAGCCCCTTTCCAGAGAGCATAAGGCGATGGTCGGCCTCGGACATCTCGCCGCGCGCGATGTGGGCAATCGGCTCGGCCTCGGTCGAACCGTAGACGGCCACCACGTCGGCGGCGGGAGCCATCGCCTGCATTTGTTCGAGCAGGCGCGGAAACACGGGAGCGCCGCCGGTAAATAGCTTCGTGAAACTTGGGAGCGTCAATCTGCGCTCGACACAATGGCGCGCCAGGCGCTCGAAGAAGGCGGGCGAGGCGACGGAGCTGACGGCCTTATGCTTCTGAACTTGGGCGATAACGGGAACGGGATCGATGGAACCCGGATAGCGCAAGTCAACGGAGGGGATGAGGCTCGTCACGCCGGAAGCAAGGTTGGCCAACAACACGATGGGCATGGTTGCGAGATCGACCTCGCCGGGAGTAAGGTGTAGGCTATCGGCCAAGGCGCGATGCTGAGCCAACAGAAACCCATGACTGCGCACGGCGGCCTTGGGCTGTCCCGTACTGCCGCTGGTGAACGTCAGCAGTGCGGGCGTCTCCGGCGACACCGTCTCGATCCGCGTCCTGGGTGCAAGCGAGTCGGCGCGTCGCCAACGAACCGCGCCCGGCACGGGCCAGCCGATGACAAACTTGCGAGGGATGCGGCGAAGCGCGGGGGAGAGGAGGCGCAACAAGTGCGCCTTGGCTCCGGCGATGAAACCGCGCGGCGGATGCAGGGCGCAGCATCGTTCCAAATGCTCGCGACCAGCCGAGGGATCGAGGAACATGGCGATCAGCCCGAGGCGGAACACGGCCAACAGAGCCACATACAGTTCCACCGACATCGGTTGAAAAACCAGCACGGCATCCCCGAACCTCAGGCCGTGCTGTTCCAGAAGCGTGGCGCAACGGGCGGCGGCGCGGTCCAGTTCCGCGAAGGTGATCGCGCGCTCCCCGCGCCCGGAAGCATCGAGAATGGCGACATCGTTGGGGCGATCCGCCGCCCGCTCGGCGAGGATCTCGGCGATATTCATGGCCTCACCTCCAGCGGGCGAGCGAACAGTGTGTAGCGGCGAATCGTTTGAGCCGTGTGGCTACTGATCCGCCGCGAACGATTGGCCTCGTACATCAAGGCGTGAATGGCCCGCTTGTAACCCCGTTGTGCCGCCTTGTCCTGACAGTGGGCGACGAGGAGCGTACCCAGACCGTCGCCCGCTTGCTCCGGATCGACGGCCACGGTCTTCAGGATGACGGTATCCACCGCGCGCCCGCGCTTCGTTTGATACAAGTCCGGAACGCTGAGCATAAATCCGATCGGTTTACTCTCTTTTTCGGCAATTAGCACCAACTCCGGATGCAAGTAGGGACGAAGGGGAAGATATTGAGCCAAGAATTCTTCTTCCGAAATCGGCGCGTACAGAAAATTCTGCTGAAAACTGGCCAGGGCCAGACGCCACAGAGCGCGCAACTCGCTCTCGAAGCGATCTAGTTCGAGACACCGAAGCCGGACGCCCCGATCGCTCTGACGGCGCATCAGTTCCTCGGTGCGCGGATCGGATCGGTGGAGATCCGCATTGAGCGCCGAATAGTAATTTGCCAAGGGCGTGAAGCCGTTGCTGGTAAAGTGCGCCGGCCACTCGTCGGGGTTGTCCGGTTCGAGAAAAAACGGTGGCTCCGTGCCGCGCTCGGTGAGCAGACGATAGCGATTCCAAGTATTTCCGTCGATGGGCGCGACCGCGAGAGTGCAGTGTTGAGCCAGCTGCGCGCAGGCTCGGTCGAGCAGTTCGGCGGCGGATGAGGAATCGCATGCGGCATAGTGGCCGAGGTAGCCGAGTCGCCGGCCCTCATGTTCCGGGAGGTTGCTCCACCACAGCGAGCAACGGGCGGCGACGGTTCCCTCCGCCGTTCGCAACATCCACTGTGCGTCGGGTCGCTGCCGAGCAATCGTTTCGGGATTCAACGGCGACAGTCCGGGCAAGGAGCAAAACGCCTCCAAGTCGGCAGCGTTCGTCGGCTGGACAAATTGAGACACGGTTGCTCCTAGAAAAAGTAGAGGGGAATCAGACCGAGGGTCGAGCCGAGTGCGGAGGAACCGGCCTGACGGAGCCAGCGCGGCGTGTCGGTGGCGCAGTCTTCCATGCCGGGCTGCGTGGCATGAAACAGCAGTGCCGCGGTAGCCACCCCCGCCAACGCAGCGAAGCCACAGGCTATCGGCGAGGGTGAAAACTCGGCGATGAGGGCGAAAGGGACGAAGAGAATGAGCCACCCCTTGACAATGCACGCGGCTAAGATCGCCGTCGGCGAACGCTGAGGATAGTCGTGACGAAGGCGCGCCATGCCGATGATGGCCAAGTTGGCGGCGAAGGCGATGGCATAGGGCAGCATCAGTTCGGGCCGGTTGAGCGTGCGGGCCAGGAACAACCAAATCAGACCGGCCGCGGACACGCTGACGACGGCGTGGACATTGTGGACGCGCCGACTATTGAACTCCGTGCGCGGCGAGAGCAGGGTATAGGTGAGGAACAATGCCGTTGGAAATACCAACCAGCGCCAATCTCCCAATGCCCAAGCGAGGTAGCCGACCAAGGCCGCCGCCAACACGCCGCCGGCGTCCAACGTCGAACGATGACGCCAGATCAGTAGGAAAACGAATAGAGCCAGCAACGCCGCCGCGCGAGCGAGAAGCGCCGTCAAATCCATACAAGGAGGACCGAGATAGATCTTTAATATCAGAAAACAAACGAGCGGGATGAACAAGTTGTCGAGCCCGCGCCAGGCAATGGCCTCGAAAAGCATGATGAGGAAGCCGACGATCAGGGCGATGAGCAGCGTCTCGGCCCGGCCCACGTCGGTCGCCAGGAGCAACGGCACATGGACGCTGAAGAAGGCGGCGAGGAAGAATGCCGTGGACCCTTCGGCGCTTTTGTTCCCGTCCACGGTGGTATACTGCAAGCGCCCATAGGCCACGCCGATCAAGGCGGCCACGGCATCGGCCAGAGCGAGAACGAGCAACGGCACGCAGTACAAAATGTTCGCATACGGTTGTCCGCGCGATAACACGAACAGCGCCGCAACGCTGATGGCGAAGTAAAATTCACCGAGCGACTTGCGGGCCACGCCGCCCAAAACGCTTCCTAGCTGAGAACGCGGTCCCGATACGAAACGCACCGTCGCCAACAATCCCAGCGACAATGCGATTACCAAAACGACCGGCCAGACCTCGTCGAACAACCACGGAAACGCCAGCACGGTCAACCCCATGCCAACGTGCATCAACTTGCGGACCACCTCCGGGTGCGGCTGAGCCAATGACTGAAAGAGACGGAGGACGACCATCCACGCGCCCAGCGCCGTTAGCATCAGGATCACGCCGAGCCAGGGGTTCATGTCGGGCTACCGTTTGGGTCTTTCCTCGCCGCGTCGGGCGAAGACGGTTTTGAGCATCGGTCTCGAAAGCCCCCTCACCCCAACCCCTCTCCCCCTGAGTACAGGGGGAGAGGGGCTTCCATGACGCTACCCTCTCCCTGAGTACAGGGGAGAGGGGCTTCTCGGTTTGCCTGTCACAACATCGTCCGTCGATTTACTCATCCTCTTTCGGCGGCGGCAGCGGCGGCACTGGGGGCGGGGGTGGAGCCATGCCCGGAGGTAAGGGTGGGAAACGTCCAATGCCAAGTTGATTTTGCGGTGGCTTTTCCACTCCGAGTCGGAGGAACTCGCCATTCGCCAACTGAGCTTCGTTGTCCATCGCCCACGATAAGCCGATGTCGATGACCGTCGCCGACGCGATGGCCAACTCTTTCTGTAGGAACTCGATCCGCAGGCCGTCGTCGAGTCGTTTGATGGAGAACAGGGTCGGCGGCATCTCGGCCATCGGGGCGGCCAGCTCGCGCAGATAGCGAAGGGCGCGGAGGTGCCCCTCATTCTGTTCGCCTTGTTCGGAGGCGATGCGAACGAAGCGATGGAGCATTTGGTGGCACGAAAACATACCCAAGGCGCTCCATTCTCCGACCGTTTCCACCGCCTCTCTTCCCCGTCGCAGATTCAAAAGATCTTTTTTAGATTCTATGTGGCGAAGGGTGTTGGCGACGAGAAGGGGATGCCAGCCGACAACGACGATCTTGCCTCGTCGGCCATAGTGCGGGGGCGGTCCTTCCAGCGAGGGGGCCTTGCCTTCGCCCGCCAGAGAGAAGAGGGGCTGCCCGGCAAGATTGATCTCTCGTGGGGAAGCGCTCTTGCCTCCGAGGGAATAGAGGCTGGGCAGCATCGCCACGAGATCTTTGGCGGCGCTCTCGCTCTTCGCCTCCACCAGCGCGATCGGCCAGACCGTGGCATTCTTCTCAACGCGTAGCTGCAAAGCAAAGGCCATCGCTCCGATCTTCGCTAAAACTTCTCGCCCCAGATTTCGCTTCAGGCGCTTTTCCAGTTCGGCAAGTTGTTTGCTTGGGGAGAGCGCGTCCTCGCCATCTTCGGCCACATAGGCGTCGGCAAGCCTGACGAGCCGCTCCAGTGTCTTCGCGCCGTCGGCGAGGGGAACGGCACAGACAGCGAAGGCGTCTTGGGGCACGGCCCGCAACAGTTCGGCGCTCAACTTTTGCCGGCTTAAGACATCGAGGAGTGGGCCGGTCTCTTTTTCGCGCATCCGTAGATCGAGACTGCAAGCGAGATCGCCCTCGTGCAGCGACCACGAGGCCGAGGCGTACCGCATCGCGGCGGGACGAAGGGCGCGCTGCAAGAACGTCCATTCTTGAATCTCGCGCCGATGCTCGATCTCGGCTTGTTGCAATGCGCGTTTGAGACCGGCGGCATCGCGCTTCGATTCCTTGGCAAAATGCTGGCGGCGGATCTCGTCTTGCGCGCGCTGCAATTGACGATCCAATAGATCGTTTATTCGCCGCGCCAAGCGCGGCGGATCGCACCAGGCGAATAGTCCGGGCAATCGTCCCCGCGCGGCCTCGCGGAACGTCGGATCGCCCGACAACGACGGCGTGGCGGACTTGCTCCGCAGACGGCGCACGGTGTCGGCGAGGACTTTAGGCGTCGTTCCAAAGGCGATCGCGCCGGGAGCCAGCGCGACGAAGCAGCCGAACTCCGGCTCGACCTCCGGCTCCTCGACCTGCATCGTCTCCAACAGGGCCACCTGATACAGCGAGGCCTTGCGCGGAGCGCGGAACCGGCGGGCCAATCGTTCTACCGGAGCGAGCCGCCTTCTCGCAATCTCCGGTTGCTCCGGCTGCTTGGCATCGCCGATCTGAAAGATCGGCACGCCTTCCACACGCGCGATGCAACGAAAATCGTTGTCTTCGAGGATGGCGAACCGCAAGGCCAACGGGATCATGCGATTTTTGCCGGTGCGCAACAGTCCGACCACCTCCGGCTCGTCGTTCTTGGTGAACCCCGTCAGCGCGACGAAGCCCCCCTGCAAATCGCCCACCTCGTCGATGAACTCGGTACTGCACATCCAGGCAAAGAGATAGGCCTCCTCGTTCGCCTGATTTGGGTTCTTCTGTCCTCCGCGTCGAGCGAGAAGCAACTCGGGACGTTGGAGATACGATCCTTGGACGAGGGCGCGCAGCGCGCGCGCCATGGCCGCGGGATCGTGTAGCTCCAAGTAGGCCAGCGTGCGCGCGGGCGCGAGATCCGCCAAGTCGGCCTCGGCAGCCTTGGCGCGGCCGTTTGCCACGAAGGTCAATCCCAAGAAGACGGCGAGAAGCAGGCGCGCGTTCATGGCTCCCATCCTTGATAATCCAGGTCGGTTTGGTTGCCCTTGGGTTTGCTCGAAACGGAGTCGCCGGAGTCTCTATCGCCCGGCGGGTTTGCCGAGGTGTTTGTCGGCGAAGTCGAGAAACACCTTCCAATCGCCCGCAGTCATCGAATGTTTGCCCGCGCGGAGCGAGAAGCCGAGCTTGCCGTCGCTGCAAGTGCCCACCTCCGGCATCTCCTTCGTCTCCAAGCCCGTCGTTCCGAGAAGGCGATATACCGGATCGGCCGCTTGTAACATTTGGAATTGGCCGCTCGGATTGGCCCATTGATCCTCGACGGCGTTGCTCAAGAGGATCGGTCGCGGTGCCATCAACGCGATGAGGCAGTGTTGATCGAACGGCAATTTGTCGGTGCGATCGTTGAATTGCTTGAACGCGCCGTCGAACCAATGGGGGAAGCTGGTGTTAATGCGTCGAACCGATTCGGCCTTGGGGTTTTTCGTTCGACTCGGCGCGGTTCCGCCACAGCCGGCTTGATGGGGTATGGCCAAGGCGATGCGTTCGTCCAGCGCCGCCGCCAACAGCGTCGCCTTGCCCAAACGGGAATGACCGACCAGGGCGATGCGAGTCCGATCGATGTCGTCGCGTTCGCGAAGATGATCGACGACGCGCTGCGCCCCCCAGGCCCAGGCGGCAATCGTGCCGTAATCGTGGTCTGTCGCCTTGGCGTCCTTGGCGCGCAAATGGGCCTGAATCCCTTCGCGCACATCGGAGCGATCGGGATCGACATCGCCGCTGTAGAAGGTAGCCACCGCGTAGCCTCGGTCGATCGATTGCTCCAGCGCCCACACGTCGATCTGCTTGCCGCGCCCCGCCTCCGTGGCCCGATGATCCTTGACGCCGGGGCCGGGATACATCCACACTTTCGGAATGCGGACGGCGGGATCGTTTACTAGCGCGTGATTGCCGCAGAAGGTGATGCCGAGGAAGACGGGGGCCGGACCCTTGCGGGCGTTGGGAACGACCAACAGGAGCTGAATCGGCGGCGTGCCCGGCGGCCCGAACGAGATCGTCACGTCGCGCAATGTGGCCTTGCCGCCGAATGCCTTGGCGTCCTCGTGTTCCACTTTGGACCTGATTTTGACCGACGGCGGGAGATAGCCGTACATATAGTGCTGAAACAACGCCTTGAGTTCGGGACGGCGCTTCTCGATCCACTGTTCTTTGCTGGCGACGCGCTCGCCGTCGAATAGCACGAGTGGATCGGGCAATTCCGGATGTGAGGGGAGTCGATCCGGTTCGGGAAAACGCGATTCAGCCACGACGCTCCTCGTTGAAATGGAAAAGGCGAACAAAAGCGACAGGGGTATCGCGGTCGAGAAAATGCGGCGCATGGGTCGAGACTCCCCAAGAGGGCTTAGAGGTTATCTTTGCCGATGACTCCATTCTATACGATTTGGGATCAATTGTTGATTGACTCACTCCTCGCGGGGGCATACCGTGGATACGGATTCTCTCACGGTGCGGCGAAGGGGTTGCCCTCGCGCATAAAAAAAGGCGGAAATCGCCTCGAACACTCCCTAGAGGACGGAACGATGATTCGTGTCTTGGCTCGTTCGATCGGTTGCGGTTGCTTGCTGCTCTTCCTGGCGTCGTTGTCGGCGGCCGACGATTTCAAAGTCGAAGCAGGTTATACGATGCTATTCGACGGCAAGGATCTAAGCGGGTGGCGCTACCCCGGATTTAAGGGCAGCGATATGGAAGGCAAAACCGAGACGCCCGACAAGCGCGTTGCCGTCGAGAACGGAGCGATCGTCATGCGCGCGACCGACGACAAAGGCAAAGGTGGCATACGCGATCTGTATACGAGCAAATCGTTCGATAGCGACTTCCATCTTATCCTCGAGTTCCGCGCCGCCGCCAAGGCCGACAGCGGCGTCTACATCCGAGGACCGCAGTTGCAAGTGCGCGACTTCATCCGGCGCGGCGAACAGAAACACATGAAGAAATTCAAAAACGACGATTGGAACGAGTTGGACATCACCGTCGTGGGAACGGAGGCGGTTTGTCGAGTGAACGGCGAACGGCTTCAGACCATGAAAGTACCGGCAAAAGGCGGTATCGGACTCCAGGCGGAGACGGGCAAGTTCGAGTTTCGCCGCGTTCGCATCAAGGTAAAAGATTGAACTCTCGGCTTCTCCCCTCCGCAGTGAGTATAGGAGCGACGGGAGCGGAGCGACGCAAAACGTCCCGGTTCCCCCACGGGACGTCGCTTCGCTCCACCTCTTCTTGCTCGGGTGCCGATGCCTTACGCGCCGAGGGACGAGACGCCGCATAGCCGAGCAACCACAACGCAAAGAGCGCGCTGCCGACGGGAAGCGCGGTCAGAATAAGCGGCGACAGCGGAGTGACCGCGCGTGCGATCGCGCCCCAACCCAGTACCATGACGAGCGCGAACGCCAGCCAAACGAGTCCGCGTCCGCGCGGCCAGACATCGCGTTCCAGCAAGGCCCAAATCAAGGGCGGCGCGAGAAACACATAGGTGGCGTGTTCGATGGCCGGGCCGAAAAGCATCAACCACGTCAAACCCATGCTCAGCGCGACATGAAGCGCCCAACGCGGTCCCCATTGGAATTGTCGAGCGCGGCGTTTTTGCCACACACACCAAACGAGAACACCGACGGCCGTTCCCATCTGTATCCCACGATAGACCGACGAATGCAACGGCTCACCCAAGTCGATCTGCTTCGGCGCGAGGCCGAGTTGAGAACGCAGTACGACCCAAATCGTCCAACCGTCGCGAAAGCCGGTCCAGCGCACGCTCCCCGACGCGAGGAGATTGTCGATCCATTCGCGGTATTGAAACAGAACAACGTGCGGCGGGCGCGTGAGAAAGGGTAAGAGCGTCAGTCCCGCCGCGACGACGAGCATGCGCCCCGCCAGTTGTCTCGGCCAAAGGGCGACGAGCAACAATACGGGAGCCAGAGGGGTGAATTTTAGGCAAACCGGCAATGCCAGAAGAAACGCCGCCCACCACCAGTCGCGGGAAGCGGCAATTCGCCGAGAGACGACGCGCGCCAGCGCCGACGCTCCCAACAAAAGCAGACCTATCATGAGCGCATTGCTCTGCGCGTTCCACAACCCGCGGAGCGCGCCCGCCGCGCCGAGCGTTAAAAACAGCGCGAGGCGTTGGCGCGTCCACGACGACGGAATCACGTCGCGCGCATAGCGCCACAGCCCGGCGACGAATACCCCCATGCTCAGCCAACTCCACAGCATCCCGCCCACCGTGAAGCCCAACGAGCCGAACGGCGTCACGAACAAAGCGAAAACCGGCGGGTAGCGAAACCGATCGAGTCCCGGATACAACTCGTACAACGATACATCGCTCCACCAATGGGACGCGCTGGTTGCAAAGATAGGGAAAACGGTATGACTGTTCGGGCGCGCGTAAGTCCGCGCCGCGACCGCCGCGGCGAGGATCAGCCAGACGGCGAGCGCAAATTGTATACTATAACGATAAACATAGTCTTTGTACGTCGATTCGCCCCGCCAGCGCCGGTAGCGCTCGGAGAGTCGGGGCGAATTGGAACGTGCGTTCATTCTTTCGTATCCTGCTTACCTGGCCGAGGGCTTGCTTTGGCTGGACTGGATTCGTTCGTCTCCGGGTGCATCTTGCGATTGAAGAACTCTGGGTCGTAGGGATCGACCAGCAAAGGCATGGCGGCCGGCAAAGTCGGCGTGGTTCCCTTGCTGGGGTTGGGCGCGGTTTGCGGCAGAGGCAAAGGCGTCGTCGCGTCCGGAGTGTTCGTCACCGTCCGCGCGTCGGCTCCCCACTCCGATTCTTCTTCGCCCTTGGTCTGCTTATCCTTCGATCCAGAGGGCGCGGAGGAAGACCGAGGCCCACGATCGTTCAAATGGGGATTGTTGGCCACGGTCAGTTTGACCCATTGCTCGAGCGCGCGATAGGGAGGAGCCTGTCGATCGCGGATCGGAGCCTGTCCGGCATGGGCGTGGTCGCTGAT
>JAJXWW010000170.1 GCA_021781415.1 Planctomycetota bacterium
TGCCGCTTGAGTGCAGCAACCTTGTCGTTGGGCGTGAAATGCCGACGTTCGCTGTTCATGTGAAACCTCCGCTCAGGTAAGACTAACCCGAACGAAACGATTTTCCAGATTCGACTGAGGCAAAACACAGCCATCACATCCAGTGGCGAACACATGGGGGCAGCGATGCGATCGAGAACCGCGTCTTGTTGCACCCGAACTGCCATCAACAGGTTCACAACCAAGGTCTGACGGTGGGGAAAACCGTGTTCCGCAAGGAGCATTAGAAAGGCTTGAGCTGCTTGACGGGAAACTGTCACGAGCAGTTCTTAGGGGAGGAGGTGGCGGTAACGCCACCTCCTTACCCGGCGGAGATGCTGGCGACAGCATCTCCTTACCCGACCGGCTTTGTTTATGGACAGTTACGCTACCGTCAGAAATGCCTTGCACTCGATGCTCGCTCAACCAGAGGATGCGGGCGCGTTTGTGATTATCGAGGACGCCGCTTCACAGAAGTTTGTTCAGTTTGTCGGTTCAATACATAGACCATTGCTGCTCGACTTGCCGGTGCAAGCCCTTTCTGAGGCGGAATTCTATCGGGCCGTCGCGTTCTTCAAGAGAGACGGCGTCGTTGGGCAGGAATACGAAATGCTTGACGCACCTGGTGGACGGCCGGTGAGCGAGCAATTCACTTTTCAGTTGCAGTTGGAATCTGTTTCTGCTGCGATTGAAGTTGTCCATGCCCTGTTCTTGGAAGTGTACCGGCTTTCGGATTGCAGGTTTCATGTAACAACAGATTGAGGTGCCAGCGAACCGACGTTGCGGCAGACCGAGCCACTCTCGCTGTTTTCCACGGTTTCTTCCCCAGCCGGCGACTCAGAAAGGAGAGCAAGTATGTCCATTGCGGAGTTGATGCCGACGCTCAAAAGCCTGCCTCGCGACGAGAAACTCCAGGTCTTTCGCCTCCTGGCGTCCGAACTGACGCGGGAGGCAGGGGTCGACATGTTACAAAGCGGCGTGTCGTATCCGATTTGGACTCCGTTCGACGCCTTCGATGCCGCTCAGTCGTTGCAGCGAATGCTGGAAGAAGACCGGGTGCAAAAATGATTCCCGGTGCCGAAGCGTATCCCTTCTTGCCCACGAACCCCGCGGCGGGACCGCTGGCATTGATGCCGCTGCTTCCGCTACGCCTGGAGCTGACGCTTCCCAGACACAGCGCACATGCAGGCGGCCGCGGCAGCTTGGCCGAGTGTTCGCCGGCTTGGTTTCCTCGGATTCTCCAAACCTCGGCATCGCGTCAGCCGTACAAGACGCACATTGATGGGAGTTCGGGTTGTCATCGCGGAAAACGAACCGATCGCATCGGCTCTCAGGCGTTTCAAGCGTTCGTTGGAGAAGCACGGAGTAAACTGGGAATTTCGGAAGCGTGGATACCTCGTACAGCCGAATGGGTGTATCTTCAAGGCGACCGAATCGCGCCGCGCCAAGAAGTTCCAGAAGCGGTTCAAGGCGCGGGAGGCGACCCTGTTGGCCAAGATGGCCGGCCAACAAGCCACGGAATGCTCAACTTCCGAGTTGAAGACTGCTTTTTGGAAACGGACAGGAAAGCCCTGAGGCAGCGGATGTAACCGGCGCTGTGTCCGACGCGGAGGGGTCAATCTGCAGCCAGAGGTCATTCCTCAGCAGACCGAAAGACCTCCTCGCGACTCCCCTGACGAGGATACTCCAGACGAGAAGACGGGAGTGAATTGAACATACAAGCGGACAGGCCGGCAATTTCCGACAGTTTTACGCCGGGGATAAAGGGTGACAACCTCTTGACAGTTCAGCCGGCTTGCCGCTGAACTCCATCGTTAGCTCATGAAAGAGAAGCCCGATGATCGAGGGTGAATTCGAGGCCCGTGTCGAAGGCCCCTTCGCGGAGCAGCATCCGCTGGTCAAGTGTGGTAGCTGCCTGGCGATCGCGTGCTTTGGGATTCTCAGCAATTACATCCCCCTGGCCCTGGCCGTCTGGCTCGTTGGCTGGCTGCTCGTTGGTGCTCCCGCCCCCGTGCGGCACTCCCTGCTGGAGTGGATCTTTTTTGCCGGCTTCATGGTTGGTCTGCTGGGCGGTATGGTCGCCTTCTGGTGGTACTGCATGGTAGGGCTTGTTGGCTGGGTCGCAGGGGAGCGGCTCACGCGGAAACAGGTAACCACCGTGCTCGGGGGAATCAGCCTGGGGGCCATTCTGACGGCGGGGGCCGCCCGCCTGCTGGGGTGCTGGGAATGGGTCTTGTTGGTTGCCGTGGCTGCCATGTTTGGCTGCGGGATCGCGGCGTGGGCCACCATCCGAGTCGGCAAAGCATCACGTTACCTTCGCCGCGGCAAGAGCTAACCAGGGCGCTGCAGATGAGTGCGGCGGCATTACGGTTTTTCATAGATCAACGTCTCACCTGCCGCCGCGGGAGGTGAACGGTATCGTTATGCGGGGTCAACGCTCATGACTATCTACGTTCCCGAGCTGCGAGAACTGCCGCCCGAGGAGATGGCCCTGTTGGACGCCACGGCCAAGTTCTCCGTACGGCGCAGCGGGGCGCGGGTCTCCACCTACGTGTACGATTGGCCGGACCTGAGGGTTGTGGTCAACGTGATGCCGGACGCCGAGAGGCCGGATCATCTGGAGCAGTTTGTACGCTGCCTCAACGACCGCACAAAATCGCTTGGCAAAGCATTGAGCCCCGAACTTGTGTCGAGAATTCGCTCCACAACCATCGTCCTCGGCTTCGTCGTCGAGAAGGCGACGGATCGGGAAGTCTGGCATGGCCGCGTCCAGGACATGATTGGGATGATTTGCTTCAACACGAACTCCATCGTGTTCTGGGAGGGAATGATCTTCGACGAGAATTGCAACCAGGTCTGGCCGCGGACCGCATAATAAAGCGTTGCAATTGACCGGGTCGGCATTACGCTTTTTTGAGACATCACGTTCCTTGCAACCGCCCCGGCAAGGAGACTCCTTCGTTCGGCTACAATAGAGAGGTTCCAAATGCCTTTCCCGCGCTACGTCGCGCTCGTGGCGGCCGCACTCGCTTCGGGCATGCTCCTGGCAAGCCCACGGGTCGAACCGCCGCCCAAACTCCTCATGGGCTACACCGAACTGCATACGAACCTGTCCGGCGGGCGTCACGGTAACGTCACGACCATGCGCGCCGTTGTGGTCAAGGCGGACGGCACGGATCGCCGCGTCCTGGCCGAGGAGCTGACCCGCGAGAAACACTCCTGGACGCAATTCGCAGGATGGTCACAGGACGGCAAGTGGTTGGCATACGGCTCGAAGCGCGAGGGTATCCGGCAGTTGTACCTGATGCGGCTGGACGATAAGCGGGAGCGGCGTCTCACGGAACTGGCCGCCGGTCAGGCCGCCATGTGGCCGCACTGGCAGCCGGCCGCATCCAAGCCCTGAGACGTGGTCGGGCCGCGAAGAGACAGCGTATTCATTCCGTCTCGACCCAGAGGGCGGCGCCCTGGCCGCCGCCGACGCAGAGGGTCGCCAAACCGCGGCGGAGATTGCGGCGGCGCAGCTCTTTGAGCAAGGTCAATACCAGCCGAGTGCCCGTCGCGCCCACGGGATGGCCCAGCGCGATCGCGCCGCCGTTGACGTTCAGACGGCCGCGGTCGATCTCGCCCAGAGCCGTATCGCGTCCCAACTGCTCGCGGGCAAACCGCGGCGAGGCAAACGCTTTTTCGTTGCCCAGGATGACCGCCGCGAAAGCCTCGTTCATCTCGATCAAATCGAAATCGTTGAGGCCGAGTCCGGTTTTTTGCAGCAATTTGCTGGTGGCGAACACCGGTCCCAACCCCATGCGCGCCGGATCGCAGCCGGCATAGGCGTAGCCGCGCAGATAGCCCAGCGGACGCCGGCCCTCGGCCCGGACGGCCTCCCCCGGCATGACGAGCAACGCCGCCGCCCCGTCGGTGATCGGGCAGGAGTTGCCGACCGTGACGGTGCCGTCCTTCTGAAAGAACGGCTTCAGCCGCGCCAGCGCCTCCAGCGATTGATCCTTGCGTGGGCCAATATCTTCGCGCACGGTGAGGACAGGTACGATCTCCTCGGCCAACGCGCCGCGCTTCTGCGCCTCGGCGGCGCGGCGATGGCTCTCCAGCGCGTAAGCATCTTGTTCCTGGCGGCTGAGACTGAAATCGCGTACCAGATTCTCCGCCGTGTCGCCCATGATGAGGCCGCATACTGGGTCGGTCAGCCCCTGTTGCACGCCGATCACGGGTTTGAAGTGGCGCGGGCGGAAGCTCAGAAGCGTACTCAGACGCTGCCGCCAATTTTTCGCCTTGCCCAGTCGCAAATAAAGATCGGTCGCCTCGGCATTGTAAAACAGGGGAATTCGGCTCATCGACTCGACGCCGCCGGCAATCAGGGTGCGCGCCTCGCCGAGTTGGATGAGTTGCGCCGCCGTCGTCAGCGCTTCCATGCCGGAAGCACAGTTGCGCTGCACGCTATGGGCGATGCGGTCGCGCGGAATGCCCGACAGCAACCCGATGACGCGGGCAATGTTGGCGGCATCGGGCGGCATGGCCACATTGCCGAACACGACTTGATCCACCTGCTCAGGGCGCACGTCGGCACGTTGAAGCACCGCCGTCGTTGCGATGCGGCCAAGCTCTTGAGCAGACACCGAGGCAAGGGGACCATAAGCTTTGGCGAACGGCGTGCGCACGCCTTCGAGAATGGCGATGTCGAGCATCGAACCCTCCTGAGGCTTGTTCTACTTGTGACCGTTGCCGTTGCTGGACGGGGGTGACTCGCGCAGCTTGCGGCGCAGCACTTTGCCGAGGAAGTTTTTGGGCAGTTCGCGCACAATCTCGATTTGACGCGGGCGCTTTTGCTTGCCCAGATGCAGCTTGCAATAGCTCTCCAGCGCTCCCAGATCCAGCTTGGCGTCGCCGCGCGGCACGATCATGGCCTTGACCACCTCGCCGCGTTCGTGGTCTGGCACGCCGACCACGGCAGCCTCGGCCACGTCGGGATAGCCGCGCAGAACCTCCTCGACCTCCGCCGGAAACACCAGGAATCCCGACGTTTTGATAATATCCCTTTTGCGATCCACGAGATAGTAATATCCCTCGGTGTCGCGCCGCGCCATGTCGCCGGTGAACAGCCAGCCGTCTTTCAAGACCGCCTCGGTGGCCATCGGATTGTTGAAGTATCCCTTCATAATCTGCGGTCCGCGCACGACCAATTCGCCGACGCGGCCGTCCTCAACTTCGACGCCGCTATCGGGATCGACCAGGCGCGCCTCGGTATCGGGCAGCGGTCTGCCGATGCTGCCGGGGCGATTGGCCGCGCCCGACGGGTTGGCGTGCGTCACCGGACTGGCCTCGGTCAGCCCATAGCCTTCGACGATGGCCCCGATGCCGTGCTTCTCGAATTCGGTGCGAACGCCGGACTCCAACGCCGACGCCCCGGAGATGACGAAGCGAATAAACGACAAATCGTGTGGCTTGTCGCGCATTTGATGGTTGAGGGCCGAAAGCATGGCGGGTACCGCCGGAACGATCTCCGGCCTCTCGGTTTCGATCAGTTCCAAGACGGCTCGCGTCTCAAATCGGGGATACAGATGAATCGTGCTGCACTTGGCCCAGCCGGTCAGCATCGACACGGTGAGGCCGTAGGCGTGAAAGAACGGCAGCACCCCGAGAAGGCTTTCGACGCCGTCGTCGCCGCCGCACCAGTTGCGCAATTGCAAAGCGTTGGAGACCAGGTTGCGATGCGTCAGCATGACGGCTTTGGGCGATGCCGTCGTGCCGCCGGTCGGCGCGAGGACGGCCACATCCTCTCGAGGCGACACCTCCACCGACTTCTCAAGCGGAGACGCTTCCAGCAGATCGGAAAAGCGATGGCGATGGAGATCGTGCGGCATGCGCAGATAGCCGTTGCGCCGCAGCCGTTCGATGCGATACAACATGCCGCGCCACATGGCCATGCGCCGGGCCAGCGACGTCAAAATCACATGCTCGAGTGGTCCGTGCTTGAGCGCGCCCATCACGGCGGGGGCCAGCAGATCCAGCGTGACGACGATCGGACAGCCGGTCGCTTCGAGCCAATGGCCGACTTCCTCGGCCACCATGAGCGGACTCAGCTGCAACGCCGTCGCGCCGGTTAGCCAGATGGCCTGAAGCGCGATGAGATATTCGGGTATGTTGGGCAACAAGACGCCGACATGCTTACCCGGTCTCGCTCCCATGTCGGCAAGGCTGTGAGCCAGCCGCCGCGCTTGCTCGGCCATTTCGGCGAAGGTCATCGATTGGCCGTATAAGGTGCAACCCGCCACGTCCGGCGTCCGTCGCGCCGCTCGTTCCAAAAGCTCGCTCAGCGGCACGCGTGGATAAGGAACGGTCGAGGGCATGTCGCAGGCGTAATCGTCCAGCCAGAGTTGCTGCCACGGTTTAGCCGCTAGGGATGGGGCGGGAGATAGAGTAATCGAGGACACGATGGCTCTCCTTCAGCGCAAGGGTCGGCGATGCGCCTACGAGGGACGGCGTAGTTGTTGCTGGAGGGGAATGGAGAGGCACTCCACAGATGCCCGGCTTGGACCGTGCTGCACGGCGAGGAGTGGATGCGGTGCCGTGGCCTCTCGTCTCTTACTCTCCATTTCATTCTACGCCGCTTCCGGGGTGGAAACAACTGCTTTCGCCGCGTTTTTTGCCGTTAAAATCGACCGCCGCTGACGAGTGTAGCGATGGCGCGTGCGAACGAAGACGGATTGCGCCGGCGACGACGGAGGCGCGGGTTATAAAATGTTTTCGTTGCTCGAACGACACTGCGGAAGGACGATGGAAACATGGCGACTTTGGCGTACAGCGATATACCCGGCTATCCCT
Source organism: Planctomycetota bacterium (assembly GCA_021781415.1). Lineage (GTDB taxonomy): Bacteria > Planctomycetota > Planctomycetia > Gemmatales > Gemmataceae > JAJPHU01. The sequence goes on from JAJXWW010000170.1 coordinate 6,853, forward strand.
GCCGGCGCGGCAAAGTCCGCGATGTGTACGATCTCGGCGACCGGCTGGTACTCGTCGCCACGGATCGGCTCAGCGCCTTCGATTGGGTGCTGCCCACGCCCATCCCCGGCAAGGGGCAGATCCTTACCGCGCTGACCTTGTTCTGGCTCGATTATTTGCAAATCCCCAATCATCTGCTGAGTACCGATCTCGCCGAAATGGGGCCGGCCTTCGCCGCGCGCGCCGCCGATTTAGAGGGGCGCACCTGCTTGGTGCGCAAGGCGGCCGTCGTGCCGCTCGAGTGCGTGGTGCGCGGCTACCTCGCCGGTTCCGGCTGGAAGGAGTACCAGTGCGACGGAACCGTCTGCGGCATCGCCTTGCCTCCGGGACTGCGCCAGAGCGCGCGCCTGCCCGAACCGATCTTCACTCCCGCCACGAAGGAAGAGAGCGGTCACGATCGAAACATCTCCTTTGCGGAGATGACGGATCGCATAGGCAGTGAATTGGCCGTGGAACTGCGCCGCCGCAGCCTCGACGTGTACCGCCGCGCCGCCGACTACGCTCACGCGCGCGGCTTGATCCTCGCCGATACCAAGTTCGAGTGGGGTCTGATGCCCGACGGCACAATCCTGCTCATCGACGAAGTGCTGACGCCGGACAGCTCGCGCTATTGGCCGGCGGACGAATATCGAGAAGGCATCAGCCCTCCGTCGTTCGACAAACAATTCGTCCGCGATTGGCTGGAATCGACGACGTGGGATAAAAACAGCCCCCCGCCGGAGTTACCCGCTGAGATCGTCGAACGCACCGCCGCCAAGTATCGAGAGGCGTATGAGCGATTGACTCGTTAAACCGGAGGACGTAAGCCCCCGATTGCTTCGCTCAGGGGGCTTACGCCCCCCGCTCGGTAGGCGCACTCGGGCGTGTGACTTTGGGAAACGTTCGTTGCTGTTCCAGGAAGCGATACTTGGTTTCCTCGAACGTACGGTCGCCAAGCATCAGTGGTCTTGGGATCGGTCGGGCGCATTTGGACGGAAGAGAGTCGATGAATCAAGGGACGATTGACGTGTCCCAATGGAAACAGAATTCTCCGCAGAAACTACGTTCCCTACTCGTCTACAGATCCAATTCGGGCCGAGGCGCTCTCCGATGACAATGGCTCTCCGTCCGTGAAAAACTTGTTTGTCGTCGATGTTGTTCGAGCATTGGCCGAGGGTGCGTGATGGGATTGTAAGCGAACATCGGGTGTCGAAGAGAGGCTTTCGATTGTTGGCGGCTGCGCACCTACTCCTCCACGATTTCGCCGCGACATGGCAAGGCTATCGCAATTGGCACGCGGCGCGACGAGCGGGATCTCTTCCCGTCGGCTGACGCCGCCGATTCGCCGTTCGCTCATTTCTTCCCGAAAGTTGTTTGCAGTCGAGACCGCTCGCGGGTACAACGGAGAGACATTCTCTTCTGTTCACTAGGCGTGAACGGAAGTACGGTCTGTCTGGGAGTGGCCCGATATGCTGTCGAAGTTGAGCGCCTTTGCGTTGGTGGGCATCGACGCGATGCCGGTGGAGATCGAGGTAGACGTGGCGGCGGGTTTGCCGAAGACCATTCTGGTCGGCCTGCCGGAATTGACCGTGCGCGAGAGCGTGCATCGCATCGAGCGCGCCTTGGCCAACCTCGGCTATCAACGGCCCAGTGCGCGAACCATCGTCAATTTGGCTCCGGCAGATCTGAAAAAAGACGCCGGGGCGTTCGATTTGCCCATCGCGTTGGGAATGCTTGTGGCCACCGGGCAACTCTTGCCCGAACAGCTGCGCGACTTCGCGCTCGTCGGCGAACTGGCCCTCGATGGCAGCTTGCGTCCCATCAAAGGCGCGTTGTCGATGGCGATGGCGGCGCGCGACGGGGGTATCAAGAAATTATTGGTGCCGGCAGCCAATGCGCGCGAGGCCGCCGTCGTTGCCGAGGTATCCGTCTTCGGAGCGAACACGCTCAGCGAAGCGGTCGGTATCTTATCGGGGCAACTCGATGCCGAGCCGGTCTCGGTGCGGCTCGAAGAGTTGGCGGCACAACTAAACACCTACGACATCGACTTCGCCGATGTGCGCGGTCAGGAATTCGCCAAGCGCGCCCTCGTGGTGGCGGCCAGCGGGGGGCACAATGTGTTGATGATCGGTTCGCCCGGTTCGGGTAAGACGATGTTGTCGCGGCGTTTGCCGACCATCATGCCGCCGTTGACGCCCGATGAGAGTTTGGAGACGACGCGCATCTACAGCGCCACGGGCCGACTCAATCCGGGCGAGGCACTGTTGGCCACTCGACCATTCCGTTCGCCGCACCACACCATCAGCGACGCCGGCATGGTGGGCGGCGGCAGCACTCCCGCGCCCGGTGAAATCTCCCTCGCCCATCACGGCGTCCTCTTTCTCGATGAGTTGCCGGAGTTCAATCGCAAAAGTCTGGAAGTGATGCGGCAACCGCTCGAAGAGGGGCGCGTCACCATCTCCCGCGCATTGCACTCGACCACGTTTCCGGCCAGCTTCGTCCTCATCGCCGCCATGAATCCGTGTCCGTGCGGCTATCTCGGCGACGCCAAGCACGCTTGTAAGTGCAATCCGATGCAAATCGAACGCTATATGGGCCGGATCAGCGGTCCCTTGTTGGATCGGATCGACATGCACATTGAGGTTCCCGCCGTGCCGTATCAAGAGTTGGCGGCTCCGCAAGACGGCACCTCCAGTGCCGGGATGCGCGAACAGGTGCTGCGCGCCCGCGCGGTGCAAGCGCGGCGCTTCGGCGGCGGCGGTCAACGTCTGAACAGTCGTATGAACAGCCGACAATTGCGCCGCTTTTGCATTCTCGACCCCGATAGCCGATCGCTGTTGCAGACGGCGATGGACGAGCTGGGGCTGTCGGCCCGCGCCCACGATCGCATTTTACGAGTGGCGCGCACGCTCGCCGACTTGGACGGCAGCGAACAAATCCGCGCCGGCCATTTGACGGAAGCCATCGGCTATCGCAGTCTGGACCGCAAACTGTGGGCGCGCTAACGCGGTTTTCCAAGGAGCCGCGCACGCAGTAAGCGGGGCAACCGCTTACTGCGTGCGCGGCTCCTTGGAAAACCGTGCTAACGTCGCGGCCGCTCTTGCATCGCAGTGGTCCGTCTCGGACAATAAAAAAAGATCGCCTCATGCGCGGCGCGAATGAGCGCGAACCTTGTCGCTTCCGGTTGCGTAACAGCAGCGTGGGAGCGACGGAGATACGCCCCGACGTGCAACCCTCAACCCCGCGAGTGCCGTGGATAATTCCTCCGTTCAACAAGTCCAAAACTTTCTCCTTCGCTTTGAAAGCATTCTCTTCGAGGCGATGCCATTCATCGTTCTCGGCGCGGTCCTCGCCGGTATTTTGGAAGAGATGTTGCCGCAACGACTCATCGCGCGCTTTCTGCCGCGCGGCAACACGCTCGCCATCGTCCTCGGCTCGCTGCTCGGCATCATCTTTCCCATGTGCGAGTGCGGCATCATCCCCGTGATGCGGCGACTGATTCGCAAGGGGCTGCCGCTCAGTTGCTGCGTCGCCTATCTGTTGGCCGGACCCATCATCAACTTGGTGGTGCTGGGCAGCACCTTCGTCGCCTTTTCCGGCATGGAGAAGACGATGGAGCCGAACGGACAGCCTTCCTATCAGATGGGCGGCTGGTGGATGCTGGCGATGCGGGGCGGCTTGGGCTTTCTCGTCGCCGTCGTCACCGCGCATATTGTCGAGTGGCAATATCGCAAATACGGTAATAAACTCCTCACGCCGTTGACGATGCCGACGACGCTGATGCCGGAAGACGAGGCGGAGGAGACAGAACAGCGCCGCCCGCCGGAGCAGCGATTGTTCAACATCGCCGACACCGCCCTGCACGACTTCATCGACATCACCGTCTTTCTGATCCTCGGCTCGCTGCTTTCGGCGCTGATGCGCGGGCTGTTGACGCAAGAGATGGTCTCCGACTTATCGCGCAACTATCCGATCGGTTCGATTGGCTTGATGATGGGTCTGGCGGTTCTTTTGTGTTTGTGCAGCGAGGCCGATGCGTTCGTAGCCGCCAGTTTCGCCACCATGCGCCCCGCCGCCAAACTCGCCTTCCTCGTCCTCGGCCCCATGTTCGATCTTAAATTGTACATGATGTACACGCGCGTCTTCCGCCCGCGCCTCATCTACACGATTTTCTTGTCGGTTATCGTGCAGGTATTCGTCTATTCGTATGTCACGCACCTGCTTTGGGAGCAATACGCACCCTATCTCGTGAGTGCGTCGCTTCCCGTGCCGACAGTCCCTTAAGTCGAGGAGGTTCGTCCGATGGCTCACGATCATTCGCACGGCGATCGCAACGCCTATTACCTCAATCAACTGTTCACCATCGCCGTCTGCGGCGCGCTCGGCGGAGTGACCGTCATGCTTTGGTGGACCGGCAAAATCGGACTCATGCTGCATCCCAAGTTCTTCATCTGGTCGCTGCTGGGCGGCATCACCCTCTTGATGTTGGTGCTGATTCGCGCCGCGGCATTGTGGCATTCCGTCGATGAAGCCGTCACCGTGCCGGATCACACACACGACCACAACCACGATCACGACCATTGCGACCACAACCACGATCACGACCACGACCACGGCATTCGGGCCGCGGCCCAGACGACGGGTTTCGCCACCGCACCCCTGCCGATGGCCGTTTCGACACCTCATCACCATCATCACGACCACGGACACGATCACGACCACGGACACGACCACGGTTGGGCACCGTGGCGCTATGTCGTGTTGCTTCTGCCGGTGGTGTTGTATTTCTTGAATCTGCCCAATCGAGGGTTCTCGGCGGACGCCGGCGGCGCGGATCTCAATGGACTAGCGCTCGAAGCTCCCTCCAAGATCGATTCCAAGGGGAGTATCGATGTTGGATTCGTGGAACTGCAACAGGCCTCGCTGTCGTTGGAAACGCGCGACTTTTACGAAGGGAAAGAAGTGACCTTGATCGGCCAATACTACGGCAACGATCCCAAACGCTTCACGCTGCGGCGGTTCAAAATCGCTTGCTGCGGCGCGGACGCGGTCAAACTCGATGCCGTCATCATGGTCGATCCCTCCTCCGTTAGCGTGGTCGATCCCGATATCTATCGCGATCGATGGGTCGAAGTGCATGGACGCATTCATTTCTTCCAAAAGCCGGGAACCAACGAGTACCTCACGGCGTTGATTTTGTACCCGACGGACGAATTAAAGATCGATAAACTCGTCAAAAAGATTCCACGTCCGGCGACCGAGTGGCTGTATTGACCCGCTCGCGCCGCGCGTTCTAAAATGCAAGGGGGCGAAGAGATCGTCGAAACACGGTGAAACCAAACGCGGTCATCGGGAGCCGGCTTTATGGATAAGCGACGCGGTTTATGGCTGCTCCCGCTGGCGCTACTACTCGCTCCCGCGCCGGCTTCGGCGCAGTTCGTTCCCTTCAAAGAGTCGCACCGCGAACTACCGGGCGGTCCCGATGCCAGCGACGCCGAGCGGTCGATGACCGAACGCTTGAACGAACTGAGCAACTTGCACGGCCTCCAAGATCAAATGCAAGGACTGCTCAACGACCCCTCGTTTGTCGGCAATCTCAAGCAACTCTCCAAACCCGAATTGCAACAGCTGCGCGATAAACTGCTCAACGGCACGGGGCTGCAACAAGATCCCAATTGGAATCGCCTGCTCCAACAGGCGCAATCGTCGCAAAAGTTGGACCCACAAAAAATCGAGATGCTGCGCCAGTGGATGGAGCGCTCAAATCCGAAGCCGTCCGTATCGGGCACGACGGGTTCGGGCGACTCGACCGGCTCGTCGTCTTCGCCGGCGGGACCGATGCCCCCCGCTTCGGGCTGGCCGCCCCCCCTCGCCGAGAAAGCGGAATCGAACTCGTGGTTCGACCGGCTGCAAGAGGATGGCGTGAAATGGTTCGCGGACAACTTCGACGATGCGGGTGGCGAGATGCTCAACGCCCTCCTCGACGCCGGGGGGAAGGACGAGGGCAATCCCCTGGCCGATCTGCTGCGCGAGGTGCAACGACCGGATTTCGACGCGGTGCAATGGAACGAGCGATTCTCCGGATTGTCCCAATACCTGCCGAATATGGGCGAATTGCTCCGCGAACGGGGAGGGCTTTGGGACGACGCGCGTTCGATCTTCCACGACGCGCGTCCGCCCGCGCTGCCCGATCTCAGCCTCTCGAAACCCGCGTCGGCGCGCGGCGATAGCGACGCATGGATTGCGGTTCTCTTATCACTTCTATTGCTATCTGCAATGTGTTTTGCGTTCTATCGACTGCGAACTCGTCCCGCCAATCCGAGGGCGACCGAAGAGGGAGTGTGGCAGTTGGGCGGCTGGCCGGCGTCGCCCAACGGCATCTCCACGCGCGCGGAACTCGTGGCTGCCTTCGAATATCTGGCGTTGTCGCGGCTGGGAATCTCGGCCAATACCTGCCACCATCGCGCCTTGGCCGAGCGACTTGGCGAACAGGACGACGACCAGCGCGCCCGCCGCCTCGCCGCCGAGACCTTGGCTTGGCTCTACGAAAAGGCTCGCTACGCCCCCGCCGCCGAAACGCTCTCGCAAGACGAGTGGACCGACGCCCGCCTCGCGCTCTGTCTTCTCGCGGGAGTGACGGCCCCATGACACGATCTCCCAGACCGTTCCTCGCTTTATGCTTCCTCGCTTTCGTCCTTGGGGCGATGGAGATCGGTTCCCTCCGCGCTCGCGCGGCTTCACCGACCGATGCCATTCCCCAAGGTCAACGCACCGACGCCTTTCGACGGCTCTTGCATGTACTCGGCTTTCAGCCGATTGGAAATTTCGCCGCGCTCAAGGCGCACCCCGGCGAATCGCTGCTAGTCGTCCTGGGCGATCCGAGTTGCTTGTCCGAGGCCTTCGCCGCCGGTGAATTGCGTTCGTTCGTCGAGAGCGGCGGCGCGGTTTTGATTGCCACGGATAAGCCCACCCTCGGTCTCGCCGGAGCGCAGCTGAGCCGTTTGGCCGGCGTTACCGTGACGGGAGAAATGCTGGTATGCGCGCCCGTCAAACCGGACGACATCTATTTTGGAGAGCCGTGCTGTCCGTTTGTCCTTCCGTTTGCCGACGCGATGGGATCGAAAGCGGCGTCGAATGTTCTGGGCTTGTTGACGTCGCTCGCGGGAGTGGGCAATCGTCCCTCTCTGTTCCGCAGCCCCCAGCCCGAGCGCGGAGAGTTGCGGCGCGTCGCCTCGAATGCTCCTTCGCGGCTTCAGATAAACTCTAGCAGCTGGTGGCTTCCAAGCGGAATCTTTCGACTCGCGGAGTTACCCAACCATTGTTCGGAAGCCTCTAGCACGCTGCAACGGAGTCCCTTTCCCTCTCCACCGGCGTTTCGGATCGGCGCGCCCGTGAAGCCAAAACAAATTACCTCTCCACTATTCGCGGTCGGCGGCGCAGTGGGCAAAGGACGCGCCTTGGTGTTGGCCGATCACAGCCTATTCATCAATCGCATGATCCTGCCCAGCGACACCGATAACTTGGAGTTTGCCGCCAACTGTTTGCATTGGCTGCGCGGTGGAGCATCCACGCCCGCCGAGGCACTGCGCGCCCTCAACGAAAGCGAGAACCTTGAATCGTTCACCGGACAGAGGAACAAGGTTCTCTTTTGGGACGATGGCCGCATTCGTTCCGACTTCAACGCGCCCTTAGTCCGGGTTCCCGTCAAACCGACGATGGCGATGGAACCGGCTATCGTCGCCGCCGTCGATAAGACCATCGCCAATCTCGAAGAAAGAGACGCCTTCAACCGCGCGTTGCTCGACCGCCTCGACGACTGGGCCGGCGGACGCCACCGTCTGCCGCGCTATGTGGTCTATGTTTTGACGTTCGCCGCTTTCTTACTCGTGGGTTATCGTTTCCTCTGGCGCGGCCGCTATCGAGGGGATTTCGCCGTACCCACTCCGGTCGATGGCGTCGAGCCGCGCCGAACCAACTTATCCTTCTTGGACCAACGCCGCCGATCGCTGTTGCGTTCGGGCAACGTCTGGGAGACGGTGCATCTTTTGGCGCGCGAGTTCTTCGACTCGGTAGGCTTTTCCCCGCGCGACTCCTCGCCACCTCACGCGAAGATCGTCGAGGGAGGTTGGCGGCGGCGTTGGCGTTTGCGACGCCTCTGCGCGCGCTGGTGGTGCTTGGCGCGCGGCGACGCTCCGGTCGTCGTCTCACCCAAGTCGTTGCGGCGCTGGCTGCGCGAACTCGACGAGTTGAAATCCGCCGCGGCGAATGGTACCCTCCGGTTGACTTGAAAGAGCGCGGACATGAGCATCGATCCCAGCGCGAATAATACGACGACCTCCGAGGCGCTGCGCGACCTTGCACCGCAAATGCGCGAACTGCGCGAGCGCGTCGTCGCCGAGATCGGCAAGATCGTCGTCGGCATGTCCGAGGTGACGCATCAATTCCTCATCGCCCTGTTCGCCGGCGGTCACGTTCTCCTCGAAGGCGTGCCCGGCGTAGCCAAGACGACCCTCTCGAAAACCTTCGCCCGCGTTTTGGGCACGCAGTATCAACGCCTTCAGTTCACGCCCGATCTGTTGCCGTCCGACGTGACCGGAACCTACATTTTCGACCGCAAACAGAACGAATTCGTTCTTCGCAAGGGGCCGCTGTTCTGCCAAGTGCTGCTCGCCGACGAAGTCAATCGCGCTCCGGCCAAAACGCAATCGGCGCTGTTGGAAGCGATGCAAGAGAATCAGGTCACCATTGAGGGGACGACGCTGCCGCTGCCGCAGCCGTTCATGGTCTTGGCCACGCAGAACCCCATCGAACACGAAGGCGTTTATCGTCTGCCGGAGGCGCAGCTCGATCGCTTCTTACTCCGGGTCGAAATGGGCTATCCGCGGCGCTTCGACGAGATCGCCATGCTGCGGCTGCACAGTCATCCCACCCTGGCGACCGAGCAGCTGTTCACCGCCGAGCAGATTCTCGACATCCAATGGCAAGTGGCCAACGTACACGGCGACGATTCGCTGCTGGAATACATTCTCGATCTCGCCGAGGCCAGCCGTTCGCATCCCGATTTGTCGCTCGGTGCCAGTCCGCGCGCCGCTCTGTGTTTGCTTCGCTGCGCCCGCGCCCGCGCGCTGTTGGACGGCCGGCATTACTTCACGCACGAAGACGTACAAGCCATCGCGCCCGGCGTGCTGGCTCACCGTCTGATCGTCCGTCCCGAAGCCGAAGTCGAGGGCCGAGGCAGCCGCGATGTCGTCCGCGAACTGCTCGACACCGTGCCGGTACTGGAATCGGGCCCGCGTAAGATACGAAGATAATAGAGGCTTCCCCGTCTAAAAGAAACCGTTGTCGTCCCCCCGTTTATATTCATTTCCCTTCTTTATTTCGAGGCTGGAGTGGTTATGTTTACACTCGTCGATAGGCGGAGTTCGCAGCAGATGATTCTACTTGAGCGCACACTTGCTCCATCAGTTTTTCGATTTTAATATAATACTGCTCGTATTCGGAATACTCCACGATTTTCCACTCACCATGCGCGAGATGATTCCGCAAATCGACGAGCGAGTCAATAATAGGTTTTTCCGCTATTTGAAAATCGGAATGATAGCTAAGTCCCAAACCACGGAACATGCTTTTTAAGGTATCGGAATTCAGGTTACTCGTGCTTATAACCGCTTCCGCTTTGGGTAGCTGTGCCTTGTGATCCCATTCCTCCAAAAGCCATTCGCAGAGATCGACGTAATTATCAAGTCGCTTCGAGGTTGGGTCCAGATTACCGAAGCGCCGTTTCGCCCCAAGACACAAAAACGGCGCAGCTAACTCGGAATGATTCAGCTTTCTTATACGGACGAATTCAAGGTATTCTCGGCAGGAATTTTTTACGAACCCTTCCCAATGCGCATAGAGTACGGCAACGGCACCTCGGAGAAGGGCTTGCTTCTTTGCGGCCTCCGATGTGCGGACGATGGAGTGAAAGACGCTGTTTTCTTTACGCCGCCAAGCAAGATCGCTCCGCAGGGAGGTCGAGAGATCGGCAATCGTGCGCAGGGTCATGGCTTAAAATGCCCTCGACCAAGAGGAATCGTGTGTTGCATGCGTACACTTGAGGATACACCGATCCCGATATTTGAGACAAAACTCTCCTCGCTCCAAAGACTCTTTATTTTTTCCGCTAACTTTTTGGCGGCATTGTTCTCACGATCCCACCGTTTTATATTATGAGCTACCCCCATCGCTACGGCTTCAAATGCAGAGATAAGAAACGCTCCTTTGAAAGTGTCTTGGGGAGGATGATATTTTCGAAACGAATCACCGTTAAGCGCTTGGTTGATGAGTTGGAAGGTCTTTTTGAAGCGCCTCTCCATTTCGTCGCGGTTAAGCGATTGGTTCTCCGCTAACTGTCGGTTCTTTTCGTTCAAGAATTCGCTCAGATCCCGAATTCCGCGCAATTCCTCGATTTGGATGTCGTGAAGCACTAAAAAGCGCAACAACAATTCCATACGAAACTGTTCTTGCTCGAGTCGCTCGGACAAAGGTATCGCCGTTTGAAAATCTTCGTTATTGCATAAATCGGCCATCCAATCGAAAAGGGATTCGTTCATCCAAACGAGGACACAGTTGCGGACTTCTTGGGGCGAAGCGATCGATCCTCCGGTGTTTAACCGCTCAAATAGCTCGTATTTGCTCGAAGGGGTCGATTCTTTCAGGACGATGTGGAGATCGAGACGTGACCGACGGAAATCTAAACGCATGGCCGGCGAAAACGACTTTGCAGAACTGTCTTCGCTATCGAACAGATGGTTCTCTAATTCCGGCAGCAACACCGTCGATGTAAGTTGCAATGACGGGCGCAGGTTCCCATCTTCTTGCCGGAGTATCCCCAGGAATTCAAAAATCGTTCCTAATCGCTGGACACCATCCACGACATCCCAGTTCCCATTTTCGTCCTGAGCTACAAAAATAGGGGGAAGGGGAATCCGCAATAAAATGGACTCGATGAGTCGCGTTTTCTGCCAGTCGCTCCAGCGCAGAATCCGCTGGAACTTCGGATGTACGTCAATCTCCTTTCGTTCGTAAAGCCCCGCAAGCTCCCCTATCGACATAGACAACCGGTCGCTCAAAACATCGGCACGCAGTTCGGCAATTCTTTTTTCCAAGTTCATGGCGTTACTCCCTTGCCGAGATGTCGAAGAAGAGGATGGCCTTACTCGGTAGCTTGTCGATCCTTTGTTGCTCATAGAATGAACTCCTCAGCAGAAATCCGACACGGATATATCCCGTGAGCTTTGCAAGCTCGGTAATATCCGAATCGGTGGAATAAACGAACCGCTCCAGCACACGAAGTCGGATCTATTTATCGCAGACGTTGATAACTCCCATCACCATTCTACGTGAGTCGGTAATGTTACGAAAGACAAAGTCTCCTTTGTCTCAAGTTCCGTTACCGAGACGAGCAAAGCAGGGCGATGGACGTATTTCCGGTCGTTACTCATCGCTTTCGCGCTGCTCAGTTTCCTCACAACCGCTGCATAACAAACGAGCAACTCTTTATCCTTGCGACGAGTTGGCCCGCAAATCTCACTGCCGATCTCGTTATGTCATCGCTACTTACACAACGAATGCCACGGCGAGACACCGACTGGCATCAAACGTGCTTTCCATTCTCCACGCGCCCGTTTCGGAATGTGGGGAGATGGTGGAAAGATGCTTGCTCGACGGAGGGCAACTTGGGCCGGCTTGGCGATTGCCTCCGCGCTGGCGTTGTTGCTCGTCGTGGGTTCGGGCAACCTGGTTCGCTTCGATGCGGCGCTGCTGTGCTATACCTTCGCCACATTGTTTGCCGCATTCGGCGTCACCTATCGCTGGGTAATGTGGCTGCAACGTCCGCCGACCGCGATGTATTGGAAGCGCGGCGGGCAACTCTTGGGGCGAAAGGGTGGATTATTCCGACACGGTCTACCGCTGGTGCGACAATTCTTGGCCGATTTTGCCGCGAATCGATTCATCTGGCGGCGCGGCTGGCTGCGTGGAGCGGCCCACTGGTGCATCATGTGGGGAAGTGTCAGCGCGTTCGCCATCACGTTCCCGCTCGTCTTCGGCTGGGTTCATTTTGAGACGATGCCGGGCGACTTGACGCGCTATCGCGCCCATGTATTTGGGGTGCCTGCCGGCGAATTCGCCATCGCTTCCCTATTCGGATTTTTCGTCTTTCACGGTCTGGTTTGGTCGTCATTCTTGGTCATCGTCGGCGTGGCACTGGCGCTGCGTCGGCGGCTGCGCGACGAAGGGGCGGCGGCCCTGCAACAGTTCGGCGAAGATTTTCTCCCGCTGTTGCTCCTATTCGCCATCAGCGTCACCGGCCTTCTGCTCACGGTCAGTTACACCTGGATGGGCGGATACGGCTACGATTTTCTCGCCATTCTGCACGCTGCCACGGTGATATTCACGCTGTTGTGGTTGCCGTTCGGCAAACTGTTTCACATCTTCATGCGTCCTGCCCATCTGGCTGTCGGGCTGTACAAGGACGCCGGACTTGCAGGCGAGCAAGCGCATTGCAAGCGCTGCGGCGGCGCGTTCGCCTCGAAGATGCACGTTGAGGATCTCATCGCTGTCGAACGACACCTCGGCTACCGTTACGAACTCGAAGGGAAGCCGAAATCGCATTATCAGTGGTTTTGCCCCGCCTGCCGCCGCGCCTTGGTCTGCTTGGGACAAGCCGCCTTGTGGGCAGAGCAAAAGAAATTACCACAGAGAACGCAGAGAGCGCAGAGAAGAGACGCGGAATCCATAGAGCCGTCGATCGTTTAGCGCTTTCTCTCCACGGTGAGATGGTTTTTGTGAGGATGGATGATTGTGGCCACGTTACCCGTAGCAACCGAGGAAATCATCGAGCGGTTTGGGCCGCACTGCGCCTATACCATCGATGCCGACGGAAGCGCGGAGAGCGAGCGCCTCGTCAAGACGCACTGCTGTTTCTGCGGCCAACAGTGCGGCATTCAGCTCAAGGCGCGCGGCAATCAAGTCGTCGGCTTCGAGCCTTGGGAAGAGTTTCCCTTCAATCGCGGCATGCTCTGTCCCAAGGGGGTAAAGCGCTATCTGCAAGGCTCGCATCCCGATCGGCTGCTGCACGCCTATCGGCGCGATTCTTCCTCGCCCGGCGGCTTTCGGGCCCTGTCGTATACCGAGGCGATCGAGCGCGTGGCCTCCGCCATCGGAGGCATTCAAGCCGCGCACGGCAACGATGCCTTCGCCGTTCTCAGTGGCGCGAGTTTGACCAACGAAAAAGCCTATTTAATGGGCAAATTCGCCCGCATGTGTCTGAAAACGTCGAACATCGACTACAACGGTCGGCTGTGCATGGTCAGCGCTGCGGCGGGCAACAAACTCGCCTTCGGGATCGACCGCGCCGCCAACTCGTGGTCCGACATCCCCTTGGCCGAAGTCGTATGGATCAGCGGAGCCAACATCGCCGAATGTGCCCCTATCACGACCCATTATGTCTGGCAAGCACGCGAGAATGGGGCCAAGATCATCGTCGTCGATCCTCGCATCACTCCCATCGCCCGGACGTGCGATCTGTTCCTTCCCGTCAAGCCGGGCCGCGACATCGCACTGTTCAACGGCATTTTGCATCTGATGATCGAAAACGATTGGCTCGACGGCGACTTTATCGAGCAACACACAGTCGGTTTCGACAAGCTGGCCGAACACGTTCGCGCCTGGACGCCGCGGCGCACGGCGGAGATAACCGGCATCGCCGAGCGCTCGATTCGGCAGGCGGCGGAGTTGTGGGGTACGGCCCGAACGAGTTTTCTCTTGCACGCGCGCGGCATCGAACACCATTCGCACGGTGTCCAGAATGTCTTGGGTGCGATCGACATGGTGCTTGCCTCTGGGCGCATCGGTCGGCCCGGCTGCGGCTATGCCACCATCACGGGGCAGGGCAACGGCCAGGGCGGACGCGAACACGGCCAAAAGTGCGATCAACTGCCCGGCGGGCGCGACATCGCCAAGCCGGAACATCGCGCCCACATCGCCAAGATATGGGGCATCGAAGCCGACGACTTGCCCGGTCCCGGCGTCGATGCCTACGAGATTTTCCGCAAGATCGACCGCGGCGAAGTGCGCGGCCTGCTCAGCATTTGCTTCAATCCCAAGGTGTCGCTGCCGGATAGCACCTTCGTCGGACGGATGCTCGATAAGTTGGACTTCTACGTCGTCATCGACTTTTTCCTCAACGAAACCGCTCGTCACGCCGAGATCGTACTGCCCGGTTCGCTCCAAGAAGAGGACGAAGGCACGGTCACGCAGATCGAAGGCCGAGTCATCAA
>JAJXWW010000176.1 GCA_021781415.1 Planctomycetota bacterium
CGCCTTGGGGGAACTGCACCCGGCGGCTGACGCCGCCGGTTCGCCTTGGGGGAACTGCACCCGGCGGCTGACGCCGCCGGTTCGCCTTGGGGGAACTGCACCCGGCGGCTGACGCCGCCGGTTCGCCTTGGGGGAACTGCACCCGGCGGCTGACGCCGCCGGTTCGCCGAAAAGTTGGCCTCCATTTGTATCTCGTCTTTTGGTAGAGTTCCGTGGCTTCAAGTGCCGGACAATGTTGTCGGAGGGGTTCGAGGAACAGGGATGTTCCCGGACGGACGGCTCGGCGACGGATCGGGGGAGGGTGAGGGCGTGGCCTCGCGTTGGCGGATTCGCCACAAATTGATGCTCGGTCTCGGCTTGGTGCTGACGACGATGGTACTGCTCTTGGCGGGAACCATTCGCAACATCTGGTCGAACTATCTCGACATGAGCAGCCTGCGCGTGATGACCTCCCAACTGCACGATGCCGAAGAACTCCGCGTCGCGGTCGGCGAGATCACGCGGCTCATCGAGAGAAAGAAGCTCCAAGGCCACGACACGCCCGAACTACCACGATACGACGGCAAGAAAGAAGTCGAGTCCCACCAAAGTTTGAAATTGCCCCCGCTTCCCGACGATCTGGCCGATGGACTGTCCAAGGCGAAACGCAAAGCGCCGACAACACCCGAACAAGCCATCGAGAAGGCCAACGAATACCTCAATATCTGTGAAGGGGCTCTGCTCGGACACGAAGCTGCCCGAAACACAAAAGTAGAACTGGAGCTGTTGCAAATCCTTCGTTCCAAGTTCGACACGCTCGGCAAACAGTGGAATCGTCCGGACGATCGCAAAAAGGCGAGTTCGCTCGATGTCTCGATGGAGCCGAACCTGGACGATGGCAAAATTGATGGCGAACAAGAAGAACAATGTGCGAAATTGATGGGAGAGATCGTCCACATCGCCGGCGACGTGCGCGATCACATTGAGGGAGACATCCGCGACCGCATCGGCAATTCGCGGGGCAATTATCAGATCACTCTCTGGATCGTCGTGCCTTCGAGCATCGTCGGCTTGTTGCTCGTCATCGGCCTGTTAAGTTCTTTCTACGCTTGGGTCTTTCATCCGATCCGCGATTTGGAGGCCGGCGTCAATCGCGTGGCCAAGGGCGATTTGGAACATCGCATCGAGTTGCACAGCGGCGACGAGATGGAAGATCTGGGCGTGGCCTTTAACGACATGATGGGACGATTGCAAGAGTTGTACGGCGATCTGGCGCGTCAAGTCAATGAGCGTAGCCGTCAGCTGGTGCGTTCGGAACGATTGGCCAGCGTCGGCTTCTTGGCGGCGGGCGTGGCGCACGAGATCAACAATCCCTTGGCCAGCATCGCCTTTTGCAGCGAGGCGTTGGAAGCCCGGCTCAACGATCTACTTCGCAATCTGCGAGCGAACGGCCGATCCGACGAGGAACACGAGGTTTTCAGCAAGTATCTGAGAATGATCCAAGAAGAAGCGTTCCGCTGCAAGAACATCACGGAGCGTCTGTTGGCATTCAGCAGGCCCGGCGAACGCCGCCGCGAAAAGGCCGACCTGCGCGAACTGGTACAACTCGTTCTCGATGTGACGCAGCATCTGCCCAATCATCGCGGCAAAGAGATTCAATTCGAGATGAACGCCGACCGCCTCGCCGCCGGCGAGCCGATCTGCGCATGGGTCAACGGCGAAGAGATAAAGTCGGTCGTCCTCAATCTCGTCGTCAACGCCCTGGACAGCATGAATGAGGGCGGCAAATTGACGATCCGACTCGGCCAGCGCGGCGACATGGCCGAGTTACAGTTCACCGATACTGGTTGCGGTATGAATCAAGAAGTGTTAGAGAACATCTTCGAGCCGTTCTATACCCGCAGCCGCACCGGCAAGGGTACGGGCTTGGGATTGACGATCACGCATCGCATCATCACGCAACACGGCGGCGAGATTGAAGCGAGCAGCCCCGGCCCGAATCGAGGCAGCACGTTCATTGTGCGGCTGCCAGTGAGAGAGGCGGAAGGGGCGCACGTTCTGCCAGGCCCGGGCCTAACGCCCGGTAAGAACGAGGAGGCAACCGCGTCGGCCCGCGCGGCGTAACGGACGGCGAGTGGGAGTCGCGTGAGCGTCCCAAGTGTTTCGCCTTGGGGCGATTTCGTCGCGGGGCGCTCACGCGATCCTGCTCGCCCGAATAACGGAATGGAAGCCATGCCAGAGATTACTCTCAATCGAACCTCTGCCCGCGATCGCGTCGAGACGCATCGCTGCTTGCGGGTACTCTTCGTCGATGACGAGAAGCCGCTGCAAGAATTGATGCGCTCCGAGTTGCCTCGCTTGGGCCACGAGGTAACGATCTGCCCCGACGGGAAGACGGCGATAAAGACGCTGGAGAAGAGTACCTTCGACGCTGCCATTCTCGATCTGCGGATGCCGGGCATGAGCGGAATTGAGGTGTTAGAGCATCTCAAAAAGATCAGTCCCGATACCGAAGCCGTGGTGATGACCGGCCACGCCACGATGGAAACGGCCATCGAAGCGGTGCGTTTGGGCGCGCTCGATTACATGACCAAACCGTGCAAGCTGGCTCAAATCGAGGCCGTGCTGTGCAAGGTGGCCGAGAAGCGGGAGTTGAAACACAAGAACCTCGCGCTCCAGACGCGCGTGCAGGCCGCCGAGGGCCCGAGCATCCTCGTCGGCAAATCGCCGGCGATGGCCGCCGTCCATCGTCTCATCGACACCATCGCGCCGACCGATTCGACCGTGTTGATTCTCGGCGAGACCGGTACCGGCAAAGAGTTAGCCGCGCGCACGCTGATGCAAAAGAGCAAGCGCGGCGACATGCCGTTCGTGCCGGTCAACTGCGGCGCGCTGGCCGAGCATCTCGTCGAGAGCGAACTGTTCGGCCATCGCAAAGGCGCGTTTACCGGAGCCGACCGCGATCACAAGGGACTGTTTGAAGTGGCCAACGGCGGCACGCTGTTTCTCGACGAAGTCGGCGAGCTAAACAAAAACATTCAGGTCAAGCTGTTGCGCTTCTTGGAATCGGGTGAGATTCGCCGCGTCGGCGATACCCAGCCCTTCCGAACCGACGTGCGCGTTCTCTGCGCCACCAACCGCGATTTGCGTACGATGATCCGAGAAGATGAGTTCCGCGAGGATCTGTACTTCCGCATCAACACGTTTGAAGTACGCCTGCCTCCCTTGCGCGAACGGCGTCAGGACATACCGGAGTTGGCGCGTCATCTTTTAGCCCGTGCCGCCCGCCGTCCCGCCGATCAGGTGGCCGATTTGCTTACTCCGGAAGTCATCGACTTGCTGCTCGAACACGAATGGCAGGGCAACGTCCGCGAAATGGCGAACGTGATGGAACACGCCTACATCCTCGCCGGCGGCGGTCCCATCATGCCGGAGCATATGCCGCACTCGGTTCGCAGTCCCAGCCTCGAAACCTCGACGTTGAAATTGTCGGACTCCCTAGCCGTGGCACCCTCGACGAGCATTCCCGGTTCGCCGCGCACCCTGCGCGAGATCGAGATGGAGCATCTCTTGCGCGTGCTGGAGAAGCACGGCGGCAGCAAGACGAAAGCCGCCGAGGAACTGGGGATCAGCCTCAAAACGATGTACAACAAGCTGAATCAACTCCAAGAGGACCGAAAATCCGCCGGTTGATCGGCAAGGGGGGACGGTTTCGCACTACGCATCCTTCGGAGAGGGCGTCGAGCCGCGCTTGAAGAAGCCGACCGAACGCCCTCCACCCGAGTCGATCCGCGCTTCCATTCGCTAAATTTATCGATAACCTGAGAGAACTCGATGAATGAGTGATTTCTGGATCGAGGATTCATTGCATGTCCGACAACTTCGTTACCGTGGCCAAATTCCAGAGGACATTCGAGGCTCAGTCGGCAAAAAACCTGCTGGAAAACGAGGGTATCGAGTCTACGATCGGCGGAGCGATTTCATCGGATATGCTGTTCGGTAGTCTCGCCCTCGGCGATCAGATTGTCTTGCAGGTGCGTGAAGAAGATGCACAACGAGCCGCCGGTGTTCTGGCCTCGGCTGCCGCGGAAGCGCAGCTGGACGACGACTGGGAAGAGAAGGCCGAGTCAGGCGTTTGGATCTGCTCCATCTGCGGCGAACCCATTAGCAATCGACTGTCCATCTGTCACTCGTGTCGAACGCCGATAGAAGGCATTCGCGCCGAGGCACCGAGCGACCCTCGCGCGATTCGGGCGGATCGAGTCTCGGTGACGACCGGCCACACAATCTCGAAACGCGAGGAATCGGTTCCATCGGCCGTCGAGAAGAACGCGCCTTCCTCCGAACGGGAGGAACCGGACGACGACCGCGAGTTGCCCACGAGCATCGGGGATGCTCTTTGCCGCAAGGCATTCCTGTCGACGGTCTTCGGTATAATGTTTCCCATCTTGCTGCCGATTGCATGGGTGCTACTCTTTCGGGCCGCGATGATTCCAACCGACGAAACGAGTGCGAAAGGGACGCGCTACTTCTATGCCGGTTTAGCCGTCAACTTCTCGATCGTTTGCGCGCTCTGTTTATTTTTTCTCTACATCGGATGATGAACATCGGGAATCGTTCGCATCGTTCCGGTTTTATTGTCTGGCCAAGCGATGGAATTGCTCGCGCAATTGCCGCGTGATAGGCCCGGGCTTGCCGTTGCCGATGAGCCGTCCGTCGCATTCGACGATGGGAGCGACTTCGGCGGCGGTCCCGGTCAGAAAACATTCGTCGGCACTATAAATGTCGTGTCGAGTCAAAGCCATTTCTTGAACGGTAATCTGGGCCGCGCGCGCCAGTTCGATGACGGCGTTGCGGGTGATGCCTTCGAGAATTCCAGCGACGAGATGCGGCGTCCGCAAGATACCGCGCTTGACGAGAAATAGGTTGTCGGCGGTGCATTCCGCCACTTCGCCGTTGTGATTGAGCATGATCGCTTCTTGGCAACCGGCTCGAACCGCTTCGATCTTGGCGAGAATGTTATTGAGATAATTCAGCGATTTAATTCGAGCGTTGAGCGCATTGGGATGATTGCGAATGATGGACGACGTGACGATGCTCAGCCCTCGTTCGTAGGACTCGGCCGAATAGAGCGCGATGTCATCGACGATGACAATGATTTGCGGATTCGAGCAGCGCTTGGGATCGAGTCCGAGAGTGCCCGCGCCGCGCGTCACGACGAGACGAATGTAACCGTCGATCTTGGCATTCGCTCGAATGGTGTCGAGAACGGCCTGCGACATTCGTTCGGGGGGAAGGGGAATCTCCAGCGCGATGTGGCGCGCGCTTTCGTAGAGGCGTTCGATGTGTTCGTCGAGACGGAATGCCTTGCCGCCATAGATGCGGATGCCCTCGAATACACCGTCTCCGTAGAGTAGACCATGATCGAAGACGCTGATTTTGGCGTCGTCTTTGTCGAACAGCTTCCCGTTGATCCAAACCTTGCTCATGGGTGTTCCTCGCGGTCGCATCCCCCGTCAACATTCGACGTCCGAGGACAGACAAACTCCGGCAGCGGAGCGACGATTGGCGATTGAGGCGGCCGATTCTCCGTTCGTGTCTTCCACGCGGCCCTTCACCAAGCGAACGAACCGATCCGTGTTGGCAACAATCTCCATGTTATGCGTTACCATCACGATTGTCAGCCGTTCTTGCCGGTTCAAGTCGCGCAGTAGGCGAACGATCTCTTCGCCCTTGTCGGCGTCGAGATTGCCGGTCGGTTCGTCGGCGAGCAGCACGCGCGGCTTGTTGATGAGCGCCCGCGCGATGGCGGCGCGTTGCATCTCGCCGCCGGATAGTTCGCGCGGCTTGTGGCGCAGGCGATGTCCCAGGCCGACGCGATCGAGCAGTTCGGTGGCGGTCTGCTTGAGCGCGCGGCGCTCGCGGAACCAACCGCGCATCGGCAGCGCGATCATCTTCGGCATCAACACATTTTCAAGCGTGCTAAGCTCCGGCAGTAGGTGATAGAATTGGAAAATGAATCCGAACGTCTGATTCCGCAGTCGATCGCGCTGCTCGGCAGGTTGATTGTCGATGCGTTCTCCCTCGAAGAGAACGCGCCCTTCATCGGGTTTGTCGAGCGTGCCGAGGACATGCAACAGGGTGCTTTTGCCGCTGCCGGAACTGCCGACGATGCTAAGAAATTCGCCGGCATACACTTCGAGATCCAACCCATTCAACACCGGAACCTCAATCGCGTGCTTGCGATAGGCTTTGTGTACGTTAATCGCAGCCAACAGAGGCAAATGATCGAGCATTGCAAAACTCCTGTTTCTTCACTCGTTCCCACGCAGGACGGCGAACCGGCAGCGTTAGCTGCCGGGTGTCTGTCTCCGCGTCTTCTCCTCGTTCCCACGCAGGACGGCGAACCGGCAGCGTTAGCTGCCGGATGTGTGTCTCCGCGTCTTCTCCTCGTTCCCACGCAGGACGGCGAACCGGCAGCGTTAGCTGCCGGGTGTGTGTCTCCGCGTCTTCTCCTCGTTCCCACGCAGGACGGCGAACCGGCAGCGTTGGCTGCCGGGTATCTGTCTCCGCGTCCCGTCCTCGGCGCTCGGTGGCTCGCAGTGCGGAGCGTGGGATCGAGAGATTACTCGTACCGCAGCGCACGCACCGGATGCAGCAAGGCTGCCCGCAAGGCCGGCAACACGCTAAACAACACGGCGATGGCTATCGCCCCCACATTGATGAGCAGCAGGCTAGCCACATTGAGATCCGTGGGGATCTCATTGAAATAATAGACGGAGCGATCGAACAATTCGTGGCCAGTCCATCGAGTGAGGAATTGTTCGATCTCATTGATGTTCAGGGTGATATACACGCCGAAGAACGAACCCAACATCGCGCCGACCACGCCCAGCAGCAAGCCGTAAGTTAAGAAGATGTTCAGCACCCCGGTGTTCGAGGCTCCGAGCGCTTTGAGGATTCCGATGTCGCGCGTTTTTTCGACGACGATCATCGAGAAAATGGCGAGGATGCCAAAGCCGGCCACGGCGATAATCATAAACAGAAGCACGTTCAAGATGCCCTTTTCGATGCTGATGGCGGCCAACAGCGGGCCTTGTTTGTCTTCCCAGGTATGCACGCTCAGACCCCAATGGGCGGGCAACAAGGATTGCAAGCGTTCCTTGACGGCGTGCAAATCGCGATAATCCTTGATGCGGATTTGCAAACTGGTCGCTCGGTTATCCATGCCGCGCAGACGCTGCAATTCGTCGATGGGCACAAAGACATAATTGGCGTCGTATTCACTCATTTCCGAGCGGAAATAATCGCACACCGCACAGCGCCATTCGACCGGCTTCATTCCCTGCCCGCTGATCGTCGTCACCCATACGTCGTCGCCGGGATCGAGCGTGCGGACCTCTTGTGCCGCTTCCTCCGGTTTCATTTTGGCTCGAAAGTGAGCGACGGCATAACCGACGATGATGGTGGAGGGCGGCAATTCGCGCGAAGGAGGAGGATCGGGAACCGGCGAGCCGTCCTTCGGTTTCGGCAGCATCGACCGCGCGATTTCGTCGAGGCGTCGCGGTGGATGAAAGAGACTGTTCCTCTCAAGGGCTTCCCGACTCAGCGCGAACGAAGGCTTTCCCTTATGAAGCATCAAATGTTCCGCGAAGCCTCCCACCCGCGCCCGCCCTTCCGGATCGACGCCGATAATGTGAACGGGTCGAGCGATGGGAGAACCGTTGCAATTGAATTGGATCATCCCGAAAATTTCCAACGTCGGCGTCATGGCTTCGATGCGTTCGCTGAGAAAGGGGTCGGACTGAATGAGGGCCATTTTGCCTTCGGGATTGGCAAAGCCCTGAAAGTCGCGGGCCTCGACCACAATATCGGACAACAGACCGTGCAACCGCTCGCGCAGCTTGGTGCTGAAGCCGGCCATGACGCTGTTGACCACGATGAGCGTGGCCACTCCCAACATCACGCTGATGATGCATACCAAGGCTAAATAGCGCGTCAGTAAATAGCGCCAGCACAACAGCAACTTATACACGTCTCACCTCAACAAATATATTTTACCACGGAACACACGGAACACACGGAAAAGAATGGAACGAAGAGACAATTATTCATTTCTCGTTCTTCCGCGTTGACTCCGATACGATCCTTTTTTTATCTCTTTTCCGTGTCTTCCGTGTCTTCCGTGTCTTCCGTGTCTTCCGTGTGTTCCGTGGTGATTCATTTTTTCTCCGGACGAAGCAGGGGGAACAGAATGACATCGCGGATGGTCGGTGTATTGGTCAGCAGCATGACCAAGCGGTCGATGCCGATGCCGAGTCCGCCCGCCGGCGGCATTCCGTGGCGCAGGGCGCGGATAAAATCCTCGTCCATCTTCGCCATCGAATCCTCTTCGGGCAACCCGGCCAATTGCATTCGGAACGTCTCTTCCTGCACGATCGGATCGTTCAACTCCGTATAGGCGTTGGCCAACTCCATGCCGCGAACGTACAACTCGAAGCGTTCGGCGATGGCCGGATTGTCGCGCTTTCGCTTCGTTAGAGGACAAAGCGGAGCGGGATAATCGTATACGAACACCGGGCCGATGAGTTTGTCCTCGACGCATTGCTCGAACAGATGATGCACGATGACCGCGGGATCTTTGCCCGCGGTCGGAAATCCCTTGTCCTCGGCGGCGCGGCGCACGGCGTCGGCATCGTTCATCGGTACGCCGACGTGTTCGGCAAACAACTCCGCATAGCTCTTGCGCTGCCAGGGCCGCGCAAAGTCGATGCGATGTTCGCCGAACGGCAGTTGCATCTCGCCACCGAGAACTTGCACGCAGGCGACGATCAGTTCCTCGGTCAGATCCATCATGGAGCGATAATCGCCGTAGGCTTGATACAACTCCATCATGGTAAATTCGGGATTGTGCCGGGGACTGATGCCCTCGTTGCGGAAGACGCGGCCAATCTCGTAGACTTTTTCAATGCCGCCGACCAACAATCGTTTCAAGTGCAATTCCAGGGCGATGCGCAAATAGAGGTCGATGTCCAAGGCGTTGTGGTGCGTGGTGAAGGGCCGGGCCGCCGCTCCTCCCGCGATGGCGTGCAACGTCGGCGTCTCCACCTCCCAAAAACCTCGGTCGTCCAACAAACGACGGAGGGTGCGAACGATCTGGATGCGTTTGCGCGCCCGGTCGAGCGTCTCCGGGTTGTAAATCAAGTCGAGATAGCGGTGGCGAAGGCGATGCTCCAGATCGTGCAAACCGGCGAACTTGTCCGGATGCGGCAGCAGCGACTTGCCGAGGAACGTCAGCTTGTCGGCGAACACCGTGGGTTCGCCGCGCTTGGTCTTGCCGAACGCGCCGTCCACACCCAACAGATCGCCGAGATCGAGTTGCTGCGCCAGTTGCCAACCGACCTCGCCGACTTGCTTCTGTCCGATCATCACCTGAATTCGGCTGCTCAGATCGGCGACCTTTTCGACTTCTCCTTCGCGTTCGCCCTTAATCTCGCGGAAAGTCGGCGTGCCGGACCAATCCTTGAGATCGAGAAAATGAACCTTGCCACCTTCTCGGCGGCTGACGATGCGTCCGGCAATGCGCACGCGCGGACGCTGATCTTCCGGCCCATCGCCGGGGAGGGCAAGAACGGCCGCGAGGGACTGTTGCCCGTCGAAGCGAGCGCCCCACGGATCGAGTCCGAGCGCCTCAATGGCGTGTAGTTTCTCCTGTCGAACGGCCTCGAAGGTGTCTTGGGGTACGGTCACGCTTGTCGCCTTCCCATTAAATCCAGCAAGAGAGTGCATCGCGGGTGAGTCATGGATTGTAATAACTGGCTCAACCCTGTCAATCGCAGCGTGCGGCAACCCGAGGGTCTCCCTCGACGGAGAACCGAGTTTGCGTTATCATCAATCCTAGAAGAAAGACCAACATCCACGGGAATCCGGCGATGGATAGAGCGACTCTTCCCCTTGGCGTCTTAAACCGGCTCCTCGATCCGGTGGGCAGTTGCCTGTCTGCCCAAGCCGCCCAGGAATTGGTTAATTTACGGGCCGATGAAACGGTTCAGGCTCATGTCCGTGAACTGGCGGAAAAGTGCAATGAAGGCACGCTCTCTGTCGAAGAGCGGGCCGAATATGAAGCCTGCGTCATGGCCTCGAACATCGTGGCCATTCTCCAAGCCAACGCCCGAACACGCCTCCGAACCCTATCGTGATAGACGAATCCACGCGAGAACTGGTTCGGCAACGCGCGGGACAACGCTGCGAATACTGCCTGCTGCGCGACGAACCTTCGCTCCACGAATAGGGAATATCTGCTTATGAGTACACCCCTCGATCGCTTCTCGGATGTAGTCGTCATCGGCGGCGGTCCCGCCGGTAGTACTGTCTCAACGCTGTTGGCCCAGCACGGCTGCAAGGTCCAACTGTTCGAGCGCGATCGCTTTCCGCGCTTTCACATCGGCGAATCGCTGATCCCGGAAACCTACTGGGTGTTTCAGCGTCTCAACATGCTCGACAAGATGAAGGCCAGCGCTTTCGTCAAGAAATACAGCGTTCAGTTCGTCAATTCGCAGGGCAAGGAATCGGCTCCGTTCTATTTCCACGACAACAAGCCGCACGAATGCTCGCAGACGTGGCAGGTTATCCGCAGCGAGTTCGACACCCTGATGCTGGATAATGCCCGTCAACACGGTGTCGCAGTCCATCAACCGGCCCGCGTACTCGATGTGCTGTACGATGGCGAGCGTGCCATTGGGGTGCGCGTCCAAGCGGAGGACGGTTCGACCCATGAAGTGCGGGCGAAAGTGGTCGTCGATGCCAGCGGCCAAAGCACGATGCTGCAAAATCGCCTCAAGCTGCGCGTCTGGGATCCGGTGTTGAACAAGGGCGCGATTTGGACGTATTGGGAGGGAGCCTACCGCGACAGCGGGCGCGATGAGGGCGCGACGGTAGTGATTCAGACGACAAACAAGCAGGGCTGGTGGTGGTACATCCCGCAGCACGACAACACGATGAGCGTCGGCGTCGTCGCGCCGTTCGAGTATCTTTTCGAGGGACGCGGCAGCCACGAACAGACGTACAACGAAGAGGTGGCCGCGTGTCCCGCCGTGCAGAAACGCATCGCCGGGGCCAAGCGCTCGACGGGCTATTTTGCCACAAAAGACTACTCCTATCGCTCGAAACAAGTGTCCGGCGACGGCTGGGTGTTGATCGGCGACGCCTTCGGATTTCTCGATCCGCTGTATTCGTCCGGCGTGCTGCTGGCGCTGAAATCCGGCGAGTTGGCCGCCGACGCCATCGCCGACGGCTTGGCCAAGAACGATGTCTCCGCCGCTCAGCTCGGCCGCTGGGGCGAGGCGTTCAACCGAGGCGTCGATCGCATGAGGCGTCTCGTGTGCGAGTATTACGATGGGTTCAGCTTCGGCAAGTTCGTCAAGACGTATCCGCATCTGCGCGGCAAGGTCACGGACCTCTTGATCGGCGATCTATTCGAGGACAAGGTCGATGAGGTCTGGGGGCCGATGGAGTCACTGTATCCGCCGGAGAAGAACAAGATCCCCATGTGGCAACAAGGGACGTCGGCCGAGGCCTTGGCGGACAAAGTGAACGAACTATTCCTTCCTCCGGGCGATCTGCGCTAAAATCGAGCCTGCCGCCCATTCGATTTAGAGTCCGTCTCAAAAGCCCGTCTCCTCCTGAGTACAGGGGAGACGGGCTTTTGAGACGGACTCTTAGCCGCGCGGGGCGGATCGAGATGGGTTCGTCGCGCCGAACGGTTCCATGAGACGAATTCCTCTACCCATTGATCCGGTCCTTCCGGAACTTGTTGCCGCGCTGCGGCAGCAGAGCAACGTCGTACTGCGCGCGCCGACGGGAGCGGGCAAGACGACGCGCGTGCCGCCCGCTCTTCTCGATGCGAGATTGGCGGAAGACGGACGCATCCTCATGCTGGAGCCGCGACGGCTCGCCGCGCGCGCCGCCGCCCGGCGCATGAGCGACGAGCGCGGTGGCAAACTCGGCGAAGAGATCGGCTATCAGGTGCGTTTCGATCGTCGGTGCGGCTCCCAGACGCGCATTCTCGTCGTCACGCCGGGCATTCTCTTGCGCTTCTTGCAAGACGATCCGTATCTCGAATCGACGGGCCTCGTCGTTTTCGACGAATTTCACGAACGCGGTTTGGAGAGCGATTTGGCTCTCGGCATGGCTCGTCTGGTGCAGCAGACGGTGCGGCCGGAGTTGCGCATCGTCGTCATGTCGGCGACATTGGCCGTCGAGTCGGTTTCGGCGTATCTCGGCGACTGTCCGGTCGTAGTCAGCGAGGGACGGCTCCACCCGGTGGAGATCGTTTATGAGGCGAAGCCGGAACGACAGGCATGGCCTCTCGCGGTAGCCAACGTCGTGGAGCGCACCCTCGAACGCACGCCGGGAGATTTGCTCGTTTTCCTACCCGGATTGCAGGAGATAAAACAAACGGCGCGCCATCTCGAAGCCGTGGCGGCGGAGCGCGATTTGGCCGTGCTGCCACTGCACGGCGACTTGCCGTCGGAGCGGCAAGACGCGGCTCTGCTGCCACAGGCTCGGCGCAGAATCGTGTTGGCGACGAACGTGGCGGAAACGTCGGTCACCGTCGAGGGCGTCAGCGGCGTCGTCGATTCCGGTTTGGCGCGGCAACTCGTCTTCGATCCGCGCGTCGGTTTGGATCGTTTGCAGTTGACGCCGATCTCGCGCGCCTCCGCCGACCAACGCGCGGGACGCGCCGGACGAACGCAGTCCGGTGTCTGCGTGCGTCTGTGGAGCGCCGGCGCACATCGTTCGCGTTCGGAGCAGACGGAGCCGGAGATTCGCCGCGTCGATCTCGCGCCTGCCGTGTTGCATTTGTCGTCTCTGGGTGAGACGGACGCGCTGCGCTTTCCCTGGTTGGAAGCGCCGAAGGAAGCGACCGTCGCCCAAGCACTCGCGCTGTTGCGTCGTCTCGGCGCGATGGCGGAGAGCGGCGTCACCGAGTTGGGCCGCGCGATGGTTCGCCTTCCGGTGCATCCGCGCTTGGCGCGGTTGCTGATCGAGGGACAGCGGCTCGGTGCGGCGAAGCGTGTCGCTTTGGCCGCGGCTCTTTTAGGCGAACGCGATCCGTTTACTCGCTCATTCGAGGATTCTTCGTTTGCTTCCGCTCCCCGCCATGCCACATCCTCTGACATACTCGACCGCGTCGAAGCGCTGGAGGAATTGGAGCGAAGCGGCCACAACGCTACGTCGCGCGGGACGCTGCATCGCGCCGCCGCTCATTTCATTCTCCGCGCCCGCGATCAGTTGTTGCGCTCCCTCCGTGTGCGTTCCTCTATTTCTTCGCTACGGCAAGATGAGGGAGTATTGCGTTCGCTATTAGCGGCATTTCCAGATCGCGTGGCTCGGCGGCGCGAAGGAGGCAGTCGGCGCGGCGTTATGGTCGGCGGACGCGGCGTGAGACTCGCGCCATCGAGCGGCGTTCACGAGGCCGAGTTTTTTCTGTGCATCGACGTGGATGCGGGACAGAAAGAATCGTGGGTGCGCCAAGCCTCGGCCATCGAACGCGCCTGGCTGCCGTCCGAATGTGTGACAACGGCGATAGAAATTGCCTTCGATACGGAGACGGAGCGCGTGACGGCGAAGCGGCGCGTGCGTTTCACCGATCTGACGATCGAAGAGACGGACGCTCCCTTACCCGATGGCGAGGAATCGGCGCGCGTTCTCGCCAAAGCGGCGGCGCTGCACTTGGAGCGCGTCGTTCCCGCCGACGATTCGCCCGCCGGGCTGTACCGCACGCGCGTCCGCTGTCTGCGCGAGTGGATGCCGGAATTGCAATTGCCCGCTCTGGATGATGCCGATGTTCGCGAACTACTAACGTGGCTTTGTCCCGGTCGCCGTTCGTTCGCCGATCTTCGCAAAGCCGAATGGCTACAAGCGTACCAGGGACGGCTGACTCATTCGCAACGGCAAGCGCTGGAGCGCGAGGCTCCGGAGCGATGGGAAGTCCCTTCGGGCAGCCGCATCGCGCTAGGCTACGAACTCGGCCGTCCACCGATTCTCGCGGTGCGCATTCAAGAATTGTTCGGTTTGACGGAGACGCCTCGCCTCGCCGCCGGTCGAATCCCCGTTCTGTTGCATCTCCTCGCGCCCAACTATCGACCGCAACAAGTGACCGACGATTTAGCGAGTTTCTGGACGAATACCTATCCCCAGGTGCGCAAGGAGCTGCGAGCGCGGTATCCCAAACACGCCTGGCCGGAAGATCCGTGGAGCGCGACGGCGGAGAGCCGCCCGCGCCGAAGATAGCGCGACGACGGCCCGTACCATCAGTTCGCGGAGTTCGGACGCAAAATATAGATGCAACCATCGAGAAGACCGAGCGCGAGATGGCGTCCGTCGGCCGCCAGAGCGGCGGCATGAATGGGCATGGGCACGACGATGGCGCGATTGTTGTTTCCGCCGCCCATCTCTCGGACGATGACGCGACCGTCTTTGCCCGCCGTGTAAAGTTGTTTGCCGTCGGGCGAAAAAGCGATGAACGTAATCTCTGTTTCATGCCCCGGCCAACTGCCTCGCTCTCGCCCTTTAGCGGCGTCGAACAGCCGCGTTCGTCCGTCTTTGCCTGCCACGGCTAAAATCTTGCCGTCGGGGCTGAACCTTAAGACCGAGGCGCAACCGTCGGGTGACTTCAACGTGAGATGGTCCGCGACGTTCTCGATGTGCCAAAGATGAACGATGCCGCTGGTACTCGACGCGGCGAAGCGTCGTCCATCGGGGCTGACTGCCAGCGCATGAATTGTTTCGCCTTCGGGAACGCCCACGACTCGTTTCACTTCGTCCGTTTCCACGTCCCGAAACCGAATGAGTCCTCCCAATTCGCTGGCAATCAGCATTTTGCCGTTGGGTGTGTAGGCGGCGTGTCGCATCCCGTCTGGAGTCGAGCGTACTTCCTTGCCTGTATCAATGTCCCAGAAAGTGCGTCGTTCGCCGTCGTTGCCGGTCACCAGGATTCGTCCTTGGGGATCGAGCGCCCCCGATGCGAATCCGAGAGGCACGGACAGAGCGGCGCGCTCCCGTGCCGGCGGTTCTTTCATATCCCACAAACGCACGGTGCCATCGCGGCTCATCGAGATCAGCGTGCGATCGTCCGGCGTAAACATCAGCCCTGTAACGATCTGTCCGTGTCCGGGAGCGATAAAGCGTTGGCGCGGCGGCATGTCGCCGACGTTCCAGAGGTGAATCGTGCCCCCTGTGCCCGACGTCGCCAACGTGCGGCCGTCCGGCGAAAAGGAAACGCTCCACGTCATCTCGTTGTGATCCGGTACGGATGCGAGTTGCTTCAATTGTCGTTCCGATATGTCCCATATGCGCCAGTGCGCGCTCCAAAAACCAGATGCCAGGCGCTTGCCGTCTGGAGAGAAGGCGACCTCGTTGGACGCCTCGCCGAGCCAGGAGCCGCCCGTCAATTCTTTCGGCTGTTTCTCGGTCATGTCCCACAAACGCACCGTATAGTCGTGCTGTCCCGAAGATGCCAACAGTTTTCCATCCGGGCTGAATGC
Source organism: Planctomycetota bacterium (assembly GCA_021781415.1). Taxonomy (GTDB): domain Bacteria; phylum Planctomycetota; class Planctomycetia; order Gemmatales; family Gemmataceae; genus JAJPHU01. Next base: position 15,528 of record JAJXWW010000176.1, read on the forward strand.
CACGGAGACGACCCAGTAGGCGTGGTTGGTGAGGACGGCGCGCTCGCGGGGTTGTTCTTGGGAGAGATCCCAAATGCGGATCGTCTTATCGATACTACAAGTCGCCAGGGTTTTGCTGTCGGGCGAGAAAGCGGGCTTGTTTTGACAATCCGTGTGCCCCTTGAGTACGGCTCGTTCCTTCGGTTGTCCGGAGATGTCCCAGAGACGCACCGTGGGAGGCTGCGAGTCACAGGTGAGTGCCAATAATCTTCCGTCCGGAGAAAGGACTCCCCATCCAAGACGTCCCGGAAAATCCTTTAGAACAACTTTCCGGATCGGCTTCTCTCCGCTCACGTCCCATCCAATCGCGCTGGCCAATCCGCAGGTGACGAGCATCTTACCGTCGCGGCGAAAATCGAAGCGCGTCAGCGGTTCGTCTGCTTTCAAGACGGCCTTCACACTCAAATCCTCTGGGCTGAGCAAGCGGACTATGCCCTCGGCGGCATTACAGGCCAGCAATCGCCCATCGGAACTCCACTGAACGAGCGTGGTATGGGAATGCCCAACCCAGCTGCGGTGATCGCCTAGAACGGCCAAGAGTTCCTTCGGTTGATTGTCCACTTTCTGAAATGGCGACAGCGGCGAGATATTCCAACGATCCAGCGGGGACGGCATCGTTGCCTGCACTTCCGCCGCCTCGATCGCCCAGCGCGTACCAGGATGCGCCAAGCGAAAACCGATTAGCTCGTCGCGAAACTTGGAGCGATCCACGCCTTCTGTCTCACCGTGCGTCCGCAGAGTCTTCCACTCTTTCTCGGCCGCGTCGGTGATGGAAACGCCTGGATTCGGCGTCTTCTCCGCGCGGGGACTATCTTTCGCTTTGCCTTTCCAGACTATGGCCGATACGATGACAGCTAGGATGCCCGCTCCAACCGCCGCACCGATGTAAGTGCGCCTTTTTCGATCCGCTATTGAATTCTGCGTTTGCCTCTTCTCCTCCACTAGCACGGTATCGTCGCGCAGATCGGCGAAGGGAGTCCTTTCCAATCGTTCGACCGGCAAGCGCGGCAGCGGCGGTCGAATCGGCGCGGCCACCTCTCCCGTGGACATCGCGGCGGCGCGAGCGCCTGGCTTTCGTGCCGCCGTCAGGGCGACGAGGAACTCCGCTGGAGTCGCATAACGGTCGGCGGGGCGCTTGGCCATCAATTGGTGGATTACAGCAACAATCGCTTCGGGCACATCGGGACGAAACTCCGTCGGGGGGCGAGGCAAATCGGTCTGGTGTCGAATGAGTTTTTCCATGAGAGTGCCGCCGGGGAACGGCACTCGCCCTGTCAGCAAGAAATAAAAGGTGCAACCCAGACTGTATAAATCGGCGCGAATGTCTGCCGAATGCGAGTCCATCGCCTGTTCCGGCGCGATGTAGTCCGGCGTGCCCATGACGACGCCTTGTTCCGTTAGCGAGGTACTCGACAGTTCCCCGTTCGCGTCGGAACGCAACCGGGCCAAACCCATGTCCAGCACCTTCACCGCATTGGTCTCCGTCACCAGCAAAAGGTTGTGCGGCTTGATGTCGCGGTGGACCATACCGCGTTCGTGGGCGTGTTGAATTCCCTCGGCCGCTTGACGAATGAAGTCGCACGCCGTCTCGACCGGCAGCGGTCCCTTTTGTTTCACATATTTGGCGAGATCGACGCCTTCGATATACTCCATGGCGAAGAAATGCGTACCGTCGTCTTCGTCGGCGTCGAGAGCGCGGACGATATTGGGATGCGACAGCTGCGCCGCCGCTCGGATTTCACGTTGAAACCGGCGCACGGCATCGTTACTGGTGAGCCGTTCCTTGCGAATAACCTTCAAGGCGTCGATGCGTCCGAGCTTGCGATGTCGTGCCTTGAAGACCTGTCCCATACCGCCTTCGCCGATCCGTTCCAACAGAACGAACGAACCGAGGACCAATTGTCGGCCTCGTCCCTGAAACAATTGGTTGACCTGATAGGGCGTCAGCCAACCGCGCCGCACCATTTCGCCAGCCAATCCGCGCGCGTCGAAAGCGTTACCGCTTGTGAGCCGTTCGACTTCGGCCAACTGTTCCGGCTCCAACAGTGGGACTCGACGCAGTACTTCCAACAATTCGGAAACCGAGGAGATGGTCATGCGAATTTACTCGGCTGGATACGGATTATTCGATTCGTTCTATCGAAAGCCATATTATTTCGTCCAGAGGAATACCAACGGACGATGCTGGAAGAGGGCGACATTCGCGTTGTCCATTCAGGCTGTTTGCCGACCGAGTGTACGATAGAATAAAGATATGGGCAACACCTTCGGACATCTGTTTCGCGTAACCACAGGCGGCGTCAGCCACGGTCCCGGATATGCGGTCATTATCGATGGCTGTCCGCCGGGATTGCCGTTGAGCGTGGAGGATCTGCTTCCCGATCTGCGCCGCCGCCGGCCCGGACAATCGAAGATCGTCACCCAGCGCAAGGAAGACGATGCGCCGGAGATCTGGTCCGGCGTCTTCGAGGGCCATACGGACGGCACGCCCATCACCATCCTATTCCGCAACACCGATCAGCGCAGTCCCGACTACGGCGACATTAAGGATAAATATCGTCCGGGGCATGCCGATTTCACGTTCGACGCCAAGTATGGCTTCCGCGATTATCGCGGTGGCGGACGTTCCAGCGCCCGCGAGACCATCTGCCGCGTCGCCGCCGGAGCTATCGCCAAGAAGTTGCTGGCTCGCCTCGGCATCCGCATCCTCGGCTACGTCAAACAAGTCGGCGACGTATACGCGAATATCCCAGACCCAACGGCCGTGACGCTGGAACAGGTCGAGGCCACCCCGGTGCGCTGTCCCGATGCCGTCGCCGCGGCGCGCATGATCGACTTGATCGACGAAGTACGCAAAGATCAAGACTCCATCGGCGGAGTGAGTGAGTTGGTCGCCGTCGGTGTTCCCCCCGGCTGGGGTGAACCCGTGTTCGACAAACTCAAGGCCGATCTCGCCAAAGCTTTGTTGTCGTTGCCGGCGGTGATGGCCTTCGAGTACGGCGCGGGCTTCGCAGTGGCCTCGGCGCGGGGCAGTGCCAACAACGATGTGTTCGTTCGTAAAGAGGAACGCATCGGCACATCGACGAATCGACACGGTGGAATGCTCGGCGGGATCAGCAGCGGCGAGCCGATCGTCTGCCGCGTCGCCATCAAACCGACCAGCAGCCTCTCGCGCCCGCAATCCACCGTGACGCGAGCCGGAGAACCGACCGAGATCGCCACGCGCGGACGACACGATCCGTGCCTCCTACCGCGTTTCGTGCCGATGGGCGAAGCCATGATGGCCCTGGTACTAGTCGATCATTGGCTGCGTTGGCGCGCCCAATGCAGCACGGAGGAAACCAATCGAGCGACCGTCCATCGGCTACAATGACCGTGTCGGAACCCAAGATGCCCTGGAGGATTGATGAGCGACCCGCGACCGTTGCATCGACTGTTTGGTTTGTCTTGGATGGACTTTTTCCGTGGCACCGCCATAACCGTGGAGACGGAGATCGATCTGTCGTTGAAGCAGCAGTTTCTCGATTTGGTCATCATCCGCAAAGGTATGGAGCCGATCCTCCGGCTTCTTCCCGACGGTTTCGACGATTTGGCGTCTCACAATTTGTTGAGTTTCAAGTCGCACCAAGAGGCGTTGGACGAGTGGACGTTGTGCGAGTTCGTGGGTCATTTTGTGAATTATCGCAAGCAGTATAGTCCGTCGATGCAGAATCTTCTGCCTCGTGACGCCTTTCGTTTGTTTGCGGTGTGCGTTCGTTTTCCACGCGATTTGGCGCGTTCGGTGGCGTTGACGAGAGTTCGTCCGGGCGTTTACGAGGTTCGGGTGTTGACGTTGACGATCCGTGTGATTGTGGTGAGCGAGTTGCCTTTGACGGAAGGCAATGCGATGTTGCATTTGTTTGCGGCGAGCGAGGAGCGTGTTCGTTTTGGCCGCGAGCATTATCGTCCGCATTCTGCGGAGAGCAGTACGTTGTTGTATCAGTTGTTGAAGACGTATAGCGAGGATCCGACCATGGCCGACAAGCTGCAAGAGTTTGTGCGTCAGAGTATCGATGAGTTTCTGGCCAGCTTGCCCCCGCAGGAGCGACTCAAAGGGTTGCCCGTTGAGGAACGCCTGAAGGGTCTAGCCGCAGAGGAGCGTCTCAAAGGGTTGCCCGCCGAGGAACGGCTGAAGGACGTGCCTGCGCAGGAGCGATTGAAGGGTTTGTCTGCCGAGGAAGTGGTGAAGGGGCTTCCGCCGGAGACGCTGGAAGCGTTGATTCGCCGCCTCAAGGCCAACGGCTCGTCGCCGCAATCGGCCTGATTTGGAGAGTCTTCGATCGATGACTTTGGGGTGGCGGCCCGCAGATTGCGGTTGCTCACACCGTTGCTTGCGGCGTCCGCGTGCCATGAAGGCAAAACATTCGAGCGATGCGAACTAATCCATCGCTTCCCCAACTTCGGCGAACTTCGCTCCCACTTCGTAGACGCCGGACATGAGTTGGCGACAGCGGACGATGCGCGCCGCGAGGCACAGGGTTTGGCTGTCGCCGCGCGGCAGGGTCAGCGTCGCGGATTCCAACGGTAACGGCCCGCTGCTTAGGAATGAGATGCCTCCCTTGGAAAGATCGCGTCCGAAGCCGACGTAGGTGGTCTGTCTGCCACCTACTTCGATGCCGATTTGCCCGGTGTATACCGCGCGCGGATGAAGGCGACGTTCGTCGCCGCAGGCGGTTTTCTCGGTTAGCTGCTCCAACAGCGCTTCGAGATCCCTCTCGACATTGTCGTGCGCGGTTGACTCGACGCCGGGAGACGCAAGCTGGAATCGGCATCCCAGTTCGACCGCGTCATCTCCACGCGCTTGGCAATGCCTTACTTCGGCGGGAACGTACAGCATTTCCCCCTGCCAGTCGATGCCTACGAGAACGCGCTCGCAGTCGGCCAAGCGGCGCTGCAAGATGGAGATGCCCCCGGACGAGAGGTTCTTCGCCATCGCTTCGTGAGCGGCATCCCAATCTACGGTGCCGTCCGCATCAATGGGCGCGACGCGGACGGGACGCTGAACGGACAAACGCGGAGCGGAGCGCTTCTCCGCCCCGGATTCCCGATTCAGTGTCAGAATGGCACGGCGTCCCCTGAGTTCGAAGGATAAATCGTCGAGAAAAGCGCGCATGAGCAGCAGGCCGCGCCCGCTGGCCAAAATTAAGCCCGGATCGTCCGAGCAAGCGCGGGATAAGACGCGCTCGACATCGAACCCCTTGCCCTGATCGGTAAGAATCCAGCGGCAGCACTCGCCATCGTACTCGACGCGCACTTCGACGAGGCGCTCGGCATAGCGCGGGTCGGCGGCTCGCTCGGCCAATGCCGCCGTGAAGGCGTTGTCGCCTCGCTCTTTCAGATCGGAAGACAACTCCAGGTTGCCGTGAATCACCGAATTCGTCAGCGCTTCGTGCAGCACGAGCGTGAGTTTATTCGCGCGGACGGGGTGGCACGCCCCACAGAGAATGGCTTTTTGTTTGAGGTATTCAACCGTCGGCTCGATCCATTCCGGTAGACTGGGGATGTGCAACGAGGTTTGTTCGGTCGCTACCGCCGTTGGAAGCGAGGGAGATTGCGGTGAGTGGGTCATCTGCATCTCAAAGCCAAACGACGAGGGGGGACCGGACGACACTTTGACCGCCGAGGAGCGGCGGGCATTTCAATCCTAGCTCAGAATTCGAGGCAGAGCAAAACTGCGACCTCACCCTTCGCTTCGATGGAAGCGAGACGAACCCACCCCGTTTCCATGTCCTAGATGGGTCGAAGCAAAGAGAGACCCACCGAGTGCATCCGCTTATTTGTCCTTCTTCGCCGGCGCTGGAACGTCGTGCGGCTTCAGGCAATACTCCAGCAACCGATGCACGTCACCGTCTTTGGGGATGAGTTCCGGTTGGCGCGCCGTGCGCTTCATGTGGTCGGCCAACTGCGCGGTGAACTCGTCGATGAGCCGCGCATGTTCGGGTTTCGAGGCCAGATTTGTCGTTTCGTCGGGATCGCTCTCCTCGTCGTAGAGTCGAATCGTTCGTCCCGGCAGCGGTCGTCCCGTCGCGTAGCCGTCTTGCCGTTCGCGTTTGCCGGTGCCATAGATGAACTTCCAGCGCGCGGTGCGAATCATCGCTTCCTCGTTTTCCGAATACTCGACCACAACGCGCTCGCGGTGTCGATCTCGCTCGCCGCGCACCAGGGGGGCCATACTCTTACCCTGCACACTGGTCGGGATCGTCACTCGGCAGAAGTCCAGAACCGTCGGGGCGATGTCGATGAATTCGACCAGCGCTTGGGTGCTGCGTCCCGCCTCAATGTGATCCGGCCAACGCATTAGCAACGGAGCGCGCACGGCCGGTTCGTAGCAGCAATGCTTCTCGAATCGACCGTGTTGACCGAGCATGTATCCATGATCGCCGGTGTAGATCACCAGCGTATCGGCGGCGCGATCCGACTTTTTCAAGGCATCGAGTACGATGCCGACGTTCTTGTCCATGAATTCGGTCGAAGTGTAGTAGGCCGCGGCGATGCCTTGTTTCTCGCGGTCGCTAAGGTTCCGAAAGATCTCCGGGATCTGTGCCTCGTCTTCCTTTCCCAGCTTGGGTACGGCAAATTGTTCGGGACGATACTTGCCCCGATACTCGATGGGAAAGCGAAACGGCGAATGCGGCTCGTAAAAGCTGACCATGAGAAAGAACGGTTTGTCGCGCCGTTCGTTGAGATAATCGACGGCTCGACGCGCGAAGAACGTCCCGGACATATCTTCGTCGCGCGCTCCATGGGGCAGAACGGCGCTATTGAGCCAAACGGAAGCCGGATCGCGGAACGGACGCCACGCCGGCTGAACCTCAATGTCTTTCGGCAGGGGTTTAGGCGGATGGGTCTTGAGATAGCGCGCGTGCTGGGGCACGTCGATGCGAAGCTCGAACCCGTGGGAGAGATTGCTGTTGAAGTGCATCTTGCCGATGGCCGCGGTGTTGTAGCCGGCGGCGTGCAGCACGGTCGCCAGAGTTCGCTCGCCTTCGGGCAGCGGCGTTTGCAACAAGGTCACGCCCAAGGTGCGCGGATAGCGTCCCGTGAGAAACGACTGCCTCGACGCCGTGCATACTGGCGAATTGCAATAGGCGCGGTCGAAGCGCATCCCCTCGGCGGCCAAACGATCCAGATTCGGGGTGCGGACGATCTTATTGCCGTAGGCTCCGCACACATAGGGAGCGTGATCGTCGGCACAAATCCACAAGATGTTCGGACGCTTCGGCGCTTCAGCGCGCGCCAGGCCCGATGTGAGGGCGGCGCACAGCACGGCGAAGGTTGCAAAACGCATGCGATTCTCTCCTCGACTCAGAGGGTCTTTGCTCGGCGACCGGCAGCGCGAAGCACCGAGAGGTACGAATCGTAACGCGCTCTCGGTATCTCGCTCCTTTTCTATTTGTACTCCGTGGCAGGTTAGGATAAACTGAATCTTAATTGACGGGCCACTTTTTGTCTTGTTGCGTAGGGAGTGGATCATGCGAATCGTATCACGCCTTGTCGCCTTCGCTTGTTTGATTTGCTTGCTCGGTCTGCCCGTTTTCGGCGCGGACGAGAAGGATAAGAAGGCCGATCCTCCCAAGCAGGACGTCAAGAAGGGCGACTTGAAAAAAGACGAGCCGGCCAAAAAGGATGTACCAGCCAAAAAAGAAACCGACAAGAAGACTCCCAAGATGCCGATCCCCAAGGGAAAATTCAAGGGCATCGACACCGATCCGGCCGCCGCCGAAAAGAAGATGATGAGAAAAGCGTCGGTGGGTGCCACCGTCATGTCGGTCTACGAAGACAAGAAAATGCTTCGCTTGAAGTTGACCATTCCGTATGTGAGAGTAAATCAGGGGCAATTGCAGAATTACTACAACGCTCAGATGAGCATGATGCGAGCCACGAACGCTCAAGGGGTCAACAGCGCCCTCCAACAAATGATGCAGGCCGAAGCACAAATCTACGAAATCGCCACCACGGAGAAAGAAGTGGAGTGGGCGGCGGCGGATGAGATCAAGGTGCGCATGCAAAATCCTCCCGCGCGCTTCGACGACAAAGGGCGCGTCAAACGCTACACGGCAAAGGAGTTAAAAGAGTTGCGAGGAACGGACAAGCTACCCGGCTTCCCCGGCGAATTCTCCGACATAAAGAACGGGCAAATCGTTCAGGTGACCCTGCTCCAAAAGAAGACCGCTCCTCGCCCGAAGCGCGGCAAGGACGGCGAGGGCGATCTCCTCGACGACAACCTACCCAAAATATCGCAGATTATCATTGTGCGCGAGCCGATGAATCCATAATCGAAGCGCGCTCGCGCGTCCGCAAGGCGGGTCTCCCCGTAGAATGAAACGATGGATCTTTGTCTGCGAGGAGACCCCTTTATGGCCGTCAATCCCAACGGCGTCCCGTCGGGGCGTCGTTCGATGCTGAAGTCGAAGCTTCACCGTGTCACCGTGACCCATGCCGATGTCGATTACGAAGGCAGTCTGACCCTGGACGCCGAGTTGCTGGCGGCTGCGGACATTCTGCCGTTCGAGGAGGTTCACGTCTGGAACGTGACGCGCGGCACGCGGCTGCGAACGTATGCGCTGGTGGCGGAGTCCGGTTCCGGCGTGGCGTGCGTCAACGGCGCGGCCGCCCACTTGGCACAACCCGGCGATCTGATCATCGTCGCCACCTTCACCCAAATGGACGAAGCCGCCGCCCACGCGCATCGCCCTAAAGTCGTTCTCGTCGGACCCGACAACCGCATTCGCCACGCGGATGCCGAAGAAATAGCCGGCCCGCTCCGCCGTCAAGAGAATTAGCTCTATGAAGATCGTCGATGTCCATATAATCGGCCTATCGGGCGGCACTGTCGACGGCGGATGGCCGCAAGGCAATAGGCCCGAAGAAGATCTCAATACCCTTCTCGAAGTGCAAACCGACGAAGGATTGAGCGGCGTCGGCAGCGCCATGACGAGCAAGAGTCTCATCGTGGCTGCCGTCGATCTGCTGCGTCCGCATCTGATCGGCGAACGCGCCGACGAACCGGCGCGGGTGAGTGAGAAACTGCGTCAAGCGATGTTCTGGCAGGGTCGCGGCGGCGCGGTCGAACACGCCATCAGCGGCATCGACATCGCGTTGTGGGATCTGATGGGCAAAGCGTGCGGGCAACCCGTCGGACGGTTGCTCGGCGGATGTTATCGACGCCGCGTCAAGCCGTATGGCTCGGTTCTGTTCGACGAACCGGAGCCGCTGCGCGACACCTTGGGGCAAACCGTGGCGCGCGGCTTTCGCGCCATCAAGTTGGGCTGGCGACCGTTCGGCAGACGCGACCGTCGCACGGACGAACTGCTGGTGAAGACGGCGCGCGACGCGGTTGGTCCGGATGTGGAGCTGATGGTCGATGCGGGAGGCAGCGAACAGTTTTGGCCGCACGGCTACAAATGGGCGTTGGAAACGGCGAAGATGCTCGCCGACTATCGCATCGTTTGGTTCGAGGAGCCGCTGCCGCCGGACGATCTCGAAGGCTACATCGAACTACGCCGTCATTCGCCGGTCCCCATCGCCACCGGCGAAGTGCTGACGCGGCGGCAGAGCTTTCGTCCGTTTCTCGAACGGCAGGCAGTGGACATCGTGCAACCCGACTGTACCAAGTGCGGCGGGCTGACCGAGGCCTGGCGCATCGCCTGGATGGCTTACGAGCATAACGTCCAATGGGTGCCGCACGGCTGGAACACGGCCATTGGGTTGGCCGCCGATCTGCATCTCTCCGCCGCGATGCCCGTCGCGCGCTACGTCGAATACCTCACTCCGTCGCCGTACCTCGACGAAATCATCCCCGACCCGTTCCGACCGGATGCCGAAGGGTATCTGCCCATACCCGACGCTCCCGGTCTGGGTATCGAGTTGAACCGCGACGCGCTGAAGCGATACGGACGTTAAGGCGGTAGCGATGTCGAGATTCTCTCGCGCCTTTGCCCCTTCGCCATGCGAGCGCGAGCGTCTGTTGTGGCGAAACCTTTGACTGAGACGGTCGATTTCATGTAAAATGAATGGTAGACCTCTTCGCCTCACCTTTGAATCGCGACACGATTATGAATGTTCTCGTGGTGGAAGACGATCCGGTAATCGGCAAATCTCTGTCGAAAGGTTTATCGGAGGCCGGACATGGCTGCGTGTGGGTTAAGGACGGTAAGAATGGCCTGGAACACTGTCTCAGCCAGCGTTTCGATGCCATTCTGCTCGACTTGCTCTTGCCCGGAATACCAGGGCTGGAAGTGCTGCACCGCATCCGCCTCGCCGGCGTGCGGACGCCGATTCTGCTGTTAACGGCCTTGGGGGCGGTGGAAGAGCGCGTCCGAGGGCTGAAGACCGGCGCGGACGATTACATCGTCAAGCCGTTCGCGCTCCCGGAGCTGATGGCGCGCTTGGAGGCGGTATGCCGAAGAGCGAGCGATCGACCTTCGGCGGTTGTCACGGTCGGCGATCTCAGCCTCGATCTGACCACGCGCCGCGTGGTCAAAGACAACGTCGAATTCGATCTGACGCCGACGGAGTTCAGCATCTTGGAGCTGTTGATGCGCCACGCCGGGCAAGTCGTCACGCGCAAGATGCTGTGCGAACACCTTTGGGACACCGATTGGGAAGGCACGACCAACGTCATCGAAGTTCACATCAATCGCGTTCGCAAGAAGCTGGATCGAGAGGGATTCCCTTCACTCATTCAAACGATACGAGGGCGCGGCTATGCGCTTCGGGCTACTTAGACACCTGCCGCGGACGCTGCGCTTTCAACTGACCTTCTGGAACACCATCGTCATTTTGGTGCTGGTGGGCGCGGCCTTGTGGGGAGTGCGCGAGGGGTTGCGCTGGACGCTGCTCAACGAACAGGATCGCGCGCTGGCCGAGGACGTTCGGCAGGTGGAACTGACCATCGACGCTTTCGGTGCGGATTGGGACAAGGTGGCGACCGAGTTGGGACCGAAAGTCGAGAGCAACAGCGATCGCGGCTGGTTCGTGCGCATTTTCTCGACGGCGGGCGATCTCTTGTGGTCGAGCGAACATGCGCCGGAACTGAGCGTGCCGGTGGCGCGAGCGGTTCGCGCGGGAGCGTACAGTCGAGAGAATTATCGGCTCCTACAACAGCCCATACCCGCCGGGGGGCACTCGCCGCCGTTGATTGTGCGCGTCGGCGTGCGCCGCGATCCCATCGACGAAGACATCCTGCGCCTCACGGAAATGATGCTGACGGCCTTTGCCTTTATCCTCGTCATGGCTCCGCTGAGCGGATATTGGCTGGCGGGTCGAGCGACGAGGCCGTTGGTTACGATCTTGCAAACGACCGAACGGTTGCATCCGGACAACCTCAGCGAACGGCTGCCACTCCGCGGCAGCGGTGACGAACTGGATCAACTGTCGATAACACTCAACGGCATGCTCGATCGTTTGGCAGATCATCTGGAGCAACAGCGTCTATTCGTCGCCAACGCCGCTCATGAATTGCGGTCGCCGTTGACCGCCATGCGCACCGCCATCGAAGTCGCCCTCGAACGCGATCGCAGTTCGACCGAGTATCGAGAACTGTTGGCCGACACCATCGAAGAGTGTAGCGGCTTGAGCAATCTCATCAATCATTTGCTGTTGCTGGCCGAGGGGGACGCCGGCCTGTTGCACGCCGATGGCGAAGTGAGCCTCGACGAACTGATTCTTCGCGCCGTCGATATGTTTCAGGGCATCGCCGAACAGCGCGGCGTCCGACTGCAAGCGGAAGCGTCCGAGGGCATCCTCGTTTCCGGCAATCGGGTTCACCTGCTCGAGGTCATCCATAACCTCGTCGATAACGCTCTGAAGTTCACGCCGGCGGGAGGCAGCGTTTCCGTGGGGGCGCGGCCAGCCTCCGAAGGGAAAGAGGTGCAACTTTTCGTCCGCGACACGGGAGAGGGTATCCCCGCCGAGGATCTGCCCAAGGTCTTCGAACGCTTTTATCGCGCGGACAAATCGCGCCACCGCGATCGACCCGTCGGTGGCAACGGGCTGGGGTTGAGCATCTGTCGGGCAATTGTCCACTCTTACGGTGGACAAATCGCCGTCACTAGCACGTTGGGCAAAGGAACCACGGTGACGGTAACTCTCCTCGCCTTGGATGCTAGACGAACAGCTTTACCGGCTATTTCGTCAAAAGTGGACGCTAACTGAGGATTTCTCGTATCGGATTGCCGTAGTCTATTTCCAAACGTTTGCGGCCCGGCCCGGCCAAGCGGCGTGGATCGAGGCCGAGCTGGTGTAATACCGTGGCGTGCAAATCGGTTACGTAATGGCGGTTCTCAACGGCGTGGAAGCCGAGTTCGTCGGTCGCGCCGTGAACGACGCCGCCTTTGACGCCGCCGCCGGCCAACCACGCCGAGAAGCCAAACGGATGATGGTCCCGGCCATCGCCGCTTTGTGCCCCGGGAGTCCGGCCAAACTCGCTGCCCCAGCAGACCATTGTCTCGTCGAGCAGACCGCGACGTTTCAGATCTTTTAAGAGTCCGGCAATCGGCTGATCGACCTGGCCGCACAAACGGCTGTGGTTCGCCTTCAGGCCGCTGTGCGCGTCCCACGCCCCCGCGCCGCCGTTGCTGCCATGAAACACTTGGATGAAGCGCACCCCCCGCTCCACCAATCGCCGCGCCGCCAGGCACAACTGAGCGAAGCCGCTCGTTTCGGGTCGATCCAGGCCATAGAGCAGTTGGGTCTCTTTGGTTTCGCGCTGGAACTGGAACACCTCCGGCAGAGCCGACTGCATTCGGAAGGCCAATTCGTAGGACTTGATCCGCGCGCGCAGCGCCGGATCGTCGGGGTATTCGATGCCCGACAAACGATTGAGTCGGCCCAATAAATCGAACTCGGCCTTCTGCTCTTCGCGGAACTTGTCTGCGCCCGGCGAGGCGAAGGGAAGAGGATTTTTCGGATCGACTTTGAGCATTACTCCCTGATGCTCCGGCCCCAGATAAGAGGAACCGTGGCCGTTGACGCCGGCGCAGCAGTCGGCCAACGGCGTGCCCAGTACCACGAATTGCGGCAGATTGTCGTTGAGCGAACCGAGGCCGTAATGCACCCACGAGCCGATGGTCGGAAACACGCCCTCCAGATTATGGCGTCCCGTATGATATTGCAGCTGCGCGCCGTGGTTATTGTCGGTCGTCCACATGGAACGAACCACTGCCAGGTCGTCGATGCAATCGCCGACGTGAGGCCACCAATCGCCGACCTCGATGCCGCTTTGTCCGCGTTTGCGATAGCCGACCTGCAACGGATAGAGTTTCTGTCGCATTTGGCCGTTGGCGTCGTCGGGAACCACGACGCGAAGATTGTCCTTGAGAAACGACTTGTTGAGCGCGTCCTTGAAGGGCGTCTCGGCGATGGTTTTCCCGGCGTACTTCGTCAGAGCCGGCTTGGGATCGAAACTCTCAACGTGGCTGACGCCGCCGACCATGAAGAACCAGATGACGCTCTTGGCTTTCGGTTCGAGGTGCGGCTTGCCGTTGGGCGGACTCCAATCGGCGGCATCGGCGCGAACGACACCGTCGCGGTGCAGCATCGCCGCCAGCGCCAGGCCGGTGAATCCCATGCCGAGGTCGGCCAAGAACGAACGTCGGTTTGTGCTAAACATGGCGTTCAACTCATCAAGGAAGCCAAAAACTATGCGTCAGCGAATCGTGACGAAATCGTTGTGATTCATCAGAACGTGGACGAGATTTTCACGCGCGCGTTGGCCGGCGTCCCCCGCCGGAGGCGTCGCAGCGGACGGAGGGCCTACTTCCGCGGTCAACTTCTTTCTATCGGATAAAAGCGATCTTTGTTCACCGAGAAACTGCCGGCACGCCGTCAGCTCTTGCTCGGTCGGCTTACGGCACAATACCTGCTCGAAAGCGGCGAGGATAAACGCCTCATTCTCCTCGGTTCCGATTCTTTGTGATAGAGTGCGGGCCAGCGTTCGCGCTTGTGTCAGTGCAAGAGAGCTATTGGCCAAAGCGAGCGCCTGCTGCGGCACGATGCTCTCATTGCGGCGATAGCACTCGTTCACGCTGGCGGCGTCAAACAGCGTCAAAAACTCCATCTGTTTCTCGGCGGCGTGGCGGAAGTACAAACTGCGCCGCCGCGAGGCGAGGCCAAGATGATGATCGAGATCCGGCCCGCCCATCGTTGGATCGAGTTGCCCGGCGACATACAAAAGGCTGTCGCGCACCACTTCGCCTTCGACCCGGCGGACGTTGCTTCGCCAGAGGAAACGATTGTCGCGGTCGCGCCGGAGGTTGGCCTGGTCGTTCCGGGAGTCCAGACGATACACGCGGCTGAGGACGATCCGCCGGTGGATGTGTTTCATGCTCCAAGCGTGCGTCATGAACTCGTCGGCAAGCCAATCGAGCAGCGCGGGATGGGTCGGCGGTTGTCCGTTGCGTCCGAAGTCGAACTCCGTGGGTACGATTCCCTTGCCGAAATGACGCAGCCAAATGTGATTCACGGCCACACGCGCGGCCAACGGATTGCGTCGATCGGTAATCCAGCGAGCCAGCGCCAAACGCCGACCCGTGCTGGTGTTGGGAAACGTGGGCAGATTGCGTTTGACGTAGTTGGTGGTCAACGGTTGTTTCAACTCCGCCTCCACCTTCGCTCGCTGAGTTGTCGCGTCGTTATATTTCTTGAGCGCCGCCGCTTGGTTTTTCGCCGAGGCGAAGAGAAGCTCCAAGCGAGCTGCGCGTTCAAGACGTCGCGCTTCGAGCCGAGCAACCATGCGTTGTGCTTTGGTGGTATCGAGGGCCGCTTGTTTCCACGCATCGGAATCCCTGGGGCCCTCTTCTTCCATTCGTTCGACGCGCAACACGTCTCTCAAAGCCGAGAGGCGAGCGCGGGCAATCTGTTCGTCTATTTGAGCCAAGGCGGACGACTCGAACGTGCGATGCACCAACGGCACTTCCGTCAGCACGAAAAACGGCTGTTTCCAGCCGAACCCGGCGGCGGCCGCTACGGCACGGCGATGAGCCGTGGTTGCCTCCGCCCTAGCCTTTTCGATGGCCGCTTCGCCGGCGGCGAGCGTTTCCCGAAGGACAAACGGACGGCGATCGGGTTGAATTTCGGAGCGCGGCATCGAGACGGGATGAATCTCGAAGGAACCACCGAGCGCCGCGGGTGTCGCCGGCGGAATCGAGCGCGACTTATCGGGGTTGCGTTCGTCCCCGCGAACGAACAGATAAGTCGGCGAGGTCGCAACAGCGTCGTAGATGCGCGGAATGCCGTCCGTTTTCACGTCGACCGCGCCGGGCACGCGATCGGTGCGAATCTGTTCCGGCTCAAAAATAGCGCGGAAGGCATAAAACTCCTTCTGCGAAAGCGGATCGAAGAAATGATCGTGGCAGCGCGCGCAGTTCAGCGTGACGCCAAGGAATGCCTTGCAAGTGTGTTCGACCGTGTTTTCCATCCACACGTTGCGATTAAACTTGTACCAATTGCGGACGAGAAAGCCGGTGGCGCGAACGGCGTCGGCATCTCCAGGACTCAGTTCGTCGGCGGCCAGCATCTCCCGAACCATCCGGTCGTAACCCTTGTCGGCATTGAGCGATTCGACGATCCAATCCCGCCAATGCCAAATATGCGGTTGACTGTCGCGCACCTCGGTACCGTAGCCGGCCCAGTCGGCATAACGCCAGACGTCCATCCAATGCCTTCCCCAGCGTTCGCCGTAGCGTGGATCGGTCAACAAGCGATCCACCACCTTTTCGTAAGCGTTCGGCGAGCGGTCATCGAGAAAAGCGTGCAGTTCGTCGGCGGTAGGCGGTAGGCCAATGAGATCGAGCGTCACGCGCCGCAAGAGAACGGTTCTCGGTGCCTCGGGGCGAGGAGCTAAGCCGAATCGCTCATGTTCGGCGGCGATAAAGGCGTCGATAGGGTTGCTCTGCCAATCTTTGTTCCTCGCGACGGGAATCGGCGGGCGCTTCACCGGCTCGAAGGGTTTCCATGCGTAGACGCCGTTCCGCCGCGCGCGCAGCTCAACCAGTGTTCTACGAGCGCGCCTCACTTCTTCGGCACTGGGTTTGTCGGCTGGGTCCGCGGGAGAGTGGCCACCGATTATTTCCAAGAAATTTGCCACGCCGTCGCCATCGCTGTCTTCGTCGGCGCTGGCTTCGAGGCGAGCAATAATATCGGAGTCTTTGCCTGCTTTGCGAAACTCCTTACGCAGCGCGGCCAGACGCGCGCCGAATACGTTATGCGGTTTCTCCTCGTCGCTGGAGCCTGGTTTATCGGCAAGATGGCAGGTTCGGCAATCGTGAAGTTTCTTAGACAGTTCAGGCCCGAAGTAATCGAGAAGCGCGCGTTTGTGTGCGGGTTTGGCGGAAGCGACGGCCGGCATCGTCAGCAATGCCGACAGTATCCAGATCGGATATTTCCAACGAAGATCATACGACCAGGGCATGACGGTTCCTCGGAGGCAGGCGCGACGGCGGAAGGAAGGATGGATTGACTATACGCATTGAGACGCCGTTGCTCAAGATCCATCCCTGAATTCCAGAAGATTGTGGCGAGGCGGCAGGGTGGGTCGATCGTCGCGAGACCCACCCTGCGCCTGGAGATAAAAGCAGGAAGCGAGGATGGAAGGGAAATCGGCCTACTCCGCGGGTCGAACCCAGATGGGAGACGACCACGCCATCTGTCGGTCCTTTTGCACCACGCGCACATAGTAGTAGCTCACCTTGCCGTCTTTCTTCGGTTGCGCGTCTTCCCAATGGAACTTCGCTTCTTCGCCGCCTTTTGCGGGGCGATGGGTGTGGACCACTTCGCCGTCGCGCAGTACTTCCACACGGTCGAGGGGAGAAGTGCCGAGTACGACCACATCCAGCGACGGCTTGGCGGTGCGGACTTCATCGCCCATCACGTTCGCACCCATGCGCACGTCCAGAACGATGTTGTCCGTGGCGGCGTAGCTGTGACGTTTCTTGAGCGCCTCGATTAACCCCTTGCGGCTAAACTCCTCGGCCAAGATGCAGGCGTAGCTGATGTGCGTCGAAACGTGATCGCTCGACGCCTGGAAGCCGAGACGATACCCCTTTTCCAACGCCAAGGAGACGTATCCGTCTTTGCGATAAGGTCCATGTACGCGATCCGCTTTGTCGTCAATACTGCGCGGTGCGCCGGGCGCTTCGTAGGACGAATCGAACCCCTGGAACAGTTCGACGACGGGCTCAAGCGCGTTGTCGTGTTCGTTCCAGTTGGTGCCTTGATCGGTGGCCGAGGTGTGCAGCGTGCAGATGCCTCCGGTTCGGCGCAGATAGTCGTACACTTTGCCGGTATCCTCGGCCATTTGTTTCGGGATGCCGGGGCGCGGCAACGGCAGCGTGCGATGGCCTCGCTCCGTCCACAAGATATTACGATGCCCATTGGGATAGGGCACGCTGCGTTCGTAGCCGTACATCGAGATGAACGCTCGTGGGACCGTATACAGATCGTTGGCCTTTTGCGTCCGCCACCAGGGATATTCCTTATCGCCTCCCATGTTGTGGTCGGTGACGAAGATAAAATCGAAGGCGGCGGCATCGAGGGCGTAGCGGTGCAGATCCATCAACGAGCCATCGCCCACGCCGTCGGGCGAAATATCGGTGTGACGGTGCATGTCACCTCGATAGATGCGTAATGTCCGCCCGCCGGATTCGATCTTGTAAGCGCGAATGCGTTGGACCTGCTCGGCCTCGCGCGGATGGACGCGCTTCACTTCACGCGAAGCGAGTCGAAGTTCGCGCCAGCGCGGGTCGGCGGGCTTCCCGACTCCGTGCAATCGGCTGACGGCGACGCTGAGGTTCTTCTCCATGAGCGCGCCCGGAGGGAACCAGCCGCGATTGTCGCTGGCATAGGCGAAGTAGACGCTGCCCTTGGGATCGCGCTGCGGCGACAGGCGCATATCGTTGCGGCCCGCCGACTCCGGCAGCGCGACGGGACTGCTCCAACGGTCGCCGAGGAACGCCGTGGCGTATACATCCCAGCGGCCGCGCGCCGCCCAATCGTCCGCGCGGGGGACTAGCGTCGTCCGATGTCGAAACGCTAGCCACATGCGCCCCTCGGTGTCGCCTTGCAGACACGGCAACTCGCTGAACGCGCGCAACTCCGACGGCAACGCTTTCACCAAGTCGGCTTCGGGTTCTTGCCATTTGTCATCGACTAAACAGGCGATGCGCAGACTTCGATCGTGATAGAGGCGCGTTCCGGCGTTTGCGGTCACTTGATGGCCGGCGTCCTTGCCCCATTGCGGCCCCGATTGATCCCAGGCCACCCACAAGCGGCCGGCGCGATCGCACGCCAGACTCGGATGCGCCTGAAACACCGGCGACTTATCGGGACAGAGGATTTCACCGAGCTTCGGCGACGGCCCGCCGGATAGCGAACGGACGCGTATGCCATAGTCGCCGCTCTCGTAGCTATCCCATGCCACCCATACGCGATCTGTTTTGGGGTCGGATGTCACGACTGGGTTCCAATCGTTGGCCTTGGACGCGCTCACTCGGATCGTGTCGTGCCAGCCGTCGCCATCGACGCAGCGCGCAAACACATCGGCTTGGCCGTCGCGGAATCCCTGCCACACCAACCAGGCTCGACCGCGCTGGTCGGTCGTCATCGTGTGCCAAATGTCGGGTCCAGGATCGTCGGTGAGACGAATCTCCTCGCCGAGTTTGCCGTCTTGGTAGGGACGCGCGAACAGATCCCAATTGCCCGCGCGCTGACTCGACCAAACGATCCACAGTGTATTGCCGTGCGTACTCGCCAAAGCCACCCGAAAGTGATCTCCCGCCCCGGCCACTTCCTTCGGCTCCGACCATGCGCCCTCCGAACCGTCGCGCTCCGAGAGCAGTACGCGATCCTTTTCTTGTCGATAGGCTACCCAGGCGAGGGATTGTTTGCCGGTCTTGTAACGCACCCAGAAGGCGGGATAGTCGTCCTGCACGGGATTCGCCGCTTTCGCTCCCGCCGCCGGACGCAGCACGCTGGTATCGGGCAACCGTTCGACGCGCGCTTGCCCATCGAGGAACATTTTCGACTCGCCTAAAGATACCTCTTCGCTCTTGAAGTGAATCTCACCGGCGGGAAGTGCGACGGTAAGCGCCGGCGCTTCGCCTCGAACCGTCACGGTCACGCCGTTGGGCCACGGCTTTTTCGGCACCGGCTTCACTTTGCCCTTGGAGTCTTCCAGCGGGATGCGTTCGCCGGGGACGATCCGCTCGTGGGTGTGGCACTTCCAGCCGCTTTTCCCTTCGACGGCATCCTTCTCCTCGAAGCGCCAACCGTCGATGGCCGCGACCTCGCCTCCCGATATTTCTACTTTGCCGCTCCAATTAGTCGATTGTGTGTCCTTTAGCCCGAAGGTGATTCGGAAAACGTGGCGCGGCGGCTCGTTCTGCTTCTGCGAGGCAGCCACGACTATCATTCCCACGACGGCAACGATGGCGACGGTGAACCGACGAAGACGCGCGGACATGGAAAACTCCCCGGAACCTGGTGCAGCGCGACGAAGCCCTTTTGGGCGCTATTAGCTGTACAGCGCTACTCTCGGATTCTCCCCTCTCCCCTGTACTCAGGGGAGAGGGGTTGGGGGTGAGGGGTAAGAGGCTGAGGGAGACGCCGAAACCACTCGTTTTCACCAAACCCCTCACCCCCGACCCCTCTCCCCTGAGTACAGGGGAGAGGGGAGTAGCGCTGTGCTATTAGAACGTCCGAGGCGCGACAATGCAACCGAGTTTCGCCGACTCTCGGCAAAATCGAGAGGCGCACGCCAGCGCATCGCTCCGCCGCCGGGCGAGAACACCTCGGCAGAGCGATGTCCGGCATCGAACGAGAGCTATTCGTCCTCGTCCGCGCCGAGTTTGGCCTTGCTGACGATCTGCTGTTGGACGTTGGCGGGAACGGTGTCGTAGTGTTTGAACTCCATGTGGAACGACCCTTGACCCTGCGTGATGCTGTCGAGTTGCGAGGCGTAGCGCGTCACCTCGGCCAGTGGGGCGAGCGCGGTGATGACGGCTAAATCGCCCGGTAGACTGTCTTGATTCTCGATCCGCGCGCGCTTGGTGTTGAGGTCGCCGAGAATGGCCCCGGTGTACTTGGTGGGCACGGTGACTTCCAACTCGACAATCGGTTCGAGCAGCACCGGATGGGCGGCGAGGAAGGCGTTCTTGAAGGCGATGCGGCCGGCCGTTTTGAAGGCCGCTTCCGAGCTATCGACCGGGTGATCCTTGCCGAAGTAGACTTCGACGGCCACGCCTTCAATGCGATAGCCGGCGAGCGCGCCGCGCTCCAAAAGTTCCTTGCACCCCTTCTCGACCGCCGGTACGAACTGATTGGGAATGGTCCCGCCGACGATGGTATCGATGAAGGCGAAATGGTGGATCGGCTCGAAGTGCGCCGCCCGCATCTTCTCGAACTTTTCCTTGTTGGCAAAGCGTTCCAAGAGATGCGCTTGATCTTCGATGTCGCGGGGCAGGGGATAGACGCGCAAATGCACTTCGCCGAATTGTCCTCGACCGCCGGACTGCTTCTTATGGCGATGCTGCCCCTCCGCGTTCGTGGTGATGGTCTCGCGGTAGGGAATCTTCGGTTCGTGGGCGACGATCTCCAGGTCGAAACGTCGTTTCAGTCGATTGATGAGTACGTCCAGATGCAGCTGGCTCATGCCGGTGATGACCAGTTCCTTGGTCTGCATGTCGCGGGTGACGTGGAAGGTCGGATCTTCGTTGGCGATCTTCTGCAAACTGCCGGAGATCTTTTGTTCGTCGCCGCGCGCTTTCGGCTCGACGGCCAGCCCGAACATCGGAGTGGGGAAAGCGAGCGGCGGCAACTTGGGCGCGCCGGCATGATTGCTCACCGTGTCGCCGATGTGCAGATCTTCGATCTTGGTGACGGCGAAAATGTCTCCGGGCAGCGCTTCCGGGATGTTGGCGTGCTTGCTTCCTTGCATCAGCAGCAATCCCGCCGCTCGCGCCGATTTGCCGGTGCGAGCGTTAAAGAGCGGTTGATCCGGCTTGTAGCTACCCGAAAAGACGCGGATAAAACTCAAATTGCCGACGAACTTATCGGTGACGGCCTTGAATACCTGACCGACGAACTCGCCGGAGGACGACGGTTCCAGAGTAACCTCGGCGTCTCCTTTCTTGGCGGCGCGGCATTTACCTTGTTCGGGAGACAGCGCGTAAGCCGTCAGGCCGTCGAGTAGCTCGGCGATACCGAGATCCTTCTTGGCGGCAGTACAAAAGACGGGTACGACGGTTCCCGCCACGATGGCTTTGGGCAGAGCGGCGGCCAACTCATCGTTGCCGATGCTCCCTTCGAGCAGGTATTTTTCCATGAGGGCATCGTCGGCTTCGACGACGGCATCGATCAGTTGCGAACGGGCGGCGCTCAGATCGACCGCGCAGCCTGCCGGAGCGGTAGCCGGAGGGTTGACGACACTGACGACACCGCCGATTTTGGGACCGACGCCGATCGGGGCATTGAACAAGACGCAGGCTTTGCCGAAGGTATTGCGGATCGTCTGAAATAACTCCTCGAATTTGACGTTGTCGCCATCGAGTTTGTTGACGACCAGCATGCGTGCCAATCCGCGTTTGCCGGCCTCGGCGAACATGCGGCGCGTATTGACTTCCACGCCGTTGGCCGCCGATACGACGAGCAAGACGTTCTCGACGGCGCACAGCGCTCCCAGTGCCGCGCCGAAGAAAGCGGGATCGCCCGGCGTATCGAGTAAATGAACTTGTTTGCCTTGGTGTTCGAGGTGGAGGACGCTGGTATCGATGGAGAAGCGTCGTTTGTGTTCTTCTTCGTCGTAATCGGAGATGCTGCTGCCGTCGTCCACGCTGCCTCGTCGATCGACGGCTTTGGCTTGAAACAACAGGGCGTCGGCGAGCGATGTCTTCCCCGACGCCCGATGTCCAGCGAGCGCGATGTTGCGGATGTCACGCACCTGATAGTTCGACATGGAATGGCACTCCTCTGCGATGATAGTTGGATTCCGGAAGAATTATTGTTCCCGTCCTGCCTCCCGTCCCCGTTGAATTGCAACCCTCAAGTCGATCCTTCCCTCGTACAGCGCGCGGCCGATAATACATGCGGGCAAGCCGTGCCGCGCCAGCCGAACGACATCTTCCACCGTCGTCACCCCTCCGGAGGCGATGACCGGCACGGCGACGGCGGCGGCCAACTCGGCGGTGGCCTCGACGTTCGGGCCTTCGAGCATGCCGTCGCGGCTGATGTCGGTGTACACGATGGCGGCCAACGGCCAGGAGGCGCAAGAACGCGCTAGATCGAGTGCGGATCGATCCGACTCCTTTTCCCATCCTTGAATGGCCACGCGCCCTTGGCGAGCGTCGATTCCCAGGCAGACGCGGCCCGGAAATCGGCGGCACATGCTCTCGCATCCCGCCGGATCGAGCAAGGCCCGCGTGCCGAGGATAACGCGCTCGACGCCCCAGGAGAGCGCCTCGCGGATATGCTCCTCGCTGCGCAGACCGCCGCCGAGCTGACAGGGCACGCCCGCCGCTTGCACGATGCGCCGCACGCTGTCGCCGTTGACCGGATGTCCTTGGCGCGCTCCGTCGAGATCGACGAGATGAAGGTAGTCCGCTCCCTGCTCGACCCAGCGTCGGGCCACCTCCGCGGGGTCGTCGCCGAACACGGTCTCTTGAGCGTAGTCGCCTTGCCGCAGCCGCACGCATTGGCCGCCGCGTAAATCGATGGCCGGCAGAATCTGCACGGGAGAGAGCCTCCGATCCAGAGAAAAAGCATTTCGCGCCACTGTAGGGGGAGACGAGGCAATTTGCAAGGGTCCGTGAAGATTTGTTGAAGTGCCTCGCCTCCGAAGTCGTGTCAAACTGTCCGGATTGCGACCGTTGTAGCGAGAAATCCGCGAGCGATTCGCCGATCCGACCGATAAGGGTTGAAGAAGAATTCTCGGAGGATTTCGCGCATGGTACCCGTGCGTCGAGGAATGCTCGTGGCGGTTTGCTGGGCAGGGGTGTGGTGGACCTGCTGCGCCTGCGCCCAATCCACGCTTCCACCCTCGGACGGCGTCGGCGAACCGCTTCCCACCCCATCGCGCGTTCCGGACGCGCTCGGCGAACCGTCTCCCACTCTACCGAGCTTGCCCTCTTCGCCACCTTCTCTCTTCGCTCCACCTCCGACGACGCTGACGCAAACTCCCCCGTTGGATGCGCCGATTCTCACTCCCGCCGGACAAGTTGCCGGTTGGTTCGTCAACTTCGATGTGGGCTTGATCGTCCCGCACGTTGGCTCGCATCTTAACAGCGGCTCGAATCTGAGCGATACGTTTAGCAACCCCGTCACGCTCCCCATCGCTCCGATGCATTGGGTTCCCAGCCCCTTTTTGCGCGCGGGCTATCGTTTCGCCAACGGGTCGGGAGATGTGCGCCTCGATTGGCGTTCGGTGGCCAGTCAAGGCGATACATGGCTCCCCGCGTTCGACTCGGCGGGAGCGGGGTATCTCCGCAGTCAAATCGACGTGCAATATGCGAGTCTGACCTATGGAGCGAGCGAATTTCTGACCAACGATCCGAAGGTGAATCGCACCTGGACGGCACGTTTCGGCGTGAGTGCCGCCGACGTGTTCTTCGACTCCACCGCGCAGGGCCGACAGATTCTCCTTCAGTCGGCGAGCAACAGCTTTGCCGGAGTCGGGCCGACCGTCGGCTTCGGATTCTGGAAGCCGGTCCCGGAGTGGCACCTGACCTTGTACGGTGAATTGGACGCGACGGGAATGATCGGCTTCACGCGCCAACGGTTCGGCGAGTCGGCGCTCGTTGGCGATCAGAACGTCAGCGAATTCGTTTCGGTCGGACAACAGAGCAACGGGGTGGGGATTCTCGGCGCGGAGGGCGGCCTCAGTTTCACGCCTTGCGAGGAGCGTTCGTGGAGATTCACGTTGGGCTATCAATGGCAGCGTTGGTGGTGGGTCGGCGCGACCAACGATTCCAACGCGGCCTTGACGCTGCAAGGCTTGTTCTTCCGCACCGAATGGCGTTATTGATTCACAGGCTCGATTGGGGCAGTAAATCGGCCTCACGGTTTCGAGAGGACAACGTAATGGGTCGAGGGTTTGCCATTGCCGTATGCCTCGTGGGGCTTTTGTCGCCGACTCTGACGGCGCAAACGCTTCTACCTCCGGCCCTGCGCGAACGAGGCGAACCACTGACCTTGCAACGTCTCGAAGAATTGGCCGATCAGTATCACCCTATCTTGCCGCGCGACCGCGCGCAAATCGACGCCGCGCGCGGCGTGGCCACGCAGGCCGGCATGTGGAACAATCCGCGCTTCGACACCAACAACCCGCAGGTCTTCAACGGGCGCAACACGGCGCTCAACGCCGGTTTCCAGCAGGAAATCCCGGTCATGGGCAAGAAACGGCTCGATCAGGCCGCAAGCAACGAAGTCGCGCGCCAGCAGGAATACAACCTCTCGCAAGATCGTTATTCTCTTTTAACGTCGATTCGGCAACAGTTCTATCAAGTGCTGAGCGATCAACGGCGGATTCAGGTATTGACGGAGATGGTCGAGGTCTTGGAGAAATCGTATCGGGCAGGCGAGGAATTGAAGAAGGGCGGTTTAGCCGCCGAGATCGACCTGGTGCCGTTGCGCATCGAATGGCGTCGCGCCGTGGGAAATCTACAAGCGAGCGAACGACTGCTCGCCAGCGACCGCAAGCAATTGAGCGATCTCGTCGGTCTCCCCGGTCTGGTGGACCGCGATGTCATGGGGCAGTTCAGCGGCGATTATCCGATCTTTTACGAAGATCAGATCAATCGCTATGTGACGCAGCAGCACACGCAGGTGCGCATCGCCCAAGCGGTGATCGCGCAAACGAAAGTGCAACTGCGCCGCGCCGAAGTCGAGCCTTTTCCCAATCCGTATATGGGGCCGGCGTATCAGTATGGGTTGGTGCCCGGACTCGAACAGTTCTGGTTCAACATTCAGTTCGACATCCCCGTCCTCAACCGCAATCAGGGCGGCATCCGAGCGGCGCGCGGCAACGTCCGCGCCTCGGAGGAAAACCTCGTCGCCATTCAGTACAATTTACTCAATCAGGCCCACAACCTCATCGGCCAGTACGAAAGCGCCCGCGCGGTGGTCGGTGAGTACGAGAAGAATATCTTGCCCGACAGCCGCGACGGCTTGCAAAAGGCCCTCGACGCCTACAGCAAGCGTACCATGGATCTGGCGACCTTTTTGACCGTTCAGCGCAGCGTGGTGCAAGCCAATTCGGACTACCTGGATGCCCTAAACAATCTGTGGTCCAGCGCCGTGCAGTTGGCGGGTTTGTTACAATTGGACAGGTTTCGTTGAGCCGTGTCGTGGCCGGACTACGACAACCGCCCCGACCGGCCCCATCCCCATCGATCGACCGCAAGTGGAGAGTTCGCCGTGTCTCGCAAGAAGAAAAAATCGCATCCCCGCAAACCGTCGCACTCGGAAAGATCGTTTCGTGTCGTCCCCCTCGACGACTTCGAGTTCGAGAAGCATTGCGAGGCAGAGTCGTTCGCCGAATATCACGTTCTGTTCGACAAGCTGTGGAGCTTTCCATTCTCCGGCATGTTCGTTCGCCCGTTGGAGAACGGGCGGTTCGAGGTTGCGCCGGTAGCAGTCGTCCGGCTAATGCCGCTTGAGGAGGACGACCCCGAGGAAGGCATCCAAGTTGAAGCCATCTTCGCCGAGGGCAACCAAATCGTGCCACTCTACAACATTCGACGGGGTGCGATCGACGGGAACGACGATCCGCTCCTCGAAGCCTACTGCGAGTGGTACGACGAGCGTCTGGAAGGGAGCGAGATAAAGCAAACAGCTGGCCCATTCGAAGCCGACGGCACGTTCGACTTAAAAGGTTTGTCGATTCATATCGTGCGTGCATTCGTATATGGTGCCGGTGCGGGCGGCGCGACGGGCGGCATCTTCATGGCCGTTCCGCGCGCGGACACGGGCGGCACGATCGGCGCGGTTGCTTTCGGCTTATTTGGGATCGCATTCTTCTTATACGCCGTTCTCCAAGGAGCCTCGGCGAGGACTAAAATTCTTGGCCTCGTCCTATTCGCTTTGCTGGGGGCTTTCGTGGGAGGGACGTTTGGTCTGTCGATTGGAATCCTCCTCGTCGCTTACATGGGAACGATTCCCGGAGGTCTGGCGGGCTGGGCTATTGGGCGATGGTTGCTCCGAACGCCGGTCAAAGTCAGCGGTATGTGGGCGATCGCGGGGTCGCTTTTCGGCGGCCTCGTTTATGCGTATGCCATCAATGCAGACGCCGTTCGTTCGGGATTCGGAATCGGACTTTTGCTGGGAATCGCCATTTTAATTCTGATGGCCGGCTTGTTCGTGGTGTCCTCCATGGCCGTGCTGTGGCCGAAGTCTGAATAGTCGCCGCTCTAGGATAATCCCTGCCGAGATTCCTTGAGCCGACTCTCGAATTTGTTTCGCAGCACGGCGGCCAAATGGCGGACGCGGAGCGCTCGCTGCATCAGCGCGCGGTTGGTCTTGTCGTGGACCATGAGGCGAAAGAGTTCCGTCACCGTCAGGCGATTCTCGTCTCGATGGACGATTTCGACCGCGTCTCCCGCGCCAATGTCGCCTTCTTCCAGCACGGACAGGTAATAGCCGGGACGATTGCTTGCCAGAAAGCGCGCAACCATGTCGGCATCCTCGAATCGAATGCCGAGTTTGAAACACGGCAGACGCGGCTGCGTGACGGCGAGTCGCACCGAACCGAGTTGCCATTCATCGCCGATATGCACGGCATCCTCCGGCAGCCCTTCGACGGTAAGATTCTCGCCGAAGATGCCAAACGGCAACTCGCGACCGGACAACCGTTCGCTCCAATACGAGTAATTCTCGATGGGATAGGCATAGACGGCTTTGTCGGGTCCGCCATGAACCGATAGATCGGCTTGACCGTCTCCGGCCAGATTGTGACGGCGCACCGCGACGCGGCCTCCAATCGGTTCTTTATGAATGCCGGTGCGCACGAGATCGGTGCCGCGCCGCACATCGCGGGGTAGACCGACGTTGACCGAGACAACACGCATCACATTGAAGTCCTCCGCGCGCTCGGAAGGCACATCCACGCATTGTACCCTCCGAGTGGGACTTCGAGAAAGCGCCTCGCGGCATTTATCTATTTTTCGATCCCTATTGTGCGTTTCGTTGGCCCTGGCGGCGCGGGATACGAAGGTGGCGAACCGAAGCGCTGGCATCCTCGTCGTCCACGAACGTTGGGCTTTCGTCGCGGCTCTCCGCCTCTTTGAGGACGCGAACGAACGGCAACAAAACCGGTCGCTCGCCAGTCTCGTCGTCGCTCCCGTTCTCGCGCCGCTGGGCATCGGTGCGGCAGCGCGCTCGATGGAAGCGAAACTCGTCCCATAGTTTGCGATAGCGCGGCGAGTGCGCGTTGCGAAACAGGGCGCGTTGCAGCGTCGATCGCGCTTCGTCGGTACGTCCGCACAGACGTAGCCCTTTCACCAGCTTGCTCAGCACCTCGACATCTCCCGGTTCGCGCTCGGATGCCTCGCGCAAGCGCGACAACCCTTCGTCGGTCTGACCCAACCGCAGCAGCAAGTGACCGTAATCGGCAAGGCAGTGAGCGTGGCCGGGATCGAGTTCCAGCGCTCGGCGATAATGGACGCCGGCTCGTTCGAGATCGCCCCCTTCCTCGCCACCGAGAGCCACGGCCAGCAAGTAATGGTAGCGTGCGCTATCGGGTTGGTGGCGCAGAGCGGCGGCAAGGTGTCGGCGGGCATTCTTGTATTTGCGGCGCTTCAGATAGATGTCGGCGAGACGCGCTTGGGTCTCTTCGGCGGCATCGCTGGAAAGATGGCGAAACTTCGCCAAGCGCGTCAAAACCGATAAGGCATCCCGGTGCCGGCCGACTTCCTGATAGCGTCGGCCCAACGCGAGAACGCGATCGACGAGATTCAATGTGTTTATCATGACGCTGCCTCCATGCAGCAAGGAAAAGAACTTTCCGCGAACGCCTATCATAACCTCGCTCCGCATTCAAGCAAGCTGAAACGGCGTTCAGGCCGCACGGGACGGCGCTTGAAACACCGTTTACGCTCCCGGATCGAAGAGGAGATTCCGCCACGCCGCTTCCGCCGTCTGTCGTTCGATCTCCTCTGGCGAGTCGTTGACATCGATTGCCTCGAACGGCAAAGGGGGCGACTGCAATTCCTTGGCGGCCAGGACGCATAACGCTTCTTCAAACTCTCCGATGTCCAAGGCCGGACGCTGTGTCGACGGATCCGGTGCAACGGGACGACGAAAGCTCGAGGCGAAGCGTTCCAAGCTCGGATGGTCGTAACACGGCGCATCGTGGGCAAGAAGGGCAAACAGTTGGCGATCCTCAGCGCGAGTTGTCAGCGCCTGCGCGGCCCGCCGGAGGGCGTCGAGCGCCGCTTCGTCGGGGGCGCGTTGCCGCAGGCGTCCGGCCTGACGCACGATCTCCTCCTCGGAAGCGGAGGGGTCCAAACGCAGTTCTTCAAACGGATTGCGATTCACTTTTCCGATTCCTCCGTCGTCGTCTCGCCGAGTAGATCGCGGACATTGTTGTTGGCGGGGTTCCAGCGCAGCGCTTCGCGGTAGAGGGCGCGTTTGCCAGCGGGATCGTCGGCGACAAACCCGCGAAACTTCCAGAACTCCGACAGTGCCGCGCGCGCCGTCAGATCACCGGGCCGCTCGTCGATGCGCCGCGCCAATTGCAAGGCGAAGGGGGTAAAGCGTTCGACCTGGTTCCGTAACGTCGCCGCATCGTTTTGGTGGTACAGATCGAGGAACCAATCGTTGCAGATTTCGACCAGCGCGGCCAGAAGGCGCGGATGGTCGCGGTCCAAACTGAGCAGCCTACGCAGATGCGTCAACCCCTTCTCGTAGTCGGCCCGCCAGCCTTCGGGGATCGCTCCGAAACGCATGGACTCGCGGGTCGTCAACAGGTATTCCGTGGCCAACTCCTCGCGGAACCGCTCGACGCACTCGGTCAACTCGCCTCTCAAGGCGTCGTCGATTCGACCGGCCAGCGCGGGCAGTTCGCGGACCATGTTGGCGTAACGCCGGGCGGCATCGACGCTATTGCGAGCCAGTAAGTCGTTGATGCGCCGTCGATGCCGTTGCAGCAAGGAATCGAAGAGGATGCGGCGGGCTTCGGGCGAGTCGGCGACAAACCGCAGCCAGCAGTGCCACGACCGCCGCCATGCCGATTCGGCTTGCTCGATCTCGCCGCGCTCTTCGCGTTCGAGAGCCGTTCGCCGCATCAACAAGGCGAGATGATGGGCCAAGCGAGGCGAGAGGTCGTCTCGTTCGCTCATCGTCTCCAAACGACCGAGAGCGGCCATCGGATCGCCCGAATCGAGCGCTTCCAACACGTCGGCACTGTCCGGTCTGGCCTCCAAGGCAACGACCACGTCCACGATCGCTCCGGGTGGCTGCGAGGCGTCGGCCAAGGTCTGCGCGCGGGCGAGCCGTTGCAACTGAGGCAGCGCATCCCGCACCGTTTGACTGTTGGGCGTGCCGTCGAGGGTGGGATCGCGCTCCAGCGCGCGGCGGACAAACGCCAGCGCTTCGCGGGCGTCTTCGCGTGCCAGCGCGCGCGCCGCACGGTGCAAAAACCAAGGCACGGCCGCCACACCGGTCGGCGGTTCCGCCTCGCCGCTGCGCAGCGGTGTCAAACCGGCGTGAGTCAGCAAGGACGCCGCCTCTTGGCCCAACGACGACGGCTCCCACAAGCCGAGCCAGCGCGCCAACACCCGCTGCCAACCCGGCGGTCCAGACGCGCAGATGGAATCCAACGCCCGCAGCACGAAAGGCGGAGGCGTCGCCAAGCCGCGCCATGCTTCCGTTGCTTCGAGCAGTTCGGCCACGGTTCGGTCGTCGCCGCGCTCGAATGCCTCTTGTACGAGCAACGATTGTGCCATCCCTCTCCAATGCGGCAGCGAAAGCATTGGGCGCAGTTCGTCGCGCCACGCCGCCGCGTCGGGGGCATTCGGATCGAGCCGTCGCGCCGCGCGCCACAGGCGCGCCGCGGGTTGATCGCTCTCGCTCCGAATCGTTTGCAACAACGCATCGGGTTCGAGTCGCAACCGCTGCCGTTCGATCGGCGAACGCAACTCCTCGGTTAAATCCGTCCGTTGCGACCACTCGAGAAACAGCTGTC
This sequence comes from Planctomycetota bacterium, assembly GCA_021781415.1. Lineage (GTDB taxonomy): Bacteria > Planctomycetota > Planctomycetia > Gemmatales > Gemmataceae > JAJPHU01. The sequence goes on from JAJXWW010000176.1 coordinate 45,775, forward strand.
GATTTTCGAGGTCCGTAAAGTGGCTTATAGCCCACTCCACGGCCGCGCGGAAAGCGTTGCGTCCTTCGGCATCGGCGCACGACTTCGCGGACCATTTGCGCACGGTCTCGACATCGACGCCGCGCGCTTGCAGGAAGCTGGCGAGCGATTGAAAATGCTTGCAGGCGGCTTCTTGGTATCCTTGGGTTTCCGCCAGCCGCAGCGCGTCGAGCAACTCAGCCGGGCTGGCTTCGCGGCGTCGAAACCGTTCGAGAGCCGACCGAGCGCGGCAGCGCACGGCGAGAAACAGCCCCGGTTGTTGCGAGAGCAATTCCGCGCCGTCTTCGATTCCCAAACACACCAGAGCGTAGCGCGCGAAGGGTTGAACCGAAGGATTGTTCTCGGCAACGCGATAGGCGGCGATTGCTTCTTCGATTCGTCCGTCGCGTCGCAGCTGTTGGCCTCGAACAAAATCGCGCAGAGACGGCGATACCTTTCCATCGTCGCAACTCCGACCGCCGAGCCGGCTCTCGATCCGCGCGGACCAGTCTTGCATCGCCGCCGGGGGGTACAGTCCCGCCTGAGCCTGATTTAGCCAGGCCCGCGCCTTGTCGGCTCGATTCGGATGGGCCGCGATCCAGGCCAACAAGAGCAAGCGTTCGACCCAGGCCACCGCAGTCGTTGGCGTCCACTCGCCGAGCAATCGCTCTGCCTGCGTCCACTCGTCGCGCTTCAACAACATACGGGCTTCGAGCAACGGCCCCTCGGCGCATCCGGCAACGCGCCGATTGCCGCGCACCGATTTCCATACTTGCTCGGCGCGATCGACTCGTCCCGCCCGAGCCAACAGATCGACGAACCAAGCCGCCGCGCGCGGCAAGCCGCCCAGCGTCTTCAGGACGTTCTCGAACTCGCCCAACGCTTCGCCGTGTCCCTCCGCCAGGCGCACGCGCGCCCGCCAATAAGCCGCCTCGGCCAGTGCCTCCGTGGCATTCTGCTCGCGGGCATGGCGCATCACTTCGCTCCATTGCACCGTCGCCGCGTCCGGTTCGTCGTTCAGCCAACGCAGCCAGCCGACCGTGAAGAGGCGCTCGCGCTCCAAGTTGGGATCGCTAAACGGGGCGGTGAGAAGTTCCAATGCGCGCGCGCGTTCGAGCGTCATGGCCGGCGTGTAGGCATCGAGCAATTTACGAATCCGGGAGAGAACAACGCGCGCCGTCGTCTCCGGATGAAAGGGGGCAAATGTCTCGCGCGAGGACTCGGCACTGCGCGAATGGCCGGACGCTTGATACATGCGGACCTCAAGGATGATTGGCTGCTCCGTCTCGGATATTGCTCCTCATCCTACTCTTTTGAAATCGCAATGTCCGTGCGTTGCCGAGCGAAATCGACCTTAAGGATCTAACCCGAATAGGTCACCACGGAGATCGCGGAGATCGCGGAGAAAAAACAAAAAGTAATTCGTAGGGTGGGTCGAAGCGCAGCGAGACCCACTCCACAACACCCCTCATTAGCAGTACAGCGCTACTCCCCTCTCCCCTGTATACAGGGGAGAGGGGCCGGGGGTGAGGGGTTTGGTGAAAGCGAGTGGTTTCGGGGTCTCCTTTCGTCTCTTACCCCTCACCCCCAACCCCTCTCCCCTGAGTACAGGGGAGAGGGGGGAATCCGAGAGCAGCGATGTACAATTAGAGAGGTTATTCCGAACCAAATCCGAAAGGCTTCCGCTCGTTTTTTCTGTCGGCACTAAAACTGGAGTGCGCAGGTGAGTTGCCACTGGCCGGGAGCGGCGCGGGCGGGACCGAGGGGAAGTAGGACCGCGCTGGAAACCCACCAGCTATCGTTGAGGTGCCACGTCAATCCAGGCAACACATCGTAGTTCGGCAGCCAACGAAGACTGTCGCGAGTGGAGGCGAATTGCCCCAGCGCGCCCAGCGAGAAATAGAGATTGCGCAGACTCTCCGGTCCCTCGTCGAGAAGCGGATGTTGCAAGGCCAGGCCGTATTGGAAATTGCGCCGCAGCGGATACGCTCCGATGTCGCCGACGTTGTTCAGAGGCACGTTTTTGGAAACGAATCCTTGCAGGGCGAGTCGGTCGTTGACGGCGTGGAATACGCCGAACGATGGGCTGAACACGGTAGGCCCGTTGGGCAATCCGCCGAACTGCGAGCCGGTGGGCGTCACCGCTTGAACGCCGATCGAACAACTCGTCGTGGGTGAATCGAACAGAGTCACCTGCGAGTTGACGCGATAATAGCCGAAACCGCCTGGATCGCCGGGACGGCGCAAATCGAAGTACGGATTGTCCGCGCCCATGCCGAATTGTATCCACTCCGGCCCCGCGTTTTCGACCGTGGCTGGGCCGGCGTTGACTCCGGGAAAGTGTGTGACACCCGGCAGATCGAAATCGTCGTCGTGCATCCCAATCGGATCGGCGAGGAACCCCGGCGCGATGCGAAACAGATGCAGACGAGGGATGCGATTGCTCGACGATGCCGCCGATTCCGAGAGCGTGGCATTCGACGCGAGATTGGTCTCCCACATGCGGAGTAGGGATGTATCCTCGGACGCCGGCAGCTGCGCCATGGAGGACGGGGGCGGCAAAGCGAACCCGCACAACACGAAGAACGCTGCTCCGAACCGATTGGGGATAGAGAATTCGTTCATGGTAGCTCGTGGAAGAAGGCCAACGAGCGCCTCGGTCAACACCGATTCCGAGGCAAACGGCGCACGGAAGGCATATCGACCACTCGGCGAGAAAACAAGAGCAAGAATCAGTAGTTCTGAGTTCTGAGTTCTGAGTTCTGAGTTCTGAGTGCCGAGTCTTTTTCCTTCTGCTCAGAACTCAGAACTACTGAGAATCTAACGCCATCGCCAACGGTTCGGATCATAGGAGACATACGAGCAACGCGAAAAGCAGAAGCGAGATAGCGACGACGGCGATAATCCAAAGGGGGAATGGTCGCGATCGCTGCTTCGAGAAGTCGCGCGGCGATTCGATTTTCCTTGGGTCGTCGGAGACCAAATCGGCGAACGGCGACGGCGAGTCGTCGTTCGCCGGCGGCGAGACGATGGGCACGGGGCGGGAGATTGGCTGAGGCAAGAAAGCGGCCAAATCGACGATCAATTCCGCCGGAGTTTGATAGCGCTCGTCCGGACGCTTGGCCATGAGCTTGCCGACGAGCGCGGCGAGAGGAGCGGGTATTTCCGGACGCAAACTTAGAAGAGGCGCGGCGGTGTCGCACGAGTGTGCCAGCAACTTGGCCATCGGATCGTCGCCGGAGAACGGCGGCCGGCCGGCAAGCAGATAATAGAACGTGCAGCCGAGACTATAAAGATCGGAGCGGATGTCGGCGCGGCGCGAGTCGATGGCCTGTTCTGGAGCGATAAAGTCGATGGTTCCCATGACGACGCCCAAGCGCGTCAGGCGCTTTGCTTGCGTCTCTCCTTCCTCCTCCTCGCGGAGCCGGGCCAGTCCCATGTCGAGTATTTTGACGACGCCGGCTTTGGATCGCATCAGATTGGCCGGCTTGATGTCGCGGTGGACCATGCCGTTCTCGTGAATGTGCTGTAACCCCAAAGCAACTTGCCGGATGCAACCGCACGCCTCCAGCACCGGCATCGGGCCGCTCTGTTTCACCAGACGCGACAAATCGACTCCTTCGACGTACTCCATCGCAAAAACATTCGTCGCGCCGATCTGTTCGGCGTCGTAGGCGTGAACCACGTTGGGATGCGACAGGCACGCGCACGCCTGAATCTCTTGATAAAAACGATGGACAATATCCGATTTGTTGATGCGTTCCTTGCGCAACACCTTGAGGGCGACAATGCGTCCGAGGCGCGTCTCGCGGGCTTTGAAAACCTGGCCCATGCCTCCTTCGCCGAGCCGTTCGAGGAGCAAATAATGGCCGAGTACCAAGTCGGCGGCACGATCTTTGAAAATGCAATTCACTTGATAGGCGGTGAGCCAACCGAGTCGAAGCAGGTCGCGGGCCAGAGCCAAGGCATCGTCGGGACGAGTCGGCAGCGAGCGCTCCACGTCGTCGAGTTGCTCCGCCTCCAATATGCGGTTGCAGCGCAGGGTCTCGACGAGTCCGCGAGCGGTTGCAATGGCCATTCGGTTCTTCCGGCAAGCCGACAAGGGAGCGACACCTTTCGATAGTATATCGCTGGCAAAGAAGCCGCAAGCCGACCTCCGCGCGACGTATTCGTTGAGACGAACGTCCCTTTGCCCCTTAAAATAAACGGCACCTTCGCGGGAACTTTCGTTCCTTGCCCTATAGAGAACTGTACGGCGCGACCGTATCCCTTCTTGCACTGAGGAGATGGACCGATGTTGCCGATGGATGCACCGATGAACCGGCGGAACCTACTGCGCGGTGGAATGACGCTGGGAACCCTGGCGCTCTTCGCCCCCGGCGTCTTTGCCGAAGAACTATCGCGCACGCCGCGCATGACCGAAGGACCGTTTTATCCCGACAAGTTGCCTCTCGACACCGACAACGATTTACTCGTGGTCAACGATGCCATCACGCCGGCGGTCGGAGAGATCACCCATCTAACCGGGCGCGTTCTCAGTGCCAGCGGCGAACCGGTTCGCGGCGTCGTCGTGGAAATCTGGCAGGTGGACAACAAGGGCGTCTACCTTCACACCGGCGACAGCGGCCGCCGTCAGCGCGATACCAATTTCCAAGGCTTCGGACGCTGCGCCGCCAGCGGCAGGGGCGAGTATTACTTCCGTACCATCAAGCCGGTTCCCTATCCCGGACGCACGCCGCACATCCACGTCCGCGTCAAAAAGGGAAGCCGCGAGTTGCTGACGACGCAGCTATTCATCGATGGACACCCGCAAAACGGTCAAGACGGCATCTTCCGCAGCATCCGCGATCCGCTCGACCGCGAGTTGGTGTTGGTCGAATTTAAGCCGATTGAAAAATCGAAACTCGGCGAGCTATCGGCTCAATTCGACATCGTACTCGGCGTCACGCCCCCAGAAGGCCCCGAAGCGACGCGCAAGCGGTAATACCTTTTAGTGACTCTACAGATAACTTTTGTCTCAAGGAGAAGACCATGCGTCTGGTTTGTGGATTCACCGTTCTCGGTCTCAGCTTCGGCCTGCTGACGTTGGCCGTCGCTCAGCAACCCAAGGAACGCCCGCCGAGCAAAGAAGGCAAGGCGGCGAGCAACGATCTCGTCGCACGCATGATGGCGTTCGACAAGAATAAGGACGGCAAACTCACCAAGGAAGAGATTACCGATCGCCGTCTGTTGCGGTTGTTCGATCATGCCGACGCCAATAAAGACGGCGTGGTGACCAAAGAAGAGTTGGCGACATTGGCCAAGAGCATGGCCGGAGACAACGAGGTTCCGCGGGGTAAAGAACGAGACGGCTTCGGACCTCCCGGTGGTCCGGGTGGATTTGGACCTCCTCCGGGTGGACCGGGCGGTCCGGGTGGTCCGGGCGGCTTCGGCCCTCCCGGTGGTCGTGGTCCGGGTGGATTCGGCCCGCCGCCTCCCGGACAGATCTTACCGCCTTTCTTGCAAGAGCGCTTGAAGCTCAGCGACAAGCAGAAGAAGCAGCTTGACGCTTTGCAAAAGGAAGTCGATGACAAACTCGGCAAGATTCTGAACGACGAACAAAAGAGCCAACTCAAAGAAATGCGCAGAGGCTTCGGTCCCGGTGGTCCCGGTGGTCCCGGTGGTCCCGGTGGACGCGGACGACCGGGTGGTCCCGGCGGTCGTGGACCGGGAGGCCCGCCGCCCATCGACCGCGAGGAACGCTAATCGGTAGGCTCTACCAAGCGATTGCACCCCTGAAGCGTCCGCGAGGGATAGGACCTCTCTCACGGACGCTTCGGGTCGATGGATGATGTCGTGGCTTTGGAGCGCAGAGTGGGGACGCCATCCGCGGAACCCGCTACACTAAAAGGAGGATTTCCACGACTCCGTAAATGAAGCGCCGACCATGCATGCGACCTATCCTTGCCCCAACCCTGTCTGCACGCATTCGTTTGCTTCCACGGCTATAAAGGGAGCCGCGAAGCTGGTTTGTCCCAAGTGCGGCACGGTGTTCCACTTTGCCGCCGGCTCGGCGGAAGCCGCTCGCCCCAATGCGGGGAAGAAGACGATTCCTCCCCCCAGCAAACCCGCCGCCGCGCCGCCGCCCCCTCCTCCACCGCCGCCGTCTCAAGTACCGATCGCTCGGCCCATCGCTTCCCCGTCCGTGCCCCTCGCCGTTCCCGTGCAATCGCCTCCGGCAGCGGCGCATTTGGATTTCTCTTCGACGGCGGATGTCGTCGTTCCTCGAACGAAACACCTTGCCAAACCGAAAGCGAAACGGCACGGATCGCGCTGGGTCGTGTTTGCCGTCGTCGGTCTCTTCGGTCTCGCGCTGGCCGTATGGGCGGGCATGTGGCTGAAGCATTTCTTCAAAAAGGCGCAAATCGAGGACGATCCGGCATTCGTGGCCGAGAAGTACAACGCGCGCTTCGCCATGCCAGGAAAGTCTTGGCAGCGCGATAAAGACATTCAAATGAAGTTGCACGTTCACATCGGCATGAAATCGACTGAGAGCAACAACTATCTGGGCATCTTGTTTCGGAATTACGGAACCCGTGCGCCCAGCGACGCCGAGATGCTCGACGAGGTACTCGGCAAGCTGAAGACCTACTTTCAAGGTCTGGAATGGGAGATGAAGCCGCAAGAGGACGGAGCGACTCTGGCGGGGCGGCCGGCGCGGGTTCTGGAATTTCAGGGCGACACCGTCGACTCGGTGACGATGAACGGCGAATGCTATTCGACGACGTACCGCGGGCAAGGCTATTGGTTCTTCACGTGGGCACCGTTGGGCGACTTGCAAGAAAACGGCGAGGCGATTCGAGCGGATTGGGCGAGGCTGCGACAAGGATTGGCGACGCTGAATCAGCGCGGCGGTTGGAAAGAGAAGCCGCGCGAGACGGTGCCGTTCGTGGGAAAACAGGCGAAATATCGGCTCGCCTACGTGAAAGGACTGTGGACACTGGAAAGGCCGGAGGAGGACGACGGCCCCCTCGATCTCTTGCTTCGCGGCCACGAGCCGGACCCCGATCGCAAACCGCTAGCCGGCAAAGACGCCGTCTTCCAGGTTCTCGTGTTGCCCAAGCAAGCCGATCTCAAAGCGGCAACGGCAGCGGCCCTCGACTTCGTGCAACAGCGCGAGAAGAAGCTCTACGAACAGATGAAAATGGAAGCAATCAAAGACAAGAATGGCGTCGTGAACCGCGATGCGGACATCGGCAAGGAACCCGGCCATCTGAGTAAATGGCGGATGAAATGCACCGAAGACCTCGAACGATTCCTCCTCGTCGCGGTGGTAAATCGACCGGAGGGCGCGATCGTTTTATTGGGCGAATGTCTGTGGGAACGCCACGATTTTTGGGATCAAGAGTTCACGGCCCTGCTCGGTTCGTTCAAGGCACGGGAGCGTTAAATCCGACCGGCGGCGTTTCGGGCACGGTTCGCGGTGGAGGCAAGGTTCCCTCCGGCGGCGGAGGCGGAGGAGGAACAGGAGCGGAAGCCACGGGCCGAGGCGGAGCGGGAATACCGATGTATTGACCGCGCGATCGCAACTCTTCGGCGCGCGTGCGGACCTCTTCCAGGGGAATCGACTTCAAGGGACGCATGGTATAGTGAATCTGCCGCACGTCGCGCAGCTTGAAGGGATAGATGTTCTCGGTGACAAAATCGATGCCGGGCAGATCGAACCAGGGGGCATTGTAAGGCTCCACCACGTTTAAGGTCTCATAGCCTTCTTTCATCAACGTGAACTTCTGCTTGCCATAATAGATAAGATAGCCGTCGGCCGGCGTGGGGCCGAGATAGCGGCCATTGTAATAACAAACTGCGCCGGGCGGGTCGGAGAAGACCGTGAAGCGGCGTTCGACGCATCCGGTCGTCGCGCTCAGAAATAGCAGCGCCGTCAGCCACGCGATTCGCTTCATGCTTACTCCCAACCTTGGCAATTCGCGCTGGGATATAGTCGCGGTACACAACGATTTCAAGAGCAAACGATCGTCCGGGGACGGTGGAACGGTTTACGACGCGGATTCCCCAATCTCCTCCTCCAATCCTTTCTCCCTGAGTTACAGGGAGAGAGGTCGGGGGCAAGAAATTACGGGCAATCGAGGAGGTACAAGGTCGTGTCGCCGTTGGCGGTCGCCAACTGCTTCCCATCCGGCGTGAATGCCAAGACGTTGACGAAGGGCCGGGGATCGGGCGATAAGATGGGCATGTGCGTATCCCACGAACGCAACTCCTTGCCCTCGGCGAGATCCCACAGTTTGACGACGTTATCCACGGCCGTCGTAGCGAACCGTTTGCCGTCGGGACTGATGGCCACGGCGACGATCTTTTGCTTGTGCGCGGCAATGGCGTGCAGCATTTTCCGTTCGGACAGTTGCCAAACTTTCACTTGCCCCTTGTCGTCGGCCGTCACCAGGAACTTCTTGTCTGGCGTCAGAGACAGATCCATGATTTTGCGACCCTTTTCGTGCGCCACCAGATCGTCGCCGACGCGCTGTCGTTTGCCGACATCCCACAGATGGACGATGCCATCGTCTCTTCCCGCGGCGGCAAGCGTGCCATCGACGCTGAAGCTGAGCGAATTGATCGAGGCGTGATCCCTGAGCGTGAGGGAAGCGATTTGTTTGCCGTCGCCCGCTCCGTAGGTGGCGATTTCGGCCAAGGCCAGCCAAGCGAGAACTCGTTTGCCGTCGGCACTCGTCGCCAACGCCGGTACGTCGCGGGACTCCAGTTGTTGTCCCTCGCTGCGAATCGTGAGTTTCTCCTTGCCCGTCGCCGTTTCCCAGAGTTTGATCGTACCCTCCTTGTCGGCGGAAACAATCGTTTTACTATCTGCAAAGAAGGCTAAAGAGTTAATCTCCTTGGCGTGCCCTTCGAGAACGAACAACTGGCGGCCGGTTTGCATCTCCCACAGTCGGACGGTTCGATCGGCGCTGCCCGAGGCGATGAGCTTGCCGTCGGGACTGACGGCGAGGGCGATAACCTCACGAAGATGGCTGGAGACTCCCGTGTTTTGCTGTCCGGCCAACTCCCAGAGTTTGACGCTGCGATCGACGCTGGCCGAGACGAGATAATGTCCGTCGGGGCTAAAGGCCACCGAACTAATCCAGTTGGAGTGCCCCTGATAAGAGTGTAATTCGATGCCGCCGTCCACGTCCCAGAGTTTCACGACTTGATCGCCGCCGCCGGAGGCGAGCATTCGTCCGTTGGGACTGAAGGCCACCGAACTGACGACGGCGTTGTGCCCCTCCAATTTCTTGAGCGGCTGGGTTCCCTTGGCGACGCTCCACAAGAGAAGCCTGCGGTCGCCGCCGCACGAGGCCAAGGTGGTTCCGTCGGGACTAAAGACCACCGCGCTGACGGCCGCGCCGTGGCCGATCAGCGTCCGCTCTTCCGCCATGGTTTCGGCGTTCCACAATTTGACCAAGCGATCGCCTCCCGCCGAGGCCAAATGCTTGCCGTCGCGGCTCCAGGCGACGGCGGTTACAACCAGGTTGTGTCCGGTCAAGGAATGCAACTCCTTGCCCGTTGCCGTGTCCCAAACCTTGACGCGATGATCGGCTCCGCCGGAAACGAGGTATTTGCCATCGGGGCTGAAGGCGGCCGAAGTGACGGCGGAGGTATGGCCGGTGAAGGTGCGAATCTCTTGCCCCGTGGCGGCGTCCCACAGCTTTAGGGTCTTGTCGCCGCTGCATGTGACAATGGTCGAGCCGTTGGGGCTATACGCCGCCGCCGTCACGGGCGAACGATGCCCCTTGAGAACCAGTTCCTCTTTCCCAGAGGGGATCGGCCAGACGCGCGCCACTTTGTCGGAGCCGGCCGAGACAACGTGCTTGCCATCGGGACTGAAGAGCGCCGACCACACTTTGCCTTGGTGTTCGCCCAATTCTCGGTAGTGTTCGTCGCTGCCAACGTCCCAGAACCGCACCGTCTGATCCATGCTGCCGGAGGCGAGGAATTGATCGTCGGGGCTAAAGGCCAAACAGGTGACGCCGCTGGTATGGCCTCCTTGAAGCGCGCGAAGCAATTGCCCGGAGGTCGTATCCCAGATGCGAACGCTGGCATCGTCGCTGCCGGTGGCCAGATGCTTGCCGTCCGCCGAGAATGCGATGCTGCTCACGGGCTTATTGTGCCCGGCATAGACGAGGCGCTCGCTGCCGTTGAGGAGGGAAAAGAGGCGGGCGGAGTCGGGGCCGCCGGTTCCAACCGCCAGCGACTTGCCGTCGGGGTGGATGGCAAGACACGAAAGATCGCCGCGCGGCAGGACGGTGATCCATCGAACGCTGCCCTGCATCGCGTCCCAACAGCGGATCGCCTTGTCGCCGCCGATGGAGACGAGCGATTTGCTGTCTGGAGTGAAGGCGACGGATTTGATGACCGAACTGTGACCGCGCAAGTCGTGCTTTACGGTTCCCCCCGCCAAATCGTAAACCCAAACGTGCTTTTCCACTCCACCTGCCGCCAACCACTTCCCGTCGGGGCTAATGGCCAAGGTGTTGAGCGATTCCTTGTGCGAGGCAATGGTTCTCTCCAGTTTTCCCGTGGAGGCATTCCAGAGCTTGATGTCGTTGCTGTTATTGTCGGTCGAGGCGATGGATTTGCCGTCGGGATGGAAGGCGAGCGCATAAACGGCTCCCGTGTGGCCGGTGAATTGGCTGATCTCTCGACCCGTGGCGGACTCCCAGACGCGAACCACGCCGTCGCCGCTGGCCGTGGCAAAGCGTTGCCCATCGGGACGAAAAGCCAAGGCAAGGACCGGTCCCGTGAACCTCAATCGGCTGTCGCCGAACACCCGGGCGAGATGCGGCGGCAGATGGGGTGCCAGCACCGGCAGACTCCAACGCGCCCTTCGGAAGTTCGCCCGCGCTTCCAGCAACCGCCCCGCTTTCAGAGCATCGTCGCCCTGTTGGGCGAGTTTGTCCGCTCGCTCGTACCATTCGGGCGAGAATTGCTTGGTTCGCCCCTCCTTCTCGGCGGCATCCCGTTCTTCTCGATACTTTGTCTGAAGCGGCTGGACCTTCTCGGCGGTGAGTTTGTCCGAGGTTTCTGCCGCTCGCGCATGAATCAAGGCCCACAGCGCCAGGCCGACGAATCCGACGAGGAACAAGCTTGAGCGCGGAAAAGAGAAGCGAATTCGATTCGCGGTCGGCATGGTCGAAGACTCCATCGGTTGTCGGGGCACTCGCGGTAAGTTTTGAGTATAAAAGGCACAATGTCCTTTCGGCAAGCACGGTTTCACTTGTACGACGACCTTGCCTCGGCTAAGAGACGATCCGCAAAGCCCCCCTCGCCCCTGTATTCAGGGGAGAGGGGTCGGGGGTGAGGGGCGAGAATACTCGGAGAAAATCACCCCCCTCACCCCAACCCCTCTCCCCCTGAGTACAGGGGGAGAGGGGCTTATGCGAACCCCCCCTCGCCCCTGTATTCAGGGGAGAGGGGTCGGGGGTGAGGGGCGAGAATACTCGGAGAAAATCACCCCCCTCACCCCAACCCCTCTCCCCCTGAGTACAGGGGGAGAGGGGCTTATGCGAACCCCCCCTCGCCCCTGTATTCAGGGGAGAGGGGTCGGGGGTGAGGGGCGAGAATACTCGGAGAAAATCACCCCCTCACCCCAACCCCTCTCCCCCTGAGTACAGGGGGAGAGGGGCTTTTGGGACGGCCCATGAGGATGAGCGCGTTTCTGAAATCATCCTCGAAGAGATTGCACCGAAGTCGAGGAAGGAACCTCAATGGTGGTTCCATTTGCCGCCCTGAAATCGCTACATCTTCGAGACGCCTTACCTTCCTCCCAAACGCTGCCTCCCGAACAACGGGGAGAGGTTCCGCGTCTCTCTAAGCGAGGCGCGACCGCAGAGGCGGATTCGGACGTGAAAAACATTTTGCTTATGCTAAAATCAATTTAGTGGCAAAACGAATGCGTATGGGCCGCGTTCGCGCGGCGGACAACTCCTGGACTAAGACTCATGGACCGCCAAGCCGAGCCGGCAGCCTTCGCCAAAGCCTGCGCCTACCTCAACTATCGAAAGACCGCCAAGTGGACGGCCTTGGCGGCGGGGACCGGTACTGGCGTCGTCTACGTTGCCCTCCTCGTCGTCTTGTGGCTGTTCGTCGACTTGATGGTCTATCGCGGCCGGCTGCCCACCTCCCTCAGCCTCACGCCGTTGCAACAGACGCGGTTTTTTAACGAATGGAATGCGCTCGATTCCGACGCGAAGAAAGATCGTTTGGAAGCCATCGAACTCGACGGTGAGAAAGTCCAACAACTTCTATCGATCGACGATCTTGCCGCCTCGTCGCGCGAAGATCGTCGGACGATCTGGCGCGCGCACGTTGGGCACATCATTGAGGGCCGCATCGGAGTCGGCGCGCTGTCCACGGTCGACGGGACCGAAGGCGTCGATTTTACGGCGGATGTCGGCATTACCAGTTTGGTCGTCCGTTCTCATGCGGAAGGACGCATCGTCACGCCGATGTTGGCGGCGGCGGCGCGCTGGGTTCCGTGGATGCGCAATGCCAACGGCGGCGGCGTCATCTCGCCCTATCTGATCGGCCTACTCCTGAGCGGCATTGGATTGGCGCTGCTCGGCGCGGTGCTGATGTATCTGATGCGCGAGATGGCGGCGCGGGCGAGCATTGAGGCCGCCACGCGCCTGCGCCGCGCCGTCTATCACCACACGTTTCGCTTGGGCACGCTGGCCATTCGCGCTCTAGGACCGTCCGAGGCGGTGAGCATGTTCGCACGGCACATTGAGGCCGTCCATGATGCGCTCTACACGCGCCTTACGGTATACTACCGTGCGCCGATCAAGTGCGCTTTGTTGATCGCCTTCGCGCTCTTCGTCCAATTTTGGCTGGCGCTGGCGTCCCTCATGTTGGCCATTTTAGTATGGTTGGTCGGCGGGCAAGTGGCGGCGTACTTCCGGCGTCAGGGGCGCACGGCCACGCATCAAGCGTCGGAACATTTGACCATCATGCGCGAAAGCCTCATGCTCATGCGTCTGGTCAAATGTTACATTATGGAGCCGTTCAACCAGAATCGCGTCGAACGCCAGTTGACGCGCTACACCCGCGTGCAGATGATTCGCTATCGAGGCGATGCCATCTATCAGCCGTTGCTGGTGCTGCTCGGTTTGCTGTGCGTGCTGTTGCTGTTGTTCGTGGCCGGCATCCTCGTGTTGTCGGGGCAGCTGACGGTGGCACAGTTGGCCGCCATGAGTACGGCCCTCGTCAGCCTCTATCGCCCCTTGGAACGCTGGATCGAAGCGCGGCGGCTCATTCGACGCGGCCGCGATTCCGCCGACAACGTCTTCAAATTTCTCGAACGGCGCGGCGAAGTGGGGCAGGTCGTCGGCGCGGAGTTCTTGCCTCCGCTGGCCAAACAGATCGAGTTCGACAACGTCACCCTGCGCGAACCGGGCAGCGGGCGATTGCTGCTCGAAGAAGTGTCGCTCGTCATTCCCGCCGGAAAGCGCATCGGCCTGATCGGCGCGGACGATCTGGAAAAACACGCTCTCGTTTATCTGATACCGCGCTTGCTCGATCCCACCAACGGCGAGATCCGCGTCGATCAACACAATCTCCGCTGGGTCACGCTCGACTCGCTGCGCGCGCAGATCGGCACGGTGCTGATGCACAACCTCGTCTTCCACGACACGGTGGCCAACAACATCGGCTGCGGCGACAACGCCTTTACGCTCGGTCAAATCATCGAAGCCGCCAAGGTGGCCCACGCGCACCACTTCATCCAAAAGCTGCCGCAAGGCTACGAGACACCCATCGGCGAGCTGGGCCATTCGCTGTCGATCAGCGAGCAATTTCGCATCGCCCTCGCCCGCGCGATCTTGCGCGATCCCGCGCTGCTGATTATCGAAGAGCCGGAGGCTGCGTTCGACGAAGAGACCAAGGCGCTGCTCGACGACACCTGGACGCGCGTTCTGCCGGGGCGCACCGTCGTGTTCTTGCCCCATCGCATCTCGACGATTCGTTCTTGCGATACGTTGATCCTGTTACACAAAGGCCGCGTCCACGCCACCGGCATCCACAAGGAACTGCTCGCCCAAAACCAGCTGTATCGCCATCTCCATTACATCGAGTTCAACGAAATGGTCGAACAGGTGTAGCGAAATCACCCGGCCTCCGACGCAGACGATTCGCCCTTTGTGGGCGAACCGGCTGCGTTCGTCGCCGAGGTCGCATCGAAAGGAACGCATGACGCAACCGCGCGAATTACAGGCCGCCTTGGAGGCGGCGCGGCACGCCGAACGAGTCGTTCTCGAAGCCTACACGCGCTTCCAGGCCATCCCCGACGCGCCCATCGACATTTCCACCGAGGCGGATCGACAGGCCCAAGAAACCATCTTGAGCTATCTCAAAAGCGTTTTTCCTGGCGATGCGCTGTGCGCCGAAGAACGGACGCCGTCCTTGGAAGGGACGGCGAGCGTCGGTTCGCGCCTCTGGGTCGTCGATCCGATCGACGGAACGCGCGGCTTCGCCCGCAAGAACGGCGAGTTTTCCGTGATGATCGCTTTCGTCGAAGCAGGCCGACTCGCCGTCGGCGTCGTCGCGGAACCGGCCAAGGGACGCCTCACCTATGCGGCGCGCGGCCAAGGTTGTTGGCGGCAAGACGGCGCGGGCGAACCGATCGCTTGCCGCGTCTCGGCCACGAGCGAATTGGCGGCGTCGGCGATGGTGCAAAGCCATTCCCGAACTCCCGATGTGCCGTCGCGCATGGCTCAGGCCATCCGTCCGAACCGCGTGGTCGAGACATATTCCGCCGGCGTGAAGCTCGCGCTGGTGGCGCGCGGCGAAGTCGATCTGTACGTCAACGACTACACGCAATTTCACGACTGGGACATCGCGGCGGGCCACTTGTTAGTGACCGAGGCCGGCGGTGTTGTGACGGGGCTACACGGCGAAGCCTTGCAATACGGACTGCCGGAAGCCTGGCAACGCTTCGGACTTCTCGGCAGCAACGGTATCGTTCACGCCGAGGCGCTGAAGAGGCTGGAACACGTTCAACTATAAATTCGGCAATTGCCATTCGATCGGAGTCTCGCCCAACTCCACGAGCGCGCGGTTAACGGCCGAGAAGCATTTGCTGCCGAGGAATTTCTTGAACGACAACGGCGAGGGATGCGCGGCCGTCACGATGCGATGACGCTCTTTGTCGATTAACTTGATCTTTTTCTGTGCATAAGCTCCCCACAAGAGAAAAACGAGCGGGCGCGCTCGGTCGTTCAGGGCGCGAAGAACGGCGTCGGTGAACTTCTCCCAGCCTTTGTCCTTGTGCGAATTCGCTTCGTGTTCGCGGACGGTGAGGACGGCATTGAGGAGCAGCACGCCTCGTTCGGCCCAAGGGATGAGACAACCGTTGTTGGGGATCGCGCAGCCGAGATCGTCGCGCAGTTCCTTGAACACATTGCGCAGCGACGGCGGCGGCGGCACGCCGGGACGAACCGAGAAGCACAATCCGTGAGCTTGGCCGTCGTCGTGATAAGGATCTTGCCCAAGCAGAAGCACTTTGACGCGCTCGAAGGGAGTTAGGCGAAAGGCGTTGAACACATCGTCTTCGGGAGGAAAAACGCGATGCGCCGCGCGCTCGGAGTCGACGAATTCCTGGAGTCGCTGAAAATAGGGCTGCGTCCATTCGCTCGAAAGAACGGCCTCCCAATCCGAGGGAACTTCGACGCGCATGAAAGCAACCACCTCAAAGCCCTCGGAGCCTTACAGGGTAGGCGAGGGTTTCGATTCCCCTCGCTTGCACTGCAAGGCTCCGATTCCGCCGCATCAGACGACGCGCGTTGCTGCCGCAGACCCCCTTTGCATCGAGGTCACGGGACGGCGGGTCTCTTCGGGATCGCTCTGGAACCGCCAGAAGCGCAACGGCTGGGCGTCGAACAGATCGAAAACGTACCACGCCAGTTGGTCGTTGTGAACGAACGGCACGAGCGCTTGCCCTTGGATGGGATCGAGAGTATAAATATCCATTACTTGCAATTCGTCGAGCGCACCGTGGAAGCGGTCGTCGGCGCGATGGGCCTCTTTCTCGGCTTCGTGTTGAGCGATGAGGTCGGCTCGATTGGGCCGTCCGGGACGATTGGCGAGGCGTTTGACGCGATGGTGGTGCAGCAAAGCCTCGAGCGCATGTTCGCGCAGAGAACGAAGGATGGACGTGATATAGGGCGCGGCCGTCCGAGCTTGTTGGTAGGTCCAGACTTGGATGGTTTGCGCCCGCTCCTTGGCACCTTTCGGTTGACGTTTCACGGTAAGCCTCTCCTGCTGGGAGTTATGCGAGGTCGAACCGGCACCCCCGTTGGTCGGCGCGCTCGCAATGTGTTTTTCCACTCGCGGGGCACTTTCTCCCTCCTACAATTATTGTAGGCGAGACTTTGAACTCCGGAGTGACGAGAAGCAACGAAACTTGAGAATAAATCGCTTTCGTTTGAAAAAAATCCGCTTCGGTGAACCATTCTCGCGCACAAGCATAATAGTCGCCCTCGCTAGACCTTCACAACGAAAGCAGGACCGTATGCTGCGTTCCTTCAAAATAGGCAAACTGTTCGGAATTCCGCTCTACGTCCATACGACATTCTTCCTGTTGCCGGCGTGGATGCTGCTCACCAACCGCGAGGGTGGACCGATTAACGCCCTGTTCGTTCTCCTGGGTTTGGCTGCCGTCTTCAGCTGCGTCGTATTGCACGAACTCGGCCATGCTCTTGTGGCGCGCTGGTTTGGCATCGGCACCGAAAGCATCACGCTCTTCCCCATCGGCGGCGTTGCCCGGTTGCAACGCATGAGCGACAAGCCATTCGAGGAGATCTGCATAGCCGTCGCGGGTCCGGCGGTCAATCTCATTCTGGCCCTAACCATTTTTCCGTTGGTGGCTCTCAATGCCCAGCTCGGCATCGGTCTCGGGAACACGTTCTACCATCCCGATTTGGGGGCGGGCATTGCGTTGGCGCGCGTGGTCTATTGGTTGTGGGCGGCCAACGTCGGACTGCTGTTGTTTAATCTGCTGCCTTGTTTTCCGATGGACGGCGGCCGCGTGTTGCGGGCCGTCCTCTCGATCTGGAAGGGGCAATTGCGCGCTACCGAGATCGCCGTGCGGATCGGTCTGTTCGTCGCGTTCTTCATTGCCTGCCTATCCGTCCCGGCTCGCAGTCCCATGCCGATCTTTCTCGCTCTCTTCGTTCTCTTCGCCGGACAGATGGAATTGATGGGGTTGCGTCAACTCGAAGCCCGTCGTCGCGCGGCTCGGTTCGCCCTGCCCGTGATCGTCGAGGACGACCCGACTTCGGCACCGCCGTTCTCCGGCATCGCTTGGGACAGTCGGGCCAGAGTTTGGGTAATGTGGCACAACGGACAGATCGTTGGCCATTGGGGAGCAAATTAAGTGCGAACGAGCCGTGCCAACGGACGAAGTTAAGTAGTGTGGGTCGCACTGGCGAGACCGACCTTACTCAACCCTGTGGGAGAGCGACATGGCCACGGTCCTCCGCGAACCGCTCCATCTCTGGCAATTCGGCCGGCGCAAGATCGCCGATGCCGTGGACGATCTCGGCGATCTCTCCGTGTTCGCGCTGCGGATCGTCTTCGGCCTACGCCACCGTTCGAGCTATAATACCATCGTTCCCATCTGCCACAGCATCGGCGTGCAAAGCATCCCCGTGGTGATGATTACCGGGGCGTTCATCGGCATGGTGTTGGCCGTGCAGGCGTACTCCGAGTTTGCCCATCTGGGATTGGCGACGCGATTGGGACAGATTATCAACATCTCGGTAGTGCGCGAACTCGGGCCGGTTCTTGCCGCCGTCATGTTGGCAGGGCGCGTCGGCAGCGCCATGGCCGCCGAGTTGGCCACCATGCGCATCACCGAACAGATCGATGCCCTGGCGTGCTTGGGAACCAATCCCATCCATTATCTCGGCGCGCCCCGATTTCTTGCGTGTGTGATGCTCATCCCGTTGTTGACGATCTTGGCGAATTTCATGGGCGTTCTGGGCGGCGCGCTCATTTGCATCGACGTATACCACGTCGAAGCCCACTACTACTGGGAGAACACACGCGGATTCGTGGAGATGTGGGATTTGATGACCGGATTGATTAAGCCGACGTTCTTCGGCGCGGCCATCGCCGTCATCTGCTGCCATCGCGGATTCTACAGCGAAGCGGGAGCCGAAGGCGTGGGTCGAGCCGCCACCCGCGCCTTCGTCCTCTCGTTTATCGCCGTCCTCATTCTCGATTTCTTCCTCGCCCTGCTGCTCAATAACCTCTACGACTACCTCTGGCCTCAGACGGGGCACATGCTGTAAGCGACGATGCGCAATGCCCCCTCATCCCAACGCGCTCCGCTGCGCGTCGCGGCTAACCGTGCGGTCGAGCGGACGCGCGTTCGAGGATGTCTTTGAAGGCGGCCACGGCCTTGGGAAACAGGTCCGGCCCGGTGACGCCACCTGTCGGCCCGCCGCCCAGCAAGTGTGGCTCCAGCGTGGCGAAGCCGTTGTAGCTGTGTGCCACATCGGCGACCACTTCGGGAATTCGTCCCTGTCCCGTTCCGGCGAGGCAGCCGTGCGTCTCTCCCGCGATCCAGTCCTTGATGTGAAAGTGCGTCGTCCACGCCTTCGTCATCTGCCAACCCTGCCACGGATCGTAGCCGCAAAAGACGTAGTTCGCCGGATCGTACACGGCGCGAAGGTGCGGACTGTTCACCGTCTCCAACAGATCGACCACTCGGCGCGGATCGTCGCCGTAGATGTTGTGTTCGTTTTCGTGCAACAGAAACACGCCCGCTTTTTCGGCGCGGCGCGTCTTCTCCACCATCCGCGCCATCACTTCGCCGCGCCAGCGTCCCCAATCGTCGCCTTCCGGTTTGTAGTAGCTGAAAATGCGGATATTCGGCGTCCCGAATACTTTGCATAGCTCGATGGCCCGCTCGAAGCGTTGCAGATGCGGTTCAAACGGCGTATCGATTTTGACCTTGCCGATGGGCGAGCCGATGGCGCTGAGGCGGAAGCCATTGCGATCGAGCAAGGCTTTGAGGTCCGCCACTTGTGCGTCGGTCAAATCGAGGACGTTGGTTTTCAGAATCGAACGCAGTTCGATGTGGCAAACGCCGCACGCCCGCAGCACGTCGATTTGCTCTTGCGGGTCCGGCGAGATTTCATCGGCGAAGGCACTGAGAATAAACATGGGATTCCTTGAAATGAATAGGGTTACTCAACTGGGTGATACACGTCCGATCAATGGGGCAAGTCGTTCCCGAACTTCATGCAAATAGTCGGCGAGTCCATTTTCCTTGCCTCGTTGTCGCAACACATCTAACGAGGTTTCCTTCCAGCAGCGACGTTCGCGGTCGTAGTTTCCGTCCGTCAATACCCGTAAGACTCGTTTCGGACTCAATTTGGCGTTATCGTCCTTACAACCCTTCAAGTCGTGGCTTCGTTCGTGGGGGTAGAATCCCACTTGTTGTCGTGCGTCTTCGAGCCGCGCTCGCTCGGAATCGTCCCGCGGTTCAAATCCGCACACCACCCAGCACTCCCGCTCCACGATGGCAAGTCCCACGACAATCACAAGTCCCTCGTGATCCTCGCGGCGTGCTTGTTCCAAACCGTCGCGCCGATCAGCTTGGTCGTCTTGATCGCGGATTAGCACGACGGCCTTCAGTTCGGGGAAGGTCAATTGCAAATAATCGATCGCTCGTCTGGCCGCTATCGCGTCGGGCAAGCCCGGTTCGCCGTCAAAGTGACCGTGCGAACGGACGCCGGACGCGCGGGCCAACTGTTTGATCTCCGTCCAACTCAGTCGATGGCCGTCGGCCGTTTCGCCCACCCATCCTCGCTGATACGGGAGTTGGTCCTCCTCCAGCCAGTCGATAGCCTCGATCAGCACGCGGTCGGCCAACTCGGTCGCAGTCGTGAAGTCCGCGACGGCTTCGTGGACTACGGCAAAGGCTCGACTCATGAAGCGGCCCCCTGTTCCGTCACCCATTTTTCGCCAAACATACTCCACAGTTCGCCGGAGTGCATCTCGTTCTTCCATTTCTGGAACTTCGGGTGCCGACTCAATGCAGCACAGTCCGTCGAGCCGTCGTCGCTCAGCTGGATCATGCGGACCTCATTTGCTTTCATGCAATCGAGCAAGTACGGCGAGTGGGTGGAGCCGACGATTTGGATCTCAGGGTTCGTCGTTTGCACGCCGCGCAAGAGGTCGATCAACTCCCGCTGAGCTTTCGGGTGCAAGGCGCGATCGAGATCATCCAGCAACAGCACTCCGGGCTTGTTCGCTCCGTGGATCGCCGTCAGCAGGCCCAGCGTCAGCAGCGTACCCTCGCTCACCTGCTGCGCCTTAAGCCCCTTGCCGTTGATGGTGTCGAAGAGCAGTTCATTCTGTGGGGTGTGCCGCAACCGTCGGACGGCGGGGACGATTCGCCGCAAATCCTCTTGCAATTTCAGCCATAGGTCCGGGTCTTCCAGATTCATGCTCGCCGTGGCCGAGTGCAATCCTTGCCCGTTCGGTAGCATGATCCGAGGATCGAGAGGGTTGCCTCCACCGGCGGTACGCAGCGCGTTCGGGTCGAGCCGCAGACACACCGGGTTGGGTAGCGTCCCATTCTGTGGTCGCCACTGATTCCAATTCAGTGGATTTCCGTTCGTGGCAAACGAGGCCCCCGCATCAGCCCAATTCTGAGAGAGAGCGGGCTGGAGAGGCTGCGTCTTGGTTCGATACCGAAAGTGGTCCTTGCCCGATCGGCACGATAGCTCGACCGCTTCGGTTGCACCGTGAGTACGATTCGCTTGATACTCTTCGTCCAGTTGTACTTGCTGACCCCGAAAGGTCCGGCAAAGTAGATCGAGTGCTTGCAGAATGCTCGACTTGCCGCTGCCGTTCGCGCCGACGAACATCGTGAACGGTTCCAAGTCGATGGAAATGTCGCGCAGACACTTGAAATTCCGCATCCGAATCGTGTCGATCATGGTCGTTCGCCCCTACTCTCGTCATCTCGCGCTTTCGTTCTATTCGAGCAGTTGTCCATCGGATTGCGCCCAACTTGGTTGGCCGCGACGCGCAGCGGAGCGCGTTGCCTCACGCTCCGCTGCGCGTCGCGGCCAACCAGGTTTTAGACACTTTGCGTTTGCCCCGGTCGCCAGAGGATGTCCTCGCGACCATTGTTGTTATAAACGCGCCCCAAGACGAAGAGGAGATCCGACAGGCGATTCAGGTATACGACGACTTGCGAGCCGATTGATTCGAGGCGACTCAACGTCACCACCTCGCGTTCGGCGCGGCGGCAGACGGTGCGGGCCAAGTGACACCACGCCGCAGCCCCCTGGCCACCGGGGAGAATAAAACTCGTTAAAGGCGTTAAATGCTCGTTCAATCGGTCGATGGCTCGTTCCAGGCGCTCGACTTGTTCGGGCCGCACGCGCAGATGCGCGCCGGGCTTTTCTGCCGCCGCTTGCGGCAGGCACAGATCGGCCCCAACATCGAAGAGATCGTTCTGAATGCTCCGCACCAATTCGATCTCCGCCGCCTGTGGAAACTGACTGACGAGCAGACCGAGGACCGCGTTCAGCTCATCGACGCTGCCGTAGGCGGCAACGCGCGGATGATCCTTCGGCACACGGCTGCCGTCGCCGAGGCCGGTGTCGCCGGAGTCGCCCGATTTGGTGTAGATGCGCGAAAGGTAGACCATGACGGCGCGACACCCCCCACAAAAGACAACAACTCCGAACACGGACGGAAAGTGTCGTGTGCGGAGTTGCGACGGTAATGAAAAACGGTCTCGACTAACAGGCGCGCATTTTTCGCAATACGGCGCGAACGCGCTGCTTGGCCAATCGAGTTTGCCGCTCCTTTTTGCGTTGAAGGCGTTTGAGTCGCTGCAACGCGACCAGAAACCGTGGCGTTTCTGGCTCGCCATAAATCATGGCGACTGCTCCTTTCGAGACGGCGCTAGGCCGTCGCGGGTTGATGGTCCGAAGGCGAACCCGCTCGCGCCGGGAACGCGAGCATCTTCTTCACTCCTTCATCTTATGCAATCGTATCGAATAGCTGTCAAGGCTTTTGTCGGCATTTTTTGGACATTGCCTCAAGAAGATTGCCGCGTCTTCCTCGACAGCCGCGCCGCTTGCAGGGTGTTGTACAACAACATGGTGATGGTCATAGGCCCCACGCCGCCGGGCACGGGAGTGATCGCCGAGGCCACTTCGCTGACCGGCTCGAAATCGACATCGCCGACCAGCGAGCCATCGGGCAGACGATTGATCCCCACATCCACAACAACGGCACCGGGACGAATCGTGTCGGCGCGCAGAAAGTGGGCGCGTCCGAGGGCGGCCACCACCACATCGGCGGAGCGCGTCAGCGCGGTCAGATCGCGGCTGCGGCTGTGGCAAACCGTCACTGTGGCGTCGATCCCCTTTTGCATCAGAATCAGGGCCAGCGGTTTGCCCACAATGTTACTGCGACCGACGACGACGACGTGCGCGCCGGCCAATGGGATATCGTTGCGAACCAGCAATTGCAAAACCCCGTGCGGCGTGCAGGCGAGAAAGCGAGGCCGACCCGCAGCCAATAGACCCAGGCTATGGGGGCCGAACCCATCCACGTCCTTTAACGGCGAGACGGCGTCCACGATGGTCGATTCGTCGATATGCTTCGGCAACGGTAGCTGCACGAGGATGCCGTGAACGGCGGGATCGGCGTTGAGACGATCGATGAGTTCGAGAAGTTCGGCCTCGGAAGTACCGGCGGGTAGTTCGTGCAAGAAGCTGGCGATTCCAGCCTTGTCGCAAGCGCGTCGTTTGTTGCGGACGTAAATCTGACTGGCGGGATTATCTCCGACCAACACGGCCGCCAAACCCGGACGAATGCCGTGATGCAGCAACTTCGCCGTCTCTTCGGCGATCTCCGCTTGCATCGTCTGCGCCAATTGTTTGCCATCCAGTCGTCGAGCAGTCACGCCGCACCTCCTCTCAAGCGTTGCATCAGTTGCGGAAGAACCACGCCGGAGCGCCCGCGCAGCGCCAAACCTCCGCGCCGACTGGCCGAGGTGGCTTCCGGGTTAATCACGACGACCATCGCCCCGGCGGCTCGCGCGGCGTCGATCAATCCGGCGGCGGGATAAACGATGGCGCTGGTGCCGACGACGAGGAAACATTCGCAGATCGCCGTGGCTTCCGCAGCCGCGCGCCATATGTCCGCCGGCAACATCTCGTGAAACCATACCACATCGGGCCGCAACAGCTGGCCGCATTGAGGACAGTGCGGTAGGTCGGGCAAGGCTTCGTCGGTGGCGGCGAGGTACGAGCAGCGCGTGCAGCGGACGCGCTGGAGACTGCCGTGCAATTCCAGAACGCGGCGACTACCCGCCGTCCGATGTAGGCCATCGACGTTTTGTGTCGCCAACGTGAACGCCCCCTCGCCCTCCGACCGATTCACGAAATAATCTTCGAGTTCGACGAAAGCTCGATGGCCGGGATTGGGTTGCACGGTTCGCAGATTGGCGCGGCGCGCGTTGTAGAAACGCCAGACCAGGGCCGGGTCGCGCTGGAAAGCCGACGGGGTGGCCACGTCCTCAATGCGGTGTCCTTCCCACAGCCCTCCCGCGCCGCGGAAGGTGGCCAAACCGCTCTCCGCCGACACGCCCGCCCCCGTCAGTGCGACGACGCGGCGCGCCTTGCTCAAACGGGTCGCAACCTGCTCCAGCGCCACGTCATACTCGTCGGTGTCGAGAGGCGGGTGCATAATGGCAGCGTCTCCAGTTCCAGCGAAACTCCGAAAGGCAAGCCGCGCGCCGCCGGAGAATCGCGCGGACTTCCTTGCCATTCGGTCATTCCTTTGACTATGTTAAACTATATCCGGTTCAAGCTCTCCCTGTATCCCCACCAAATGGAGCGAGCGAACCTTAAGCCGTCGCCGAGAACTTGGCATGAAGGCGAATTCCACACACAGTCATCAACCCACTTTACTTTTGGTTGAAGACGATGAATTGGTCCGCGACGCCGTGACTCGGTTGTTCGTGCGCGAGGGCTATTTGGTGTTGACGGCGGCGACGGGCCACGATGCGATCGGACTGCTGCGAACGCCCTCGTCTCCCATCGACGTGGTGCTGCTCGATGTCGGACTGCCCGACGTGAGCGGTGCCGATCTCTGCGCGCGTCTACGGCAATTTTTCCCTCATTTACCCGTGGTCGTGTGTACGGGCGCGGCCAGTCAAGAAGAGGCCGACGAACTGCGCCGCCTCGGCATCGCGCACTTTTTTTGCAAGCCCATCGCCATGGCCGACCTTCTCGCCGCCGTCCGCTCCGCAATCGCGTGGGGTTCCAATGGTACGCCTCAAAACTGAGTCGGCGTTCGGAAATTGCCTCGCGGGCGCATTTGGGGTAAAATGAGGGGGTTCATCGCTTCGATTTCACCCGTCCTCCAAAGGAGAGCGTTTATGCTCCGACATCTCCTCGAACGCGCTTCGGTTCGCCGAACGGTTCGCGCCGCCGCGCCGCTCGTGTGCGCGGGGCTGTTGCTTCTCGCCGTGCCGATGGCGTCGTCGCAGGCGCAGCCGCCCGCTCGTCTCAAAGCGCCCGACTTCGATGGCGCGGTCGGCCCGACCCTCGGCTCCGATAAGCCCATCCGGTTGAAGGATCTGCGCGGGAAAATCGTCATCGTCGAGTTTTGGACTCTGTGCTGAATTAATTGCTTGCACCTCTTCCCCGATCTGGTCAGGTTGGAGAAGAAGTATCCGAATGAGATCGTCGTTATCGGCGTTCATTCGCCGAAGTTCGATAACGAGAAAGATCCCAAGAGTATCGAGAAGGCGATGGCGCGCTACGAGTTGCACCATCCCGTTCTCAACGATGCCGACCGAAAAATTTGGATGGCCTACGGCGTCGAGGGTTGGCCGTCGGTCGGCATCATCGATCCGGAAGGCTACTTTGTAAAGGCGTATCCCGGACAAGAACGCATTTACAACGATGCCGACCGCTTCATCGGGCAACTGATTCGCACGCATCGCGGCAAAAAGACCCTCAACGAGAAGCCGATCTACTTCACCAAGGCGCAGGCGGACTTGGCAGCCAAAAGCCCGCTGTGGTTCCCCGGCAAGGTGCTGGCCGACGGCGCGGGCAAACGCTTGTTCATCGCCGACAGCACCCACCATCGCCTCGTCGTCACCGACCTCGACGGCAAGAAACTCGACATCGTGGGCAACGGCAAGGCCGGACACGCCGATGGCGACTACGAGAAGGCGATGTTCAACGATCCACAAGGAATGGCCCTCAAAGGCTCGACTCTGTATGTAGCGGATCGCAAAAATCACATGATTCGCGCCGTCGATCTCAAAGGGCGAACGGTGAAAACGATCGCCGGCACGGGGCAACAGGGCGTCTATGGAGGAAAGGGGGGGGCCGCCCTGCGCACCGCCTTCAACAGTCCTTGGGATCTCCTCTTCGCGCGCGGCGAACTGTACGTCGCCATGGCCGGTCAGCATCAAATCTGGGTTCTGGATCTCGCCAAACACACGATCGTTCCGTTCGCCGGCTCCGGCATGGAGGATCTCGGCGATGGTCCGCGCGACCGCAGCCGCTTCGCCCAGCCGAGCGGTTTGACCACCGACGGCAACAAATTGTTCGTCGCCGACAGCGAGGTCAGCGCCATTCGAGCCGTCCCGCTCGACGGCACGGGAGAAGTCTCCACGCTGGTGGGGACCGGACTGTTCGACTTCGGCGATATCGACGAAGTGGGACAAAAGGCGCGGCTCCAACACGCCTTGGGCATCGTCTACGTCGATGGCACGCTGTACGTTGCCGACACCTACAACAGCAAAATCAAGACGCTCGATCCGCGCAGCGGTGCGTGCAAGACTTTCGTTGGCGGCGACAAGAAAGCGAAGCTGTTCAACGAGCCGGGCGGCATCAGCCATGCCCTCGGTAAACTGTATGTCGCCGACACCAATGCTCATCGCATTCAGGTGATCGACCTGGAGACGAAAGCCGTCCGCACGCTGAATCTTCAGGGAGTCGATCCGCCGAGTGCGGAAACGAAAGACATCCATTCGCGGCCTTCAAAGGCAAGCGAGCCGACCAAGCCGTAAGCCGCGCCCCCATCGTTCCGCCTTCGTCTCGCGCCAGCGAGCGGGAGACGAAGGCGGAGTGAGCAAATCGTGAAAAACATCTCATTCCTCCGACATTTCGCTTGACAGACGCTCCTCTTCTTGATGAACTTTCCTTAATCTTCTCTTTTTGTTTCGATCCTTTCTCCGGAGGCTGTCATGGGTCCGAAGCGTCCTGTGTCCGAGACCGCGCGGCAAGGGTTCACGCTCATCGAATTGTTGGTGGTAATTGCGATTATCGCCATCTTGATTGGGCTTCTATTGCCGGCGGTGCAAAAGGTGCGCGAAGCGGCGGCGCGCGCCAAATGTTCCAACAATCTCAAGCAAATGGCGCTCGCCTGCCACAACTGCAACGACGTGAACGGTCGCTTGCCGCCGATGTCGAGCAACTTCGGCGGTGCCTACCTGGCTCCACTCTTGTATCATCTCTTGCCCTATCTCGAACAGACGAACGTGTACAACACCGCCGTTTACATCGATCCTGCTGGCCGCGTCGGGCAAGCCGCTCCTGGAACCTACGTCAACATCGGCATCCGTTGGCCGACGTGGGATTCCGTCAATCCCTCGACCATGACCTGGCTGCGCAAATCGCGCGTGTACTCGTATCAGTGCCCCAGCGACCCCAGTCTGGGCAACTGTCTCGATTGGTGCGACGGCGACACTTCCTATGCGGGTAATTTCCAAGTCTTCGGTGGAACGAACAACGCCAATACCCCGCCGAGTTATGCGAACTATCTGACCGTGTGGGATGGAATGGCCCGTATCCCGGCCACCTTTACGGACGGCACGTCGAATACGATTCTCTTTGCCGAGAAGTATTCGCGCTGCGATGGCGGCGGGACGGGCGGCAGCTGGTGGATGCGAGGCGTCTTGCACGGCAGTCAATCGAGCGTGGGCGGCTCGGACGACAGCTATCCCGGCGACCGTCTCTCCGCGGTATTCGGCGGCGGCGTCGGAGTGGATGGCACGCGCTGGGCACAAGGACCGGGATCGCTCTTCCAAGTGATGCCGAGGAACTTCATTGCCACCAACGGAGGGTGTTACCGCCAATACGCCTCCTCCGGCCACACCGCTGGCATGAATGTCGGACTCGGCGACGGTAGTGTGCGCTTCTTGGCCCAGGGCATCAGCGGCACGACGTGGTGGTTGGCGATTGTACCCAACGACGGTCTCCCGCTGCCCAGCGATTGGTAGTGGCCCGACGAGCGGGGACGATCGAGATCCCCGCTCGGCTTTCTCTCCTGGAGATTCACAATGCTTTTGATAGCGCGAAACGGCGGGATGCGCGCCGCCTGGCTCCGATGGGGATTGCTCTCGATCGTCGCGGTCGTCGCCGGTTGCGGTCAGGGCAAGGGCAAACTCTCCGGTCGGGTACTCTGGAACGGCGCGCCGTTGCCCGGTGGAAAAGTGACCTTTCGTCCCTCCGATCCCAAAGCCAATCCGGTTATCGTCGAATTGGACGAAGGGGGCAACTATGAGGTTTCCTTGCCGACGGGCGAGGTGCTGGTGAGCGTCGATAACCGCGATCTGGAACCCAGCCCCGCTCCCATCGCCGGTTCCTCGCTGAGCTTGCCCCAAGAAGTGCGCGACGCGATGAACAAGACCAAGACGGAAGGCGCGCCGCCCGCTCCTCCCCCAGGCGGAGACCAACCGTCCGCCCCATCTTCGTCCAAGGCTCGCGGCAAATACGTTCGTATCTCCGCCAAGTTCTACACGATCGATACTTCGGGGCTGAAGTACACCGTTCCATCCGGGAACCAGAAGCAAGACATCGAATTGAAATAAGGACCGTGGCGATGGACACAAGTTTGGCCACGATCCATGGGTAACGAAAGCGCGGAGAGCTAGTCGTAAGAGAGACGGCAACGTGTTAAAATGAAAATGCTTCCCTTGGCTTCAAGAGCGCAGTTCCAAATGCCGGGCTTGAAGGAGGAGTCGGCCGTAGTTCTTCAAGCGAGTGGGATCGCAGCGCCGACCGCCGAAATCGAGCGGGAGGCCGCTGGTACTCGGTTGAGGTACTTGATAGAGTAATCTCGATACGTCGATCGCAACCGCACCGGAGTGGAAAGGAAAGGAACGCGCGCATTGTGAGAAGAATCGCCATTTTGCCGACGCTCCTTACGCTGAGTAACGGCGTATGCGGATTTGCGTCCATCGCCTACGCCAGCAAAATCGGGCCAAAATCGACGCCCGAGGAGTTGCACGATCATTTCGTCTTGAGCGCGTGTCTGATTCTGTTCGCCATGCTTTTCGACGTGCTGGACGGCTACGCGGCACGACTGTCGAAGTCGGCCAGCGATTTCGGCGGCCAGCTCGATAGTCTGTGCGATGTCATTAGCTTCGGGGTGGCCCCAGCTTTTCTCTTGTTGCGTCTGGGAATGGATTGGCACGAAAGCCTGGTCGGTCAGACCGTGGCGATGATTGCCGCTCTCTACATGGTTTGTGCCGTGCTGCGGTTGGCGCGCTTCAATCTGGAGAACTCTCCCGATCCCGCGTCGCACAAGCGCTTCAAAGGACTGCCCTCGCCGGCGGCGGCCGGTTGCGTCGTTTCCCTGGCCATTCTTCGCTCGACCGAGTGGAGTGCGAACCATCCAGAAATCATGACGCCGTTCGTCAATATCTGGTCCCCCTTGGGCACGCTCCTCGCCGCCCTCCTGATGGTGTCGCGCGTCTCCTATCCCCACATCACCAAGCAGGTTTTGCGCGGACGCCGTTCGTTCCGCGTTCTCGTGCAAGTCGTGATGGTGTTGTTCCTCGTCGCACGTCTGCCGGCTTTCGCCTGCTTTTTGTTCTTCTGGGGCTACGCCCTGAGCGGTCTGTTGCGCCACGTTCTCTTCCGGACTGCGCGGAACACTCCCCCGATCGCGGATCTCGACGGGAGCAAAGAACCCAGCATCCACCCATAGCACTCCATCATGTTCACTGGACTCGTTGAATCACTCGGTACGGTAAGCGCAGTCGTTGGGGAAGGTCCGGGCTGCCGCCTGACCCTGACCGCGCCGGAGATTGCCTCGGAGTTGGTTCTCGGCGAGAGCGTCGCCGTGAATGGAGCTTGTCTCACGGTCGTTGCCTCCGACGCCGATGCCTTCGCTTTCCAGCTCGGACCCGAAACCTTGCAACGCACCAATCTCGGTCAACTGTGCCGGGGCGACCGCGTCAATCTCGAACGCTCGCTGCGACTGAGCGACCGTTTGGGAGGTCATCTCGTTCAGGGGCACATCGACGGGGTCGGCTGTGTCGCCGAGCGGCACGTCGAGGGCGATTGGGTCACGGTCTGGTTCCGCTGCGCCCAAAACCTGACGGAACAGATGGCCCCCAAGGGATCGGTCGCCGTCGATGGAGTCAGCCTCACGCTGGTCGAGGTTGAAACCGATCGGTTCAGCGTCGCCTTGATCCCTCACACCTTGTCTCACACCACGCTCGGATTCAAGGAAGAGGGGGCCGCCGTCAATCTGGAGACCGACATGCTGGCCAAGTACGTTTGGCGCATGCTCCATCTGCAACCCTAACCTCGGTCGGCGGCGATTTCGAGCGGAATGCGTCGATTCCTCATTCCGGGTCGGAGCCATCGTTGACACGAGAACTACGATCGGCGTTTCGATTTTTTCCCGAACCCGACATAAGGCGAGTCTGTCTTCGCCTCCATGAACGACACGGTGACGATGGACGCTCATACCCTGGAGCTGTTGGAATTTCACAAGATCCGCGAGTTGCTGGCCGGTTATGCCGCTTGCTCGCTCGGCAAGGAATTGGCGCGCCAACTCGAACCCAGCACCGACGCCGAACACCTTCGCGGCGAGTTGGCGTTCGTCGGAGAAATGGTCGATGCCTTGGGGCAAGGACTCGCGCCGCCCTTCGGTGGTTTGCACGACGTTCGCCTCCTCGTTCGCCGCGCCGCCATCGGCTCGCAACTCACCATCGAACAGTTGCTCGAAGTCGCCGACACGCTCACTTGCACCGGCAACATTTATCGCTATCGTATGCGGCTCGGCGACCACCATCAGAAGTTGGCCGACCTGATCGCCCCCATCGAAGACTTAGGGCCGGTCGCCAAGACCATCGGCGGCTGCATCGACGGACGCGGCCATGTCCTCGACATGGCCAGCCGCGAATTGGCACAAGTCCGCCACAAACTCGGCGATGTCGAAGAGCGCGTCCAAAATCAGATTCGCCGTCTGCTCCGCGATCCCGAACTACGCAAAATCCTCCGCTATCCCAACGCCACCGTCAGCGGGGATCACTACGTCCTGCCCGTTGCCGTCAATCATCGCCATAAGCTCCAAGGCGTCGTCCATCGCACCAGCAGCACCGGCGAAACCGTGTTCATCGAGCCGTCGGGAGTCGCGTCCCTCAGCGCGGAACGCTCCGTCCTCAAAGGCGAAGAGGAGCGCGAGATTCGCCGCATCCTACGCCGACTCAGTGGCGAAGTCGGCCGCATCGCCAAGCCGCTCACTTATGCCGTCGATATTCTCGCTCATCTCGATCTGATTACCGCCAAGGCGCATTTCAGCCGCGATTTCGCCATGTATGAGCCGGAGATCAACACCGACGGGCAACTGTGGTTGCGTCAAGCGCGGCATCCTTTGTTGTTGCATCTGTTCCGCGGCGAACAGCCGGCCGAGGCAGCCGGTTCGCCGCGTACCGTCGTGCCCATCGACATCCGCCTCGGTTTCGGCTTCAACCTGCTCATCATCACCGGCCCCAACACCGGCGGCAAAACGGTCTGCCTCAAAACGGCGGGCCTGCTCGCCTTGATGGCGCAATGCGGCATGCACATTCCCGCCGGTGAAGGCAGCAACGTCCCGATCTTTCAGCACATCTTCGCCGACATCGGCGACGAACAAAGTCTCGAACAATCGCTCAGTACGTTCAGTTCCCATATTTCGAGGATCGCCTATATCCTTAAAGAAGCCGACGCTGGCAGTCTCGTCTTGCTCGACGAAATGGGTGCCGGCACCGATCCCACCGAAGGCGCGGCTTTGGGGCGAGCGATCCTCGACGAACTGGACCGCATCGGCTGCCGGGCGATGGCGACGACGCATCTCGGCGATTTGAAGACCTATGCTTTTCACAACGAGCGCGCCGAGAACGGAGCGGTCGAGTTCGACGTGGAGACGTTGCGTCCGACGTATCGCTTGCACATCGGTCAATTCGGCATGAGCAATGCGCTGCGGATCGCGCGCCGCTTGAAACTGCCGCGCGATTTGCTGCGCCGCGCCCAACGCTATCTGCGCCGTCGCCAACGCCGCGCTCCCGAGATAGCGCAATTGCAGAAACTCCGTGAGGAAACGGAGAAAGCCCGCGAGGAAGCGCTGCTAGCGCAACATCACGCCGAACAACAGCGCGAGGAACTGCGGCAGAAAACCGAACAGATGGAGCGCGAGAAAGCAGAAGCCGTCGCCCTGCGCGAAGCGCGTCTGAAACTGCAACCCAACGATGTCGTCCGCGTGCCGCGCTTCGACAAGCCCGGACGCATCGTCCGCGTCGATTTCAAACGTAACATCGCTCTCGTCAGCGTCGGCCTCGGACAATGGGAAGTGCCGTTGGAGGAAATTTTTCCAGGCCAATAGCTTGACAGCGGCTGAGTACGCGGTTAAAAGAAATGTATTGTCTTGATCTCTGAAAAGCACATTCAACGGAGAATGAAGATGAACGAGATCAAAAAATCCTCTCCTTTGCGCAACCGCAAACCATCGGTTCGCTTTCGCTACATCGGGTTCGGCATTTTGACAGTCTTGATGGCGCTTCTGCTCGTACAGCCCAGCGAGGCCGCCGAGAAAAGATTCGTCGTTGTTGTCCAGCGAGGCAAGACAGACAACGGCTTGATCGTCGGCAAACTTTCCGTGGACGGCAAGGACGTTGGCACAGTCTACGAGAACGCGGAGAAGAAAATTCCCGCCGGAAACTACAAAGGCGTGATTCGTCACGAATCGAAGAAAAACTTCGTTCAGGGGCCAGGCGGCAAGCTCGGACAAAAAGGCGATTTTCTTCTCGAAGTGGCTGGCGTGCCGGGTCGAAGCGATATTCTTTTTCATGCCGGAAATAAAAAGGAACACTCGACAGGCTGCATCTTGTGCGGCCCTGCGACAAAAGACAAAAAGAGCGGGGATTGGATCGCGCCGAAGGCTCTCAAGGAATTGCGGCTGCTCTTTTACGATGGGCAAGACAATCCAACAGCAACACCAGACAAGGCGATTGTGATCGAAGTGAAGAACCGATAGCTCTCACCCCTTTGGAGAATCCGATCATGATTTCTCGACGCGAAGCGTTTGCCACTCTTGCCTCTCTGCTCCCCGCTGGCAGAGTCACTGCTGAGGATCAAGAGAAGGCAGATGTTGAGGAACTCGTAAAAATGCTAGCGGACGCATTACTGCATCTCCGTCTAACGAGTCCACCCATCGGATCGGTGCAGGCTTTCGCTGGCGATTGGCCTCCACGGAAGATAAACGGCGTCTGGACTGAACTCGAAATGGGCTGGTTGCTGTGCGATGGCCGTAAACTCGATGACTTGCAGGTCAAACTGCATGTACAGCTTGAAAAACGTAGCCAGAAGATACCCAAAGGTGGCATTCTCGCCGAATTGCGCGATGTTCTGCCTCCGTCGAAGAACGGGCTCGCGGAAATGTTACCCGACTACCGCGGTGTATTTCTTCGGGGATTAGACCGCAGCATCACCGGCGTTGCTAAAGGGCGGGACAAGGAGGAAAAGCGTTCGGTTGGGGATGAACAGGGATGTGCGACGGCGATGCCTACACGCAAGTTCAGCACAAGCGAGGCTGGAGAGCATACCCATCCAATCTCGACTCGGTTTAACTGGGGGACGGACCCAAATAAAGATGGGGCCGAAGTGACCACTCACAACAAAACGTTTGCAGCGCCAGGCGCAGGAATGCAGCCTGCTGGCAAGCACATCCACGAAATTATTGGAGGCGATGCCGAATCTCGTCCCATCAACATTGCCGTGAATTACATCATCAAGTTTCAATAAGCGATAGTGTACTTGCTTTAAATTGATGTAATACTTCGAAAAAGATCTTTTTTCGGCATTAGCAGTTATCGAGGATGTTGCCATGCGCCGCATACTCTTTTGGTCGCTCTCGCTTTGCCTAATAAGCGCCTTCTCCGACCGAGAGCGCGGCGCTGCGTCCGCGCCTTCCACCAAAGCGCATCCATCTAAAACCGAAGCCGAGTCTGTATCCACAGTGCTACGGCCCGTCGATGGCGAGTTGACGGTGGCTGTCAGCCACATCAAGCATAACCTGAGCGATTTATATTCCTTTATCCACAAGCAACCTCTGAAACTGGATCGCAGCAAGGCCATCTCTCCGTTACGCGATCAACTCAAGGAATTGGTGAAACGCGATGATGCCATTCGCAAGCTCGGCGTCACTCCGGTCTATGAACTCGTGCGCCATTCCGTTCTCCGTGATCGAGCCGAGGGCTTTATCCACGCCTGGGCTACATTTAGCCTTCTGATCATTGAATCCAGCCGTCACGGTGCGGACTCCAAGCACCGCGAGGAACTACTCGCGCTGGACCGTCCGGAGGACGATGAGTCGGCCCTGGCACTACTCCTGAAACTCTACTCCCACATCCGTACCGCAGAAGGTGACTCGCCCGATCCGCTCCGCGCCCGTCTCAAACTCGACCGTTCTCTTTCGACGCTCGATCTGGTTGGCGCTCCTCACAACGCTCCCGAAGCGCCGCGAGACATCCTCAGCTTGTGGGCGCTCGTCAACCTGCAACTGGACACCTGGCACGAAAGGAAGTCTGATAATCTCGACCTAACTTCGCTGTCGTATTGGCTCAAGAATTTTTCTAAGAACACCGACTTGCTTGCCTTCGATCAAAAGGAAAATAAAGTCGGCACCGATTTCAAAGCTCGGCTCGCCAAACTGCATTTGTTTATCGACTTCCGCAATCGGCACACGACCCATGAAGGGCTTGCCAATCTGCTCAGAGAATTGGGTAAACCTGAGCGAGAGAATCGGTCTCCCGATTCTTGTGAAGCAATCAAGAATCTGGTAACCGCAGCCGAACCGATCAATGGCGAATCGATGCCCCAAGCGGCCGTTTGGCTGCGTTATGTGATCCTGTTGAGCTATCAGCACGAAGGTGTCCAAGTCGTTGCGGGTTCTTCGGATGCCGCTTTGAAGAAATGGTGGCACAAGCTCCAAGAAAAGCATCCTCACATCGGCGATTTCAGTAAGGGGCTTCGGACAGTCAAACCTAGCGCTAATGGATTCGTGCGCTGGAACGCTTGGCCAAAAGAAGGACATATTGTCCATGCGCTGGCCGACGCCACGGACGCCGCATACCGCTACGCTCTTTGGGAAGCGGAACGCCCTACGCTTGAAAAGCAACGCTATGAGACTGCGGTGAATAACTCTTCCGTAAAGGAATATCTGAAAAAATTGAAAGACCGTGTCAAGGGATTGGACGCGATTTATTGCGATGACTTGCAATGCTATTTCACCGGACATGCGACACCCCCAAGTTTCGGCGAATGGCTTTTTCCTCCCGCTATTGTGCCAGGAGATAAAGAGGGGAACTTGCGTTTCCAATCTTCGTCTCTTGACGATGCGGAACGCAAGCGAGTCAAGAGCGATCTCGCCCAACTGGCAGCGATGACAACCAGCGCCAACCAAATTCAAAAATCGATACTCGCCGCTTATGCAGCGAAAGATCCTTCTGCGGTTTCCGCTTGGCTACAAGGACCGGCGACGACAGATGGAATAGCACGTTGGACGCCGTACGATTTGCCGCAACGTTCCTTTAACGACTATTACCGTCAGGTAATCGCAAATGTTGACCGATTGAATGCGGCGGTTAAGGACGAGCAATTCAAGGCGGATTTGAGGCAACAATACAAAGACCAGATCGCCCAAAATGACATCCTCGCGGATGAATTGGCCGTCGCTCGGCTCGGCTTGGAGATCGCCGAACAGGGCAAGCAAGTGGCCGACTGTTTCAAGCAATTGGCGGCGTTGGATAAGCAAATCGCCGATCTTGCGAACGATTGGACGAAACTCGACGCCCTGGCGGCAAAGTATAAAGTGAAGAAAGCCGAGCTACAACTCGGGCTTGCCGCCCAGGCGCGCGAACTGGCGGCGGCCAAACTCGCGGGGTTGAAGGAAGCGCTCGACCGGGCAAAGGAACTGGTGAAGAATGCCACGGCTCAATTGGAATCCATGAAACCGCGCCTCCTGGAGGCGGCTCAAAAAATCGAGGATCAGAAGCACAAGTCGTCCATTTTCTCCATTCTCAAGTGCATCGTCACGGTCGTCGGCGCGGTTCTCACGCCGTTCGTGGGGCCGGAGGCTTTTCAGATTGCCATGACCGTCAACCAAGCCCTTACCATCGCGGAAAAGGCCAGCAACATTGACTTCTCAAACCTTGGAGAAGCAATCCCAAAACTTGCGGATGTGGCCAAAGATGCTGGTGCCTTGACCAATTTCGCCATTGATCGCTGGGGTGGCAACGATCTGAAAAGCGCCCGCAACGACGTAAACCAATGGCTGCGCAACAAAGGCCGGGATATTGATCCACTCACCGGCAACGCCAAGAAAAATGTCGAAGACGCGCTGAACAAAATCAAAAGGCTGAAGGCTGCGAAGGAGATCGAAGCGGAAGCTCAAAAACTGCGAAACTTTGTCAGCGTGGTCGGCAGTGGTCTTCCGGTTAGCTTCGATAATGGTTCCGTTAAAATTGATCTCGGCAAGCTGCGTGTTGAGTTTGAGAAGGATACCGCGCTCAAGAATCTCTTGAACAAGATGTTTCAAGAGGGCGGCATGATCGTCAATACGCTGCGCTCTGATTCGGAACGGATTGCCGCCTTGACGGGACTCAATAACGAGAAACGCCGGAAGGCGATTTCAGACGCGCTAAAGGATGTCATGCGAGCCAGCCCTCCCGAAATCCTCGATCGCCTCGGCAAACACGATTACGATGCCGCCGTTGGCAAAATCGAGCAAGTTCGCGATGAACTCAAGCGCTGGGTCGATAGCGCGAAAGCGGACGACCCAGCGTTAAAACTTTTGGGGCAAGTTCTCGGTGGCGGCATGACCATCGTGAAGGATGGACAGGGACGGATCATCGCCCTCAGTCCAGCTGTCGACAAAGAGATGGCAGCACTTAGGAAAAGCGTGGAGGCCGTCCAGAAGAAGTGGAAAAAGGAAACGATTCACAAGCTCATCAAAGAGCGGATTGAACCGAAATTCGAGGACATCAAGAAACAAAGTGAAGCGGCGCAGAAAAACAGCAAGGAGGACGATCTGAGAAAGATTGCCCGGGAGGAAATTCCGCGGAAGATTGATGAGTTGCAAAAGGACTTCAACGAGTTGGAAGCAGAGGTTGAGGCGGCCCAGCACGAACTCGAAGACGCCGAAACCAAACTGGAAATCGCCACCATTGACCGAGATGCTGCCAAGTTGCTGGCGGAGGCGGCGACAAAGCGACAGGAAGCTGCCGGAAAAGGTGTCGAGAAAGCGCTTGTCAACGAGAGAATGGGGACCCTTTATATCACGCAAGCCGGCCTTTTGATGCAACAGAAGGAGCGGGAAGTCTTGGCCGCGATCAAACGACTCTCTTTGAACGAAGACAAACTTCGCCACTACTATGCCGCCTGCCGGCGCTGGGGGGTCGATCCCAATTCCGATCCGAAAGTGGATGCCTCCGTGGATGAGCCGAGCCTTGTTGCCATCCTTGATGTAGATAATCCGATGCTCCAACGGCAACACGCCTACTATCTGGATAAAGCCGCGCAGAGCGCCGTGGGCATGGTGCAATGGTTGCGCCTGCTCAATGTTCCCAAACTTCCCCCCGCTGTGGGTATAGGGAAATGGCTGCGACCGCTCTACGTTAAGGAGAGCCAGGCCAAACCGTTAGCCGACCGCGACAAGTGGGCCTTGCAGGAGATCGAGAAGATTATCGACCTTCGCTGTCGCCGGGATGCCGCCGCAACTCTGGCCAAAGCATTCAAAGAAGCGGCGGAGGAATGGAACGATCTGTTCCTGGAAAAAGCGTCCGTGCCCGACGAGCATCTCGGATTCGCTCGCGCCGTTGGCGTGAGTGGTGCCAAGATCGTTTGGTTTGACGATGTCCACCCGCGCAGCCGCCTCCTTCCTCTGCCCTCCGACGTAAAGGAAATAGCGTCCCTGGACCCGATCCGGGTAAAGCAAATGGAGAAAGTCCAGTTTTTGCATCGGCTTGCCGAAAACGATTCGGTGGAACTGCGGAGGAAAGCGCTGGGCTACTTCAAGTTCCGATTCACTCTCGACGAACACGACGACGATCAAGATCGTTCTCCGGATTTCGCGGAAATTCAAGTCGCCCCAAATCCGTCGTCGTCTTACTATTTTCTGCTGAGCGATAGCTCGCTTGTCCACGAACGACAAGCCGGCGAAAATCCATTTCCAGTGGTCAATTTGCGTTTTCTCATTGTGCCTCCCGACAATCCCATCGGCAATCCCACCTCGCCTTTCACTGGCGTGTTACCCAGCTATAATTTTTCATGGAAGCAACTCAACGACCCTTTGGAAGAGACTCTTTTACTTGGACAAATTCGGCAACGTCTCCAGCTTTGGAAGGGGCTGGAACTCACCGGCGCGGTTGGCGATTGGACGGTGTACATCTTGGCCACTGACGCGCCGAACGAAACAAAACGTCAAAAACGAATCAGCGAATGCAAGAAGAGCATGAAAATGACTTTAAGGATTCCTTACATCGAAGTACCTTCTAAACGGTAAATCCGCGCTTGGGTATTAGCGCAGCTGCGGGGCTTTCACAAACCTGGACGCATCGTCCGCGTCGATTTCAAACGCAACCTCGCCCTCGTCAGCATCGGCATCGGCCAATGGGAAGTGCCGCTGGAAGAAGTATTTCCCGCACGAGGCGAGTGACCGCCGAGAGCATTGGAGCGGCTACGTCGCCAGTTGCGGCGGGGGAACTTGGGCGCGGTCGGAGAGGCCCTGATGGATCTTGTTGCCGTTCACTTCCAGCGTGAAATACTCGGCGTCGGACGGCATTTCGAACTCCAAGAAAGCCGACATTCCCATATCCGAATAATCCTTAATCGTCCGGCCATGCGGATCGAGGATGCGTCCGTTGTCGGCGATGCGCGCGTTTTTATCCACGACCTCGGCGAAAATCTCCTGTAGCACGCGCATCTCGGAGGCCAGCTTGTGGTCCCACAGGTCGATCGACGTTCCCGTATCGAGATCGTCTAACTCTTCCATCTGCCCTTCGTTGACGCTGGGGCCGACGCCGATGAGGACGAACTTGAGCGGATTGCGCCGCCGGGCGGCAATGTCGCGGGCCAGCTGTGTGCTGTACGCCTTGACCGCTTCCAGATCGTGCAACTCGCCGTCGGTGATGAAGACGTAGAAACCCCATGGAGCATCCTTGAAGCGCTCGACGAAGTATTTCACTGCCGGAACGAGTTGGGTTCCGGTACCGAAGTCTTGGGGTGGGCCGAAGATGTGGCGTTCGGCCTCGTCGGCGCGCAGGTCGCCGATTTCCTCGATCCGGCTGCCGCTCGGACCCACCGCCCAATAGATGCATGTCGTCCCGCCGTCGGCGTCGATCTTGCGCGCGAGATACGAACAGACTTTTTGCGCCACAGGGGTGACTTCGTTGTGCGGCTGTTGTTTCTTCCCAAACAACGAGGCGAGGAATCCCCCTTCGGCTTCGCCGACTCCGTAGAGTTTGGCCATCGAGCCGGAACCGTCCAGGGCGATGCCAGTCTGCGCCCCCTCCTTATGAGGCTCCATCAAAATGGTGGCCACGACGCGGACCTTGCCGCCCGGCGCGGGGTGGACGTTTACCTCGCCGAACGGTTCGACGACTTTCTTGAGTTGCGACATGGAAAGACTCCGATTGTCTCTAAACTCGGTTCGTTGGAAGTAGGAGGAGTTACTCGTCCTTGGATTTCGCGTCGTTTTCGAGGACCAAATCGATGCCGCGCCATTCGGCGTTCGGATCGTCCACTTCCTCCGGCTCGACTTTGGCGGCAGGCTTGGCCTCCGCGGATGGAGCGATGGTTCGCGCCCGAGCGCTCAGCGGTTGTTGCACGCGCGCGCCGTTCACTTCCAGAGTAAAAGACTCCGATTCCGCAGGCAATTCAAACTCCAAGAACGCCGGCATCCCCGTCTCGCTAAAGTCCTTGACGACGCTGCCCCGTCCATCGAGAATGCGTCCGTTGTCGGCGACACGCGCGTTGCGATCCACCACCTCGGCGAAGATTTCCTCCAAGACGCGCATCTCGGCAGCCAATTTGTGATCCCACAGATCGACGGATGTACCGCTATCCAGGTCGTCCAACTCCTCCATCTGCGATTCGTTGACGCTCGAACCGACACCGATGAGGATGAACTTCAGCGGATTGCGGCGATGGGCGGCGATGTCGCGGGCCAGCTGCACGCTGTACGCCTTGACCTCGTCGAGATCGTGCAATTCGCCGTCGGTGATGAAGACGTAGAAACCCCATGGCGCGGAGCGGAAGCGATCGACGAAATAGCGGACGGCGGGAAGGAGTCGGGTTCCGGTGCCGAAATCGCTCGGCGGCCCGAACACATGCCGTTCCGCTTCGTCCGCCGTCAAATCGCCCACTTCCTGAATACCGCCGCCGTTCTCGCCGACCGCCCAGTAAATGCACGTCGTCCCGCCATCGGCATCGATCTTGCGCGCCAAGTAGGCACACAGATTCTGAGCGATGGGCGTGATTTCGTTGGTCAGCTTTTTGGGACCGCCGAAGATGGGCGAGAGGATGCGGCTGCCATCCTCGACGCCGTAGAGTTTGCTCATGGAACCGGAGCCGTCCAGCGCGATGCCGGTCTGCGCTCCTTCTTTGTGCGGCTCCATCAGAATGGTGGCCACGATGCGAACCTTGCCGCCCGGCGCGGGATAGACGTTCACCTCGCCGAACGGATCCACAACTTGCTTGAGTTGCGCCACGATGACCTCGCCAATAATTCGGGTGACTCTGATTGGTAGTTCGCCGAACGCCGCGCTTTATTTTATAGCTTCCCATCCCAAAGCGTTATCCGGAACGGAAAGACGATCCTCAACCGCGACAGAAAGGTGCGTGGTAGCGAAGCGGCTCAGAGACCATCCGGGAAGCCCCCCTCTCCCTGTACTCAGGGGAGAGGGTCGGGGGTGAGGGGCGAGAATACTCGGAGAATACACCCCCTCACCCCAACCCCTCTCCCCCTGAGTACAGGGGGAGAGGGGCTATTTTTCTCGTTCCCCCCATGTATCCGACGCACGCCCCATACGACGCAGTCGGGTTAGCGTCTGTTCGTCCAGGTTGGATTGCCGTATTTCGCGGCGACCAAGTGGCGCACGGTTTGGGTGGGCCAGTTCGCTAGGAGGTCGTGCGCCTCCCAGACGCTTCGTAGCCGGCGCTCGATCTCTTCACCTTCCAGAGGTAGATTGCACACGAATTCGAGATGTCCTCGCCCGGCGCGATACTCCGGCTGGAGCGGCGGCTCGTGGAGATAGTGAGAAATGGTCGGCAAATCGAAGTCGTGGAGCAACGTGCCGTGATGGAGGAGAAACGCCCGTTTGCGCTGCTGCGCCGTACCGGAGAACTTGCGTCCCGAGAGAATCAAGTCGCTTATGCCCGCTCGTTCGACGGTACCGATCCCCTCTCCCAACGCCTTGCCGATGCGACCGAGGATGAAGCGATAAGACGATCCAATTTGTGTCAATTCCGGATCGCGTTGGTAGGATAATACGAGGGTGTAGATCAGACAACCTCGACCGAGCAACACGGTTCCGCCGCCGCTGGACCGCCGCGCGATCGGCACCGACTCGGCGCGGCAAACCTCTTCGCGGACATCGTCGGCGAGTTTGCCGCCCGAACCGAGGACAACGGCCGGCACGGGCCAATGCCAAATGCGCAGCACTTCGCCGCCCTCGCCGGACTCCGCTGCCAGCAACAACGCCTCATCCAGCGCCAGATTCTCGGCCAGCGATGGCAAGGTCAAATCGAGAAGGCGCATGGCTCTCGCTTCATCCCGCCGCGCCGGTGAACAACGACTGAATCACCTGGCCGCGATTGAGTTGCACGGGACGATTTTGGCGGTCGCGCACCTCCGAGGTGGGATCGACACCGAGAACGTGATAGACCGTCGCTCCGATGTCGTCCGGCGAGTACGGCGTCGTGGCGGGATAGGCCCCGATTTTGTCCGATTTGCCGATGGCCTGTCCGCCTTGCACCCCGGCTCCCGCGAAGATGCCGGAGAAACAGGGTGCCCAGTGATCGCGTCCGGCATTGCTGATCTTCGGAGTGCGGCCGAACTCGCCCAGTACCATCACCAGCGTCTCGGAGAGCAGCCCCGTCGCGTCCAAATCGTCCAAAAGAGCGGCGACGCCCTGATCCAACGGCGGCAGCAAACGAT
Organism: Planctomycetota bacterium; assembly: GCA_021781415.1. GTDB lineage: Bacteria > Planctomycetota > Planctomycetia > Gemmatales > Gemmataceae > JAJPHU01. The sequence goes on from JAJXWW010000176.1 coordinate 87,319, forward strand.
TCTTCAACGTCGGGAAGATGTTGCCGTGATTGTCCCAGTTTTGCACGCGCCCCATGTTGGCCTGCACGACCGGCACGCCCGCTTGCACCAGTCGCCGAGCCAACAAGAGCGATTGCCCGAAGGCATGCCGTCCGTAGCGATCGCGGACGGCGACCGGCTCGCGCTCCAGCTCGAAGGCGCGGGCGATCTTGCCGGAGGTCAACACCGAGAACGCGAGCTCTTGCTGATCGCTCAGACGGCGACACTCGGCCAACTCCTCGAACTGCCTTTGTTGCCGATCGACCGAGGCGAGCAAGGCGCGCCGATCTCGCAGCCGTTCGATCTCGAGTCCAGGTGCGAGGCTGACGCTGTCCACGCGAAAATCGGCGGCGTTGGGATCCTTGCTGATTTGCCACGGATCGTATTTCGGTCCCAGGAATCCGGCGTGCTGTCCGGGCCAGGTCAACGGTCCCTCCATGAGAAAGGTCGGCAGGTTGACGCCGCTGGGGATGCCGTCGCGGCGAGGTTTCAAGTAGTTGAGAGCCGAAGAGTAAGAAGGCCAATCGTCGCGCGAGGCCACCTTATCGAAGAACGCTCCCGGTTGCTTGTAACCCGTGAGTACATGGTGCGTCGCCACGAGATGATTGTTCTCGCGGTGAGCCAGGGAGCGCACCACGGCGTATTTGTCCGAGCGGGCGGCGAGTCGCGGGAGGTGTTCGCAAATGCGCAGGTCCGGCGTTTTGGTTGCCAGCGTCTTGAACTCGCCGCGCACCTCCGGTGGGGCATCCGGCTTGAGATCGAGCGTGTCGAGGTGGCTGGGCGCGCCCGTCTGGAAAACGAGAATGACCGACTTCGCTCTACGGGGCGAGCGCTTCTCGGCGTTGGCTTCGGCTCCTGCCGAACGAGCCAGCAGCGAAGGCAAACTAAGACCGAGCAGGCCGCTGTAGCCGACTTGCAGCAGTTCGCGTCGCGTTAATCCGAAGGTATGACGATGGGTAGGTTGGCTCGACACGGTAGGTTTCCTTCCAGATCAAGGTGGGATGCAAACGGCGGGCCGCTCCTATTAGAGCAGGTGGAGAGAAAGTTGGAAAGAGAAGATTTCGGAGCCGGAAGCGTAAGCGACGGATAGGAATCCGTCGCTTACGCTTCCGGCTCCGACGAAATGAGGTTCGCCTGGGCGATTAGTGATGGTGGCCGTGGCCCAAATCGGTGGCCGTCACCATGCCTCCCGGCGCGGACGCATGGCCGTGGCCGCCTGCCGGTTCGATCGGGATCGGTTCGGCGGCCATCTCGGCCTCGAAGTCGATTTCCGGCGGCGCGCCGTCTCGCACCCACATGCTGTACAGCACCGGCAGAACGAAGCGGGAGAGCAAGGTGGAACACACCAAGCCGCCGATGACGGCTCGCGCCAACGGCACGTTGGCTTCGCTACCGCGCTCTAACCCAAGGGCCATGGGGATCAAGTCGATGAAACAGGCGAAGAACGTCATCAGAATGGGTCGGAAACGAATCGTTGCCGCGCGAATGATGGCGTCCTTGGCAGTGAGGTTGTGCATGGCCCTCTGTTCGTCGGCGAACGACACCATCAACACGCCGGTATTCACCTCGATACCCACGAGGAAGATGGCACCCATTTCCGATTGCACGTTCAACGACGTGCCGGTCAGGTAAAGCATGAACACGACGCCGATCAACCCCAGCGGCACGGTGAACATGATGATGAACGGCCCGACCCACGACCGGAACAAGGCGACTTGCAGCAAGTAGACGAGAACGACCGCTCCGGACAAACCGTAAGCCAGGTTGACCGACGATTCGTTCATGCGCTCGTATTCGCCGCGCATCTGCCAACGCATGCCTTCGGTGATGGCAAATTTGCTCTCGACATCCTTGACTTCCTTGGCCGTGCCATCGCGGGCGACTTCCCAGTGCCAGCCGTCGCGCGGTAGCTTGCCGTTGTAGCTATCCTTCACCAGTTTCGTGACCTGGGCCTTAATGGTCTGGTCCATTTGCGTTACCCAATGCAACCCCGGCGGCGCTTTCATGGCCTTGAGCGCGTCTTGAACGTCGGCGGCGACGTGGCCGATGTCGCGCTCCTCTAGGTTCAGTTGCACGTTGAAGACGGCCATCAGGCTGTCGTGGGCAATTTCGACGGCCCCGTCTTTACGCTCGAACGTGGCCAAACTCGAAAGTTTGATGGGCGTTTTCTGATTGGTGCCGCGCGCTTCGACGTTGAGGAGATCGTCGATGTTCATACTCGGATATTCCGGATATTGCACGGCCACGAAGTATTGATTGCCGGTTTTCACATCGACCCAGAAGTTGCGGTCGATGGAGATACTGGAGTTCATGGCCGACACGGCTTGATTGATGACATCCGCGGGCGTCAGTCCAACCTCCGCCGCCTTGGGTCGATCGACGTTGATGAACAGGTAGGGCGCGTCGAGGCGTTGCAGCACGCGGGCATCGACGACTCCCTTGATCGTGGAAACGCGGTTGCGAATCTGCTTGGCCAATTCCAACGAGCCGCGCGGAGACTGGCCGCCAGAAATCTGGAGATCGATCGGCGAGGAGGCACCGCTGTTCAGCGCGTTCGACACCATGCCGCCGGTGTCGAAGCTCACGCGGATGTCGGCGAACTTCGGATCTTTGGCCATTTCGTGGCGCATTAGAATGGCATATTCTTGAGCGCTTTTGGTTCGTTCTTCTTTCAGCTGAATGCGGACGATCACGTCCTGCTGTCCGGAGTTGGCCGTATACGCCGCCGACCAATCGGGATCGATACCCAGTTCACTAACGACCATTTCCATTTCATTGTTTGGGATCACATCCTTGATGAAGCGCTCGAAATCGATCAACCGCCGTTCGGTGGCATCGAGGCGCAGATTCGAGGGAGCGCGGAAAAAGACGGTGATCTGGCCGGCGTCCACCTGGGGGAAGAACTCGCGCCGCATGTGCGGGGCCAGGAATCCGGCCAACACCAAGAGCATGATGACGAAGCCGAGGAATTTGTACTTGTGCTTAATCATGCGATTCAGCTGGATCTCGTAAGACTGATTCGCTCGATCCAAGTAACCCTCGAACCAGTGGTGGAAGCGGGCAAACCACCCCATCGACTCGTGATCGGCGTGTCCGCCGCGATGCTCGTCGGGTAGGAACTTAGCGCACATCATGGGGACGAAAGTACGAGACAGCAAGAAGGAGCTGAACATGGCAAAAGTGACGGACAACGCCAACGGACGGAACAAGAAGCCACCCATGCCCGGCTGCAAGGCCACGGGAGCCAACACGATGTTGGTGGTAAACGTCGCCACCAACACCGGCACCATAACCTCGGCACAACCGTCGAGCGCGGCACGAATGCGCGATTTGCCCATGCTGTAGTTGCGGTGGTTGTTTTCCAGTTCGACGATCGCATCGTCCACGAGCGGGCCGATGGCCAAGGCCAAACCGCCCAGCGTCATGGCGTTGATGGTATTGCCGGTGATGTACAAACAGATGATCGATCCCATGATCGCCAGCGGGATGGACATGCTGGCGATGAGCGTCATGCGCCAGTTGCCCAAGAAGATGAGGATCATGATCGACACCAGGATCGCGCCGACGACGCCTTCCTGAATGAGGCTGTGAATGGCTTGGCGAACGAAGATCGTCTGATCGATGACGAAGCTCAATTCGGTCTTTGGAGGACATTGATACTCTTGAATGTCTTTCAGCTTGGCTTTCAAATCGTCGACGACCGCCAAGGAGCTAGCGCCGGGTTGCCGATACACGGGAACGTAAACTTGGCGTTTGCCTTCCCATCGGGTCTCCGCCGTGGCGATGCGGACGCGCGAGGTTTGAATGGTCGCCGAGTCCACGATGGAACCGATGTCGTTGAGGTAGACTTGGTTGCCCGGCACGGCTCGGATGGGCAGCTCGTTCAACTCCTTGATGTTGTTGGCCATCATGTTGGAGTCGAGCAGGAGCTGATTGTCGCCAAAGTACGCGATACCGGGCGTGGTCATCATGTTGCCGTTTTTCAGCGCCATCACCACGTCGGTGGCGGAGACATTGCGGGCTTCCATCTCATTGCGCTTGAGATAGATAAGAATGGTGCGATCCTTGCCGCCCACGACGACGGGAGCAACGCATCCCTTAACGGCTCCCAGCGCGTTGCGCACCTGAATGCGGGCCACATCCTTCACGTCGGCCTCGCCCATCGTCGCATTGGCGACCGTGAGAACGCCCAGCGGCATGGTTGCCGTCGGATCGAACGGCAACACCACGGGCGGCAGCGTGTTGGGCGGCAGCGTCGGCAGCGTGCCCAACGCCAACTGACCCGTCATGGCCAACGCGCCGCTGGGATCGGTGTCATCGCGGAAGTAGACGCGCACGATACTCACGCCGGGCACCGACTTCGACGTGACCAACATGGCCCCAGGCGATTGGTTGACCCAACGCTCAATGCGGTTCGTGATGGTCTTCTCGATCGACGAAGCAGGCATACCCTGGTAGTAGGTGATGACTTGCACGGCGGGCGATTTGAACACCGGCAAGATGTCGATGGGGATATTGTAGAGCGAAATCCCACCCAGGAAGATGATCATGAAGACGATCGTAGCCACCATGTAGGGGTTACGCAGCGCCGCCTTGATTAGCCACATGCCGAAGTTCCTCTCCGAGAGATCGTGAAGTCGTGGGGCCGCGACAACCCCTACGCATCGTAAGTACGAAACGAGCAAACTCGCATTGCCTTAACCTTCGCTTGGAGGCAAGCGGTTCCCCCTCGCGGCAAGCGTCGCGCACTAGGTAAGTTTACGCTGCGTTACCAAAAGATGCTACCGCGCTTGAGATTACATTTTCGCTAGGATTGTCTCGAACACCGAGAAGAAGGCCAAAGCCACGCACCGAGATTACTTTTCCGTAAGAATTGACTGCCGAAGCTAAAGATTTTGTAAGGAATGACTCCGGAAGAAGGCATCGCTCGCGCGGTTGTGTCGAAAAAACCCGATGCGCCGCCCGCCGAGAAAGGTCAGAATACTCCCAGAGGACGCCGGATATGAACGAGCAGAAAAAAAACGAACCGAATCTCGAAGGCGAATTCGACCGCAACATGGGGCTTTTCGACGCCACGATGGTCGTCGTCGGTTCGATGATCGGCTCCGGCATATTCATCGTTCCAGCCAAGATGGCGAGCGAGTTGGGCAGCCCCGGCTGGCTGTTGATCGCTTGGACGATCACCGGACTGTTGACCGTCAGCGCGGCGCTTTCCTACGGCGAACTGGCGGCCATGATGCCGCGCGCGGGAGGTCAATATCTCTATCTGCGCGAGGCGTTTTCGCCGATGGTTGGCTTCCTCTACGGTTGGACGCTCTTCCTGGTGATTCAAACCGGCTTCATCGCGGCGGTGGCCGTCGCCTTCGCGCGCTATGTCGGCGTCCTTTGGCCGACCGTGGCCGAGAACAACTATCTGCTCGGTCCCTGGCATGTGTCTTCCGGTTACGCCGTGTCGCTCTCTACCGCTCAGTTCGCCGGCATCCTCATGATCGCCCTCTTGACCGCGACGAACATTTGCGGTCTTCGATATGGCAAAATCGTTCAGAATCTCTTTACCGTCGCCAAAACCGGAGCCTTGCTGGGTCTCATCGTCGTTGGCTTCGCGCTCGGCTGGAACGCCGAGGCGGTGCGCTCCAATTTCGGCGATTTGTGGACGGCGCGCGGGACGCTGAGCGATCTCGATGGCGGTCTGACGGCGGCGACGGCGTTCGGCTTGTTCGTGGCCTTGTGCGTGTCGCAGACGGGTTCGCTGTTCTCCTCGGATACGTGGAACAATGTTACGTTCACGGCCGGCGAAGTCCGCCAACCGCGCCGCAATCTGCCGCTGTCGTTGCTGCTGGGCACTACTTCGGTGATCGCCCTCTATCTGTTGGCGAATCTCGCCTACTTGGTGACCCTGCCGTTCGCCGACATTCAGCAAGCCGAGAGCGGCCGCGTGGCCACTTTGGCTCTCTCGCGCATCTTTCCCGATTTCGGCGTACCGATGATGGCGGCGGCGATTGTGATCTCGACGTTTGGATGTAACAACGGTCTCATCCTTGCCGGCGCGCGGGCCTACTATGCCATGGCCCGCGATGGCTTGTTCTTCGCGTCCGCGGGCCGTCTCAATGCCGCGCGGGTGCCGGCCTGGGGATTGTTATTGCAAGGCGCGTGGGCGGCACTGCTCGTCCTGCCGCGAACCTACAATGTGAAAGAGGGAAAATACGGCAATCTGTACGACGATCTGCTCGACTACATCATCTCGGCGGCGCTGCTGTTCTACGTCTTGACCATCGCCGGCGTTTATCGTCTCCGCAGAACCAGGCCCCATGCGGATCGCCCCTATCGCGCGTTCGGCTATCCTCTGATACCGGGCTTCTATCTCGTCGGCGCGACCGCAATCGTCGTGGTCTTGATCTTTTATCGCCCCATGACGACTTGGCCGGGCATGATTATCGTCTTAACGGGTCTTCCGGTGTACTGGCTCTGGTCTCATTCCCAATCCCGAGTCGATGCCGTCCGTTTTTAACAGTACAGCGCTACTCCCCTCTCCCCTGTACTCAGGGGAGAGGGGTCGGGGGTGAGGGGTTTGATGAAAACGAGTGGTTTCGGCGTCTCCTTTCGTCTCTTACCCCTCATCGG